>CAYWSB010000002.1:0-134920 GCA_964460465.1 uncultured Geminicoccaceae bacterium | reverse complement strand
CTGTTGCAGATGAGAATCGGGAAAAGATTCCGGTCAGCGTGAAAATGCTCTAGCGCCCCTCGTGCTCGCGCAGGCGGGGCAGCAGCTCGGCGAAGTTGCAAGGCTTGTGGCGGATGTCGAGCTGGTGGCCAAGGATGCCGTCCCAGGCGTCGCGGCAGGCACCGGGCGAGCCCGGCACGACGAAGATATAGGTGCCCTTGGCGACCCCGGCGTCGGCACGCGACTGCAGCGTCGAGGTGCCGATCTTCTCGTAGGATTGCCAGCGGAAGAGCTCGCCGAAGCCGGGGACGTGCTTCTCGATCACCGCGTGCAGGGCCTCGGGTGTCACGTCGCGGCCGGTGACCCCGGTACCGCCCGTGGTGATCACCACCTCGACCGCGGGATCGGCGATCCAGGCGCGGAGCTGCGCCTCGATCAGCGCCCGCTCGTCCTTGACGATCCGCCGGTCGACGAGCTCGTGGCCGGCGGCCCGAATCCGCTCGACGAGCACCTCGCCCGAGCGGTCGGAGGCGAGATCGCGGCTGTCGGAGACGGTCAGCACGGCGATCCGCAACGGCTGGAACGGGACGCTCTCGTCAATTCGCGCGGGCATGGCGTGATCCGGGATCGTCGCTCTCGAGCGCCACGTAGGTCGGCCAGGCACCGGCGGCCAGGGCTTCCAGCGTCGGTGCAGGCTGGTTCAGCTTGATCCGGTAGGCCCAGAGATTGCCCAGCAGCTTCTTGGTGTAGAGGCGCGTCTCCGGGATCGGGATGCTCTCCATCAGCAGCAGCGGATCGTCGATATCGGCGAAGCGCTCGGCCCACTCCTCGGCCCGCTTGAGCCCGGCATTATAGGCGATGGCGATATGGATGACGCTGTCGCCGATGAACCAGGTGTCCCGGAGCCGCTCGACATAGGCCTGGCCGAAGGTGAGGTTGGTCACAGGATCACGAAGGCTGGCAGGCCCCTGAAATGGAATGCCTGAGCGCTTGGACATGGCCTCGGCCGTGCTGGGCAGGATCTGCATCACGCCCAGCGCGCCGGCGTGGCTCTCGGCCAGGCTGTCGAAGCCGCTCTCGGCCCGCATGATGGCAAACAGCAGTGCCCGGTCGATGGTGAAGCCGCCCTCGGGCTGCCAGGGCGCGATCGGGTAGAGGGCACCATCGTGGCGCCGACCGTCCTGCAGCCGGGCGCGCTGGGCGACCCGCATTTGGGTCGCCGGCAGGCGCAGGCTCTCGGCGAGCGCCGCCAGCGCCTCGGTCAGGCCGGGATTGGCGCGGGCGGCGAGCTTGCGGATCTCGGCATCCGCCGCGTCTTGGCGCCCGAGCTGGCCCAGCGCCATCGCCCGGCGCGCCCCGTCGATGCGCCAGAGAGCGCCCATATGGTCGGTGGCTCGCAGCGTCTGGTGCCAGTCGAACGCCACGGGCCGGCCGAGCACGTGCTGCGCCAGGATGCCGTAGAAGCCGTCGGTCGCCGCGGCGGCGATCTCGAGGAACTCGCGGTAGCGGGCCGGCTCCATGATCCGCAGATGCGCGCGGGCCGCCCAGAACGCCCCGGCGGCGACGTCCTCCACCGCGGCGCCGTCCGCGCGGGCCAGGGCGGCGAAATGGCCCGCGGCCCGTCGCATGTCGCCCACCCGCCAGGCCGCGAGCCCTGCCGTCCAGTGGATGCGCGGCTCGACATGGCCGGAGCGCGCCGCCGCCGCACTGGCGAGCTGCATCGCCTCGCGGTCCTTGCGGTGGACGAGGTAGCCGCGGGCAATGAACCAGCGGGCCAGGTCCTGCTCCACCGCGTCGGCGTGGCGGGCATGGTCGTGGCGCAGCAGCCGTGTCGCCTGGGTCGGCTGGCCCTGTCCCACCAGCCGGCGCACGGCGGCCAGCCAGTCAGCGACGGCCCTGCTCTGCGCCGCCGGCCGGCCGGCCGGTCCGTCATAGCTGGTCGGCAGCTCCTCCAGCAGCTCCTGGCCGGAGCCGCCGAGATACCCGGCCACTGGCTCGGGCGGCGGCGGCGATCCCTTGGTCCGGCGCCGCTCGGCAAGGCGATGGATGGTCGTCGCCTGCGGGTGGTCGGCGTAGTGCTCGAGCCAAGCCCGCAGCTCCGGGTAGCTCGAGCGGTAGGCGGTCGGGTGGAGGAAGCGCTGGGCCAGGACGTGGCCCATCAGCAGCCGGCTCTGCAGCCGGCCGATCAGCCGGTCGGCGTCGCTCCAGCGTCCGTTGTCCTGCAGCTCGAAGATCAGCCGGTAAAGGGCCGCATCGTCGCTGGAGAGCGGGCGGGGCAGGCTGTCGAAGACGGTGCGGATCGGCGCCGTGGGATCGACCCTGGCGTATTGCCGGGCGCCGTCGTCGGCAGCACTGGCCATTTGGGCATGGCCCGGCACCGCCGGCAGCAGCGCCAGGGCCAGGCAGCCGAGGGCGGCGAAGGCCCTGATCAGGCGCATGCCTCCTCCAGCTGGTCGAGCCTTGCCCTGAGCTGCAGCATGTCGCGCCAGACGAAGCGCTTGTTGAGCGGCTGGCGCAGCAGGTAGGCGGGGTGGAAGGTCACGAGACAGGGGATCTCGCGGCCGTCGGTGCTGGTGTAGGTGAAGGGGCGGCCGCGCAGCTTGGTCACCCCCTCCGCACGGCCGAGCAGCGCCTTGGCGGCGATTCCGCCGACGAAGAGGATGATGCGCGGGGCCAAAAGCTCGATTTGCCGCTCGAGGAACGGCTGGCAAACGGCGATCTCGCCGGTCGTGGGGGCGCGGTTGCCGGGCGGCCGCCAGAAGATCACGTTGGTGATCCAGGCCGTCGCCCGGTCGATCCCGATCTCGGCCAGGATGCGGTCGAGCAACCGGCCGCTCGGCCCCACGAAAGGCTTGCCCAGGCGGTCCTCCTCCGCTCCGGGCGCCTCGCCGATCAGCATCAGCCGGGCATTCGGGTTGCCGTCGGCGAAGCAGAGTTGCTTGGCGGTAGCCTTCAGCGTACAGCCGTCGAAACCGGCGAGCGCTTCCTCGAGCTCGCCGAGGCTGTCGCATCGCGCGGCGATGTCGCGGGCGTGCTCGACACGCCGCCCTTCCGGCACCAGCAGCGCCGGCCGACGGCCGGCGGCGGCCGGCTGCATGCGAAGGCCGGGCGTCCCGGTCGAGGACGAAGCCACGGTGGCCGTCGGCCTTTCGGTCGGCCGATCCAGCACCGCAGCGAGGGGCGGCGACCACGCCTCAAGCGGGGCATCGTCCACGGCGGCGTCGACGCCAGCGAGACCGTACCATTCCAGGAGGGCCCGAGAGCCGACCGCGTCGAGTGCGACGTTCGTCCCGTCCTGTGGCGTTGGTTCGCCCGCTTTCATGCGACTCCGATCTCGACTTGCCCGTCTGGCGCCGGCACCGGGCGGCCTGCCGCATCGTCAAGGACGAGCGCTAGCACCCTGGCGACCGAGCACCTCGGAACGCGTGCCTCACGAACACCGTCGTCAAAGGGCCCTTGTCACCGGCCCCCGCCTCTCCTTGCCCGCAGGCGCGACGAAAAGCGCCGCTACCCCGGTCGCAACTCTCGCCCGTCAGATGTCGCGATAAGCGACCGGCTTCCCGCCGCGGTCGAGCACCAGCTTGCCGCCCTCATCCTGGGCAGCTATGTACCGACCATGGCCGACGGCGGTGCCGACATACAGCGTGGGCTTCACCTTCTTGCCTTCGAAGGTCTTCAACTGTTGAGCTGGGCCACGGGCGGTGGGATCGTTCTTGCTCTGCGATGTCTTGAGCATCGGGTGCGCTCCGAAATGTCATTGGGCTCGCGCTGGGGTCTGTGCGCCGCGCGAAATTCCACTTGCTTGTGACGCGGCTGCCGCAGATCGTCAAGTCGCTTGCACCCGGCCCCGGCCGTGCGCCCGCCCCGTGGCAGGTGGAGGCGGGGCGTGACTTTTCGTGGATATCCGGCGAGTTGGAGCGCTTTATGACCGGTCGGCCTGCGGCGAGTTGTCGGCCTCGCGCCTCGCGACTGCGCCTTACCGCGGCCCTGCTCGCCGTCCTCACCGCGGCCTGTGCCGACCTGCCCAGGCCGGCGGCCGGCTCCTCGTCGATGGCCGGCTACGACGGCGACGCCCTGCGCATCGCCGGCCAGCCGCTCGACCCGTCGGGCGGCGGCGACAGCTTGGCGGCGAGCTATCTCGCCGGACGGATCGCCCTCGACGACGGCGATCTGCGCCTCGCCGCCGAGAACTTCGCCAACGCCCTGGCGCGCGATCCGGACAATTTCGAGCTGCGCCGCCAGGTCTTCGTGCTGCGGCTGAGCGTCGGCGACTACGCCGAGGCGCTGGCGCTGGCCGAGACGCTGGTCGCCATCGACCCGACCTTCGGCGAGGCGCGACTGCTGCTCGCTGCACGGCACGTCCGCGCCGGCGCGTTCGCCGCCGCCGAGACCGAGCTCGGCGGCATCGGCGAGCGCGAGCTGGTCGCCCTGGCCCGCCCGATCTTCGCCGGCTGGATCGCGCTCGGCAGCGGCGACGAGGCGCAGGCCCTGGCCAGCCTGAGCGAGACGCGACCGGCCGACGGGCTCGAGCGCATCCAGCGCTACCACGCGGCCCTGCTCCTGGCGCTCACCGACCGCCTGGACGAGGCCGCGGCGGCGATGCGCGAGCTGGTCGACCTCGACAGCCTCAATCCGGTGCGGCTGGTGACGGCGCTGGCCGCGATGGAGGCGATGGCCGGCGATCGCGACACCGCCGCCGAGGTCTTGCGCGGGCAGCTCGCCCTGGGCTCCGGCGACGTGGTGCTGGAGACGGCGCTCGAGCAGCTCGAGGCCGGCGGTCTCCCGGCCCTGCCGGCCACCGACCCGGCAACGGGCATGGCCGATGCGCTCTTGAGCTTGGCCACCGCACTCGACGAGCAGGGCGCGCGGCCGCAGGCCCTGGTCCTCGCCCGGCTTGCCGGCTATCTGGCGCCGGGGCAGGGCGATGTCGCCCTCCTGATCGCCGAGATCAATCTCGGCCAGGGCAACCCGGACGAGGCGGTGCTGGCGCTCGCCGATGTCTCGGCGGATGCCGTGCACGCCTGGGAGGCGCGGCTGCTGCGCACCCAGGCCCTGGCGGACCTCGACCGCCAGGGCGAGGCCGTGGCGGAGCTCGAGACCATGGCACGGGAGCGGCCGGAGCGGATCGACGCGCTGGTCACCCAGGGCGACATCTACCGGCGCCAGGAGCGCTACGCCGAGGCCGAGCGGGCGTACGACCAGGCGCTGCAGCGGCTGCCGGAGGTGACGGTCGGCCACTGGCCGCTGCTCTACTCGCGCGGCATCACCCGCGAGCGCACGCAGCGCTGGCCGGAGGCGGAGGCGGATTTCCGGGCCGCGCTCGAGCTGCAGCCCGAGCAGCCGCTGGTGCTCAACTATCTCGGCTACAGCTGGGTCGACCAGGGGATGAACCTCGTCGAGGCCGAGGCGATGCTGCGCCGGGCGGTCGAGCTCCGCCCCGACGACGGCTACATCGTCGACAGCCTCGGCTGGGCCTACTACCGGCTGGAGCGGTTCGACGAGGCGGTGAGCTATCTCGAGCGCGCGGTCGAGCTGCGCCCCGACGATCCGGTGATCAACGACCATCTGGGCGACGCCTACTGGCAGGTCGGCCGGCACCGCGAGGCCCGCTTCCAGTGGCAGCGGGCGCTGACCTTCGAGCCGGAGGACGACCAGGTGGTGCTCATCGAGCGGAAGCTGGAGCGCGGTCTCCAGCCCTCCGAGATCGCCCCCGACCGGGGCTAGCGCGCGGCCCGGGCGGCATGGCGACGACTGCGAAGCGCTGCCGTGACTGAGGCCGCTGCCATCGTCGAGCTGGCGCCGGCCAAGCTCAATCTCGACCTTCTGGTCACCGCTCGGACCGCCGCCGGCTACCACGAGCTCGACAGCATCGTCGTCTTCGCCGACCGGGGCGATCGTCTGACCTTCGCCCCGGCGGCGGCGCTGGAGCTGGTGCTCGAGGGACCGTTCGCGGCGGCGCTCGCGGATGCGGCCGACAACCTCGTGCTCCGGGCAACGCAGCGGCTCGCGGCCGCCGCCGGGGTCGAGCCCCGGGTGCGGATCACGCTCGAGAAGAACCTGCCGGTGGCCAGCGGCATCGGCGGCGGCTCGGCCGATGCGGCGGCGACGCTGCGCGGCCTCGCCCGGCTCTGGGGCCTCGACTGGCCGGCCGAGCGGCTGCGCGCGCTGGGCCTCGCCCTCGGTGCCGACGTGCCGGTCTGCGTCTACGGTCGGCCCGCCCGGCTGCGCGGCATCGGCGAGCGGCTCGACCCGGTCCGCGGCCTGCCCGACCTGCCGCTGGTGCTCGTCAATCCGGGCGTCGCCGTGGCCACCGCCGCGGTCTTCCGGGCGCTCGAGCTGCCGACCCTGGCGTTCCGACGGCCGGTGCTGCCGGCGCATCCCTCACTCGCCCGCTTCGCCGTCTGGCTGCAAGCGAGCCGCAACGAGCTCGAGCCCGCGGCGCTCACCCTGGCGCCGGCGATCGGTGAGGTGCTGGAGCGCCTGCGCGCCATCGAGGACTGCCTGCTCGCCCGCATGTCGGGCTCCGGTGCGACCTGCTTCGGCCTCTTCGCCGATCCGGCGCGGGCCGCGGCCGCTGCGGCCGCGATCACTGCCGCCGAGCCCGGCTGGTGGTGCCGGAGCTGCACGGCGCCGGGCTCCCCCCACTGAAAGGCTGCTGCCGATGATCCTCGCCTTCACCGATTTCGGCTTTCCGGGACCCTATCTCGGCGAGATGCGCGCGGCCGCCCTCAGGCTCGCCCCCGACGTGCCCTATGTCGACCTCATGGTCGACGCCCCGGCCTGCCGTCCGGACCTCGCGGCCTACCTGCTGGCCGCCTACAGCCGCCGGCTGTGGCGCGGCGACGTGGTCATCGCGGTGGTCGACCCCGGGGTCGGCACCGCGCGCGCGCCGGTGGCGGTCCGCGTCGACCAGACCTGGTTCGTCGGGCCCGACAACGGCCTGTTCGAGCTGATCCTCCGCCGCGAGCCCAAGGCCGCCACCTTCGCGATCACCTATCGGCCGAAGGAGCTGTCCGAGAGCTTTCACGGCCGCGACATCTTCGCCCCGATGGCCGGCCGCCTCGCCGCCGGCAATCCCGCCGGCCGTGTCCCCGGCCAGGTCGCAGGACAGGCCCCCGGCCATTTCGCCGGCCAGGGCGTCGCCCAGTCCGCCGGCCTCAGGGCCACGGAGCCCACCCGCTTCCCGGACTGGCCGGACGACCTCGACCGCATCGTCCACGTCGACGGCTTCGGCAATCTGGTCACCGGCCGCCGGGCCGCGACCGTGGCGCCGGGCACGGTCCTGATGCAGGGCGAGCAGCGCATCCGCCACGCCCGCGTGTTCGGCGACGTCCCGCCCGGCACCCTCTTCTGGTACGAGAACTCCGCCGGGCTCCTCGAGATCGCGCAGAACGGCGGCTCGGCCGCCGCCGCCCTCGGCCTCGCGATCGGCGATGCCGCGCCGGTTGCCACGAGCGCGGCCACGGCGTAAATCAACGCTCAGGCTTGGGGCGTCGCCAAGTGGTAAGGCACCGGTTTTTGGTACCGGCATTCGTGGGTTCGAATCCTACCGCCCCAGCCAGCCTTTCCCGCGGCGCTCGATCCCTTCCGGTCAGCCGACGCCGACCCTGGCACCCATCCGCCGCAGCACCCGCGCCTCGACCACGAGCACGAGCTGGTGCAGGGCCACGGCGATCAGCACCGAGACGAGCGCCACGGTCCAGATCATCCCGTAGTCGAGATAGCCGCGCGACTGGTTGAGCAGGTTGCCGAGGCCGCGGCCGGTGGCCAGCCATTCGGCGATCATCACCCCCAGTAGGGCGCGCGGCACGGCCAGCCGGGCGGCGGCGAAGAGGTAGGGGGTGGCAGCGGGCAGGGCAACGTAGCGGAGCTGCTGGTGCCAGCTCGCCCCATAGACCCGGCCGAGATCGAAGGCGGCGCGCGGCACCATCGCGAGCCCCTGAGCGATGGTGACATAGGCCGGGAAGAACGTCACCGAGACGGTGATGGCGATGGTGACAGCGGGGCCGCGGCCGAGCAGCAGAACGAGGAGCGGGGTGAGCGCCACGAGCGGCATGGTCTGCGTCACCAGGGCCACCGGCACGAACCCCCGGGCGATCGCCGGGCGCAACTCGCCGAGGCAACCGAGGACGAGGGCGAACAGCAACCCCGCCGCCATGCCCAGCACGGTGATCGGCAGGGTCTCGGCCAGGGCCGCGAGCAGCCGCGCCTGGGCGCTCTCGGCGTTGCGCGCCAGGAAGAGGTAGTCGACCACCCCCCAGGGCGTCTTGGCGACGATGGGCGAGAGGCCGATGAGCTGCAACACCCCCCACCAGGCGAGAAAGGGCAAGGCCAGCGCCAAGAGTCCGATCACGAGGTCGCCCGGACCACGGCCGGGTGCGGCCGCGGGCGTGGCACCGGCGGCGATGGTGACGGCCCTTGTGGCCCCGGTCACGCGGGCGGCCATCACGGCGAAGAGGGCGTAGGCGAGGCCGGCGATCGCCGTGGCGACGAGGCCGATCGCCCAGAGCCGGGCCGGGTTGGCTTGGCCGAGCGAGCCCAACAAGTAGGTGCCGAGCCCGTGCCGGCCGCCGCTGCCGAACTCGGCCAGGATCGCCCCCAGGACCGCGTTGGGGGCGGCGATCCTGAGCCCGCCCAGGAGTGCCGGCAGGCTCGAGCGCAGCCGCACCCGGCGGAGAACGGTGAAGGCGCTGCCGCCATAGGCGCGGACGATGTCGACGGCCCGTGGGTCGACCGCCTGCAGGCCCACCAGCATGGCGGTCATGGTCGGGAAGTAGACGGCGATGGCGGCCAGGATGATCTTCGGCGTCAGGCCCTCGAAGGCGATGACCAGGACCGGGACGATGGCGATCGGCGGGAGCGCGAAGAGGGCCACGTTGATGCCGCGGGCGAGCCGGGCGGTCAGCGGCACGAGGGTGAAGAGGAGGGCGGCCGCGATCGCGATGACGTTGCCGATGGCGAAGCCCGCGAATGCCGCCTGCAGGGTCGCCCAGACATGCAGGGGGTAGTCGGCGCGGTCGGCCCAGAACTGCACCAGCACCGAACTGGGTGCGGGCAGCGCACCGCCGGCCACGAGGCGGAGACGGCCCGCGAGCTCCAGCGCGGCCAGGACCAGCACGAGCCGTGCCAACGGCCGCATCTCAGCCCGCACCCGTGCCGTGCAGGAGGCCCGCCACCTCGTCGGCGAGCCGGTGGAAAGCCCCGTCGCGGAACAGCTCGGGCGGCCGGGGATGGGCGAAGGGCACGTCGACCAATGCCGCGATCCGGCCGGGATTGGCGGCCATCACGACCACCCGGTCGGCGAGGAATACGGCCTCGTCGATGCCGTGGGTGACGAGCAGCGTCGTCGTCCGCTGCGCCTGCCAGATCCGCTGCAGCTCGATGTTCATCTGCCGGCGCAGGATCTGGTCGAGCGCACCGAAGGGCTCGTCGAGGAAGAGGATGCGCGGCTCGGTCACCAGGGCCCTTGCGATGGCGACCCGCTGGCGCATGCCACCCGAGAGCTCACCCGGCAGGGCGTCGGCGAAGCCGTCGAGACCGACCAGGCGGACGAGCTCGGCGATCCGCCCCGCCGCCTGGCGGCCGCTGCGACCGAGGATGTCGAGCGGCAGGGCGATGTTGTCGGTGACCGAGCGCCAGGGCAGGAGGGCCGGGTCCTGGAAGGCGACCCCCAGCTCTCCCTTGCCGGCGACGACGGCGGCCGGCTCGCCGCCGAGCATGACGCTGCCGCCATCCGCCGTCTCCAGCCCGGTGGCGATCCGCAAGAGCGTGGACTTGCCGCAGCCCGAGGGGCCGATGAGTGCCGTGAAGCTGCCGGCCGGGCAGGCGAGGTCGATGCCGTCGAGGACGAGGAGGCGGCTGCCGCGCGTGGTGAAGGCCTTGGAGACGCCGGCGACGGCGAGATCGCGCGGCGGCCGCATCAGGGCTCAGATCTCCTCGAGCAGTGTGGTGTCGAACATCTCCCGGCTGCCCTCGATGCCGATCTCGGCCAGCGCCTGGAGATTGGCCGCGATGGCCTCCTCGGTCATGGCGAAGAAGCCGTCGGCGTGTTCCATCAGCGGCTGCTGCGCCTCGTTGAAGAAGATCTCGTTGGCGATGGTCCGGCCGGTGCCCTGGAACCAGGTGTCGGCGAAGCGCGGCGGCCAAGCGGTGGGATCGACGAAGTTCTCGACCCAGCCGCGACGGCTGGCCCGCAGCCAGGCGACGAGCTCGGCCCGCTTGGTCGCCAGGGTCTCCTCCATGACCACGACGGTGTCGTTGTAGATGGTGAAGCCGTGGTCGAAGAGCAGGAACGAGGTCGCGGCCTTGCCGGCCTGCTCGATCGTGTAGGGCACGTTGGTGGTGAAATCGATCGAGGCGTCGATCTCGCCCGAGATCAGCGGGGTGGGATCGTAGGCATAGGGCACGATGCGCACGTCGCCGGGGTCGATGTCGTTGAGCTTGAGCATCGCCTCGACCGAGATGGTGTTGACCGGCGGGACCGCGAGCGTCCGGCCGATCAGGTCCCTGGGCCCGTTGATGCCGTTCTCGACCAGGCTGACCACGCCGATCGGGTTCTTTTGGTACTGTGCCCCGATGATCTTGAAGGGCGCCCCCTGGTCGACGATCGCCTTGATCGTCGTGTCCGGCGTGGTCAGCGCCAGATCGGCGCGGCCGGCCAGGAGCGAGCTTTCCGGGATCACGTCGGGGCCGCCCGGCAGGTAGGTGAGGTCGAGCCCGACCTCCTCGTACCAGCCCTCGTCGAGGGCGATGAAGTAGCCCATGAACTCGGCGTCGTTGATCCAGGCCGCCTGCATGGTCAGCGGCGATTTGGCGAAGGCCCGGCGTGCAGGGCCGAGGGCGAGGCCGGCGGTGGCCATGGAGCCGGCCATGAAGGAGCGGCGGGTCGGGGCGAGGCGCATCTGGGCTCTCCTGGCGTTGGGTGGATCGACGATCAGCCGCGGGCCTCGAGGCCGCGCATCTTCTGCAGTTCCTGCAGCGGCGGGGTGGCGGCGATCTGCTCGGGCTCGAGCAGCTCCCACTTGACCCCGCGCGGCCGGGGGGCGGTCCGGTTCACCTCGATCAGGCGAGTGGGCGTGGCGATCAGGTCGACCAGGATGTCGGTCGGGCTCGGGTAGAGCTTGTCCTCGACCACCTGGACGTCGTGCACGCAGGCCACGACCGGCGTCCGCTCGTCGGCGAGACCGAGATCGGTGAACATCCCCCATTCGAGGTCGAAGAAGCCGTGGCCCTTGCCGAAACGGACCCCGTCGAGCGACACCGCCGACGCGCCGGTGACCATGAGATCGAAGCGGCCGCGCCGCGCGATCTCCTCGAGCGTGATCGGCCGGCCGAAATACTCGAGCCCGTCGAGCCAGGCGGCGAAGCGGGCCTGGCCCGAGGGCACCATGCCGGGCTCGAGCAGGAAGAAGCCGCGATAGATGCCGTAGGTCGAGACGACCATGGTCTTGCCGGCCTCGAGCACCTGCCGCCGAAACTCAGTGAGGCAGTTGTCGGGGGTGACGAAGGCGTAGGCCGCGTCCCGATAGACCGACAGCGCGTTGATCCGGCTGGCGGCGACATCGCTGCCCTGAAAGTCCGGGATCACGCTGGCGAAGTCGAGGTGGAAGCGGGAATCCGGCAGCGCCACGGCCTTGAGGCGGCTCCAGATGCGCTCGCGCACGATCCTGGTTGCGGTCATCGGGCTGAGGCTCTTTCTCGTCCGGCAGCAGGGTGTCGGATCGGACGGTGACATCTGTTCCCGATATTGGCAATACGGAAACGATCGTTTCTGAAGCGCGGGAGAACGGCACTTGGCGGCGAGGCTGGCGTTGCGCATCCAGGACCGCTTCGAGCAGCTCTCCCCGAGCGAGCAGAAGCTGGCATCGCTGCTGGTGGAGCGTACCGACGACGTGCTGATCCACTCGGCGACAGAGCTCGCCGCCATGGCGGGGGTCTCGAAGACGACCGCCGCCCGGCTCTTCAAGAGCCTCGGCTACGCCGACTTCACCGAGGTCCGCCTGCAGGCGCGGGAGGAGCGCAATCGCACCGCCCCGGTCCACCACACGGCGGTGCCGATCGGCCGCAAGCGGCCGGCGAGCCTTGCCGCGGACCACCTCCAGGCCGAGCTCGCCAACCTGACCCGCACCTTCGAGGAGCTGGCCTCCGACCGGCTCGCCGAGGCGGCGCGGAAGCTCGTCCAGGCGCCCAAGCTCTGGGTCCTGGGCCTCGGGCTCGAGGACGGCCTCGCCCGCCACGCCCGCCAACTCATCAGCCGGCTCAGACCCGAGGTGCACCTGCTGGCCGGGCGGGCCGGCGGCTGGGCCGAGGACCTGGCGATGCTCGGGCCGCGCGACGCGCTGCTCGTCACCGCCTTCCGCCCGGCGCAGCGGCCGCTCCGCGCTATTCTCTGCTGGGCGCGGACCAGCCGGGTCGAGATCGTGGCCGTGACCGACCCCACCAGCCGCGAGCGCTTTGCCAGGCTGGGTGCTCTGCCGATCTGTTGCCACGTCATGGGTGCGGATCTCGCCGGCAACGGGCTCGGCGTCTCGCACACGACCGCGACCAGCATGCTCCGGCTCCTGGCGCTGGCGATGGCCGACCGGCTGGGCGCACCGGCGTTGCGCCGCCAGGAACTCATCGCCGCGATCCACGACGAGCTCGAGGATATCGAGTAGCGGCGGCTCAGTCGAGGCGACAGCGCTCCACTGCTAAGACGCAAGCCACGGGTGAGGCCAGGGGCTCCGCGATCAGCAGCCGGGCGACGATCCCAGTGACGGCCGCAGCCGCCAGGCTGGTGCCGGCGGCGGTGAACCGCGCCCTGCTGCGCGTGCGCTCGTCCGGCAGGAGAGCATCGGGTCGCGACGGGTGGCCTGCCCGCGGCAGACCGGAATACGGCACCTCCCAGTCGGTCCCGGCATAGCGGCCACCGACGGTCATGGCGGTCCCCCCGGTGGCGAAGATGCTGATTTTGCGCGCCCGCCGGATCGTGCGCCCGATAGGCCGGATGCGCAACCTGCGACTGGTGGTCGCCGCTGCTATGTTCGGGCAGGCTTTCGTGGCGCTGGACGAAGACGTCGACGGCGAGCGGCGCCCCGGCAGCGCCACGCCCGCCTTGCCGTCGACCGAGACGGTGGGTGGCGTCAGACGCTGATCCGGGCGCGCCCGGACTCGCCAGCGTCGCTGCACTCCGGGGCCTGCGGCACCCAGCGGTGGTAGACACGTGCGAGCAGGCGCTTGCTGTCGACGAGGTCGTGCAGGGCGTCGAAGGCGGTGCGTCGTGGCCGGTGGATGGCCCGCCACCGGGCGGGGTGAGCAGGGCGCGTAGCGCCGTGGTGGCCGGCGGCCGCTCGGCCTTCGGTCCCCATAGCTCGACGAAATTCGCCTTGCCGTCGTCCTGCGGGATGCGCCAGCCCAGGGCCACGTGGGCACCGTGCCGGGCATCGAGCACCGCCCGGCTACGGGTGAGGCGATGGTCGCCGGTGGGTACGACGAACTGCAGGGCGGAGCGACACGCCGGTCGCCCGTCAGATCGGCGGCCGCAAGGCCGGCCGCGAGGTCGAGCACCGCCGTGCCGTGGCTCGCCTGCCGCAGCACGCCCCGGCGCGGCGCGCCGTCGGCGCGCACCAGCCCGCGCCGCGGGTCCCGGTCGAGCGCCTCCTCGTCGATGCCCGCGCCGCGGGCGTGCGCCGCGAACAATGCGTCGATCACGGCGGCGTCGAAGTCGCGGCCGTAGGGCAGCGCACCGGCCGGATCGGCGAACGCCGCCCCCTGCAGCCACAGCCGGTCGGTCCGCGTCCGCCAACCGCCCGTCGACACGCCGGTAAAGGCGATCGTGGGCGAAGGCGATTGCCGCGTCGAGGACAGTGACGAACACCGTGTCCGGCCACAGGGGTGGGTCGTCGAGATGCAGGCCGCCGCCGCGGCTGGCGCTTGCCAGTGCCGGGTTGGTCACGTCCGGCGGCAGGAGGATCGGCACCGCCACCTCGTCGGGGCCGAGCAGCGTCGGCAGGCTGGCAGCCCGGTCGCCGGCAGGCGGCAGCGGATCGACCCGAAGTGGTTCCTCGTCCGCCGGCACCGTGCGCAGCAGCCCGACCGGCGTCGGCGCACCAGCACCGGTCACGCGCGCGGCCCGCTCCAACGCATCAGCCGTCCCGCCACTCGGCCCGGGCGCGGGCCCAAATCGCAGCCAGCAGCGGATCGGGCCCTGGGACCAACGGCGCGGCGGCGGGGACGTCGCCGGCGGCCAGCAGGGCGTCGACCACCGCATGGTGGAAATCGCCACGAAAAGCGGCCCCTTCGAACCGCTGCAGTCGAAGGGTGCCGCCCTCGCACAGCGCCGTCAGATGCTCGTCCAGTGCGAGACCGAGCAGGTCTCCGGCGGCACTGGCGACCGGGTAGTGCAGGGCGGCCACGGCGCGGTTGACGGCGATCCGTGCGGCGTCGGCGAAGCGCCGGCCACTGCCCCGTCGCTCAGCCCGGCTAGCAGCACCGCAAGGCAGTAGGCGCCGGTGGCGTGGCCGCTCGGCCAGATACCATGGGTCGGCATCGCGATCACCGGCTGCAGGCGACTGGCGAGCTCGATCGGCCGCGGCAGGTCGAAAGCGATCTTCAGCTCCCGGGCCACCGTGGCGGCGACGCTCTGTGCGAGACCGAGCAGCAGCAGGGTCGAGAGCAGCCGCCGCAGCAGCACCGCCCCGCGCCACTCGTCGTCGAGCCGTTCCAGCCGGTCGAGGAGCGTGCCCGTGGCCGCGAGCCGCTCTGGTGTGGCGTCGGCCGTGACCGCCTCGACCCTGAGCAGGGCGCCGCGGGCGGTCGCCAGCGCAGCTTCCGCAGCCATGCCGCCGCCGGCGGCGACGTTCGCCACGTTCGCAACATTGGCCACATTGGCGACATTGGCTACGTTCGCCACTTTGGCGACACTCGCGACATTGGCGAGCGGGACCGGCCGCTCCTTCTGTCCTGCGCCCGAAGCCAATAGTCGCGGCGAAGCATCAGCGCACGTGATGGACGAATTGCTTTGGGGAAAGCCAGACATCGAACGAAATATGATTTAGAGTATCATGGGCCAGTTTCACCGTCGCGCCGAAAGGCAGCGCCAATGCAACGGCCGTTGCTGGAGCTGGGGCTGGCGGCCCCTGTTCGATTGCACGCGAGCGGGCGGCCGCCGCACATTCGCCCGGCCAAGGCGGTGGCGTTGCTGCTCCTGCCCGGCATCGCACCCGACCACCGGCGGCCGCGCGCCTCGGTGCAAGACAAGCTCTGGAGCGAAAGCCCGCCCGAGCAGGGCACGGCCAGCCTGCGCACCACCCTGAGCGAGCTACGCGCGACCCTCAGTCCATGGCGAAGCTGCCTCGTCGCGGAGGGCGGCTGGCTCGGTCTCGATCCGGCACAGGTCCGAGTGATGCTCGCGCCCGGGCCGGAAGACTGGGAGCTCGACGATAGCCCGCCCGAGCTGACGGCCAGGTTCGACATCGCCGATCCCGAATCCGAGGACTGGATCCGCAAGGGGTGCCAAGCCTTCGCCGCCAGTCTGGAGACGGCTCCACCGCCCACGTGGCGGTTTGCGGCCAAGTCGCAGTCGATCCTGCTCCTGGCGCCCGCCGCGGCCACGAGCACGTAGGGGTGGATCCTGGGCGACCTTATGGCTACCGAGGCTGCCGGGCGCGTCGCCCAGTTCGGCGCTGCCGACGTGTCCCAGGGCGGCACGGCGGCCATGGGCGCTCCACCTGCCGGCGCGCTGCGCTGCGGCCCCTATGCCGAGGCCAGCCGCTTCGCCACGCTCGGCCACGACCGCGCCCCTCTTTACGAGCCGGCGCTGCGCTTTCTGGCGGCACTCCGCCACCACCAGCGCGACGACTCGGGTGCGGCCGACCTGCTGCGCCGGCTGCAGCGGCTGGAGCCCGGCTTCAGCCTGCCGCCGCTTCTCGACAACGTCTTTCCCATGCCGTCGCTGCGCGACACGCCGCTGATCGCCATCGCTTGAAGCGGCTTCCTCTGAGCCGCTCCACCCCCGCCAACTTTCCCTACCTGAGGAGCCGCCGCCCGTTCGTGGGGAGCCTCCCCCGTGCCAGCCGGCCGGCCGACCCGCCGTCGTCCTGGCCTCTGGTTGCGCGTCGATGACCGGCGCCCCGCGCAAGCGAAAAGGAAAGACACGTGATGCGCATCCATAACCACGACCACAGCTAGCGACAGGCAGCCTCGATCCTCCAGCGGGCGAGCGCGGCGCTTGCCGCTCTCGCGATCAGCGCCGTCGCTGCGTCCGGCCTGGCGGACGAGTACGCCGAGGCGATCGACCTCGCCGTGCCGACGGCGGCGGAGCGCGATACCGGCGCCACCTCGCAGCTTCTCGCGGCGTGCCGGATTGCGCTGCGTGACGTCAACCCGCCGTCCGGCGCCTGCCCGATCGCCGGCGCGCCGACCAACGCCGCCCTCGCCGAGTGGCTCCAACTCTGGAGCCTGCAGAGCGTCTGGGGCTGGGCGACGCCCGACCACGGGGCGAGCCACCTGCAGCTCCTCGCACCCACACCGGTCGTCGCAAACGGCGCCATCCGGAAGTTCTTCGTCGGCGCAGCACCGGTGAAGAAGGGGGCGAGGTGCGTCGACCCGACCGCCGGCTAATTCGGCGCCGACGCGGTGGAGGTAGAACTGCTACGTCGTCGTGTGACGGCCAGCGCCTGCGCGCCCGCCGCGGAGCCGCCCTGCGAGCTGACGCAGGCGATCCAGCCCACCCTCAACAGCCTTTTCGTCATGGAGCGGATCAACGGGCCAGGGGTCGAGTACGTCATGAGCGTCACCGCGTCACCGCGCCACCGCGGGGCGGCTTCGGCGTCCACTTCGGCGGGCGCCTCGGCAACTTCCCGCAGATCGCCCTCGGCAACTGAGCCGAAGCTCGGCCCACCGCCCGCTCAGACACCGGCCGCGCGGCTCTTTGCCGCATGGTGGCCCGCACGCGCGGTCCAAAGGGCGATCTGGGTGCGGTTGGCGAGGTCCAGCCTCCGGCGGATGGCCTTGAGGTGGGTCGCCACGGTGGTCTGGCTGAGGCCCAGCGCCGTGGCGATCTCCATGTCGGCGAGGCCGGGGCCGAGGCAGTCGGCCACCGCCCGCTCGCACGGCATGAGCCCGTCGGCGCGGCCAGCGACGGCGGCGAGGCGCAGGGCGGGCGGCGGCCGGCACGGGAGCCGCACGAGCTCGACCGAGAACGCCTTGCCACCGGCGGCGAGCAACCGGGCGGCAGCGACCAGGCCGTCGCGCGAGGGCGTGCCAACCTCATGGCCGTCGAAGCCGAGCTGGAAGGCCTCGGTCAGGCGCTCGAGGCAGAAGCCCGCGTCGATCAGCAACCAGCGGCTGTCGGGAACCGCCAGCCGGCAGCGCCGCAGCCCCGGCGCCAGTTCGCCCAAGGGCCAGCGTGCGCCACCAGCGGCAGCGCAGGCGTCCGCCCCTGCCGGCGGGCGTGGTCCACCAGCGCTGCCGGGGCAACGGCGCTGGCTACAAGCTCGAGCGGGAAACCCTCAAGCCAGCTCCGGATGGCGCCGCCGGAAGAAGCCGTTCTCGCACAGCAGTCCCGTCTGCATCGCCCACTCCCGTCGCTTGCGGTCCGTCGGGCGGTATTTCGCAGGGGCGCGTCAGCGAAGCGTGAGCGAGTCGTCAGCGAACCACGGCTCGCCCGCCGTGCCCGGAGGCTTCGGCCAGTCGGCCGGCACCCTGGCCGACCCGCGCACCACCAGCGAGCCCGGCATCAGCACGCGGCGCGGCGGCGCCTCCGGCCTGGCGATCCGTTCGAGCAGCACCTCGCTCACCGCCTCGACCACGGTGTCGACGTCCTGGTGGAAGGTGGTGAGGTCGTAGGCCGGCCAGCCGGCCTGCGGCACGTCGTCGAAGCCGACGACGGAGACATCCTCCGGCACCCGCAGGCCGAGCTCGTGGCGGACGACGTCGATGACGGCGAGCGCCATCTGGTCGCTGCAGGCGAAGACGGCATCGGGGCGCTCCTCGGCCGGGCGGTCGAAGAGCTGGCGGGCGGCGAGCCGCGCTGGCTCGGTCTCGAACTGGCCGATCGCGCGGTCGAAGAGGGGCATGCCGTGCGCAGCCAGCGCCTGGCGGAAGCCGGCCTCGCGGTCGCGCTGGGTCAACGTGTCCTCCACCCCGCCGACATACGCGATGCGCCGGTGTCCGCCCCGGACCAGGAAGTCGCCGATGACCCGGGCACCGGCCGCACCGTCGATGCCGACCATCGAGACACGCGGATCGTCCTGGAAGCGGTTGAAAAGTATGACCGGCACGCCGGCACGCGAACAGGCGCTCACCCAGTCCGACGAGAGCGCCACCGAGGCCAGGATCACGCCCTCGACCCGATACTGCAGGAAGGCCTCGACCGTGGCGTCCGCCGCCTCCTGCGGCTCGGTGAAGAACATCATGGTGTGGTAGCCGGCGCGGCGCAGCCGTCGCGCCAGGCTCTCGACCGCCAGCGGGTAGAAGAAGTTGCCGAGATAGCCGATGGCAATGCCGATCAGCCGCGAGCGCTGGGTAATCAGCGAGCCGGCCAAGCGATTGGGGTGGTAGCCGAGGACATTGGCGGCGGCGATCACCTTTTGCCGCATCAGGGCGCTGACGCTTGCACCGGGCGTGAACACCCGGCTGACCGCCGACTGCGAGACGCCGGCCAGCCTGGCCACGTCGATCGAGTTGACGGTGGTCTTCATCGGCCTGCCTCGCCCGGCACTTGGCGCCGGGCATTGGGCATGGCGTGCCGAGGCCGGCGCTGCGCCGGCCTCGATTGATCGAGACGCCGAGGGGAAGGCCTGGGAGGAGTCGCGGTGCTGGAGCACCGTCGGGCGGTCGAATGAGACACGGCGGGAGGATAAGTGGCTATGCGGCCGGTACAGGTTGGGGTCGCTTGTCGGGCGCGCAAAACAAGATGGTCGGAGCGGCAGGATTTGAACCTGCGACCTCCGGTCCCCCAGACCGATGCGCTACCAGGCTGCGCTACGCTCCGACCCCACTTCTTTAGCGAGCTCGGGACGCCCGGGCAATGGTTGCTGTCGCCGCTCGGTGCCGGCGGCATCAGCCCGGATCGTCGGCCAGCAGTGCCGCGAGATCGCCGCGGATGACGTCGAGCGCGTGGCGCAGGTGGCGCAGGCGCTCGACGTCGTCCTCCGCCGTCGGGGCCGCGATCGCCTCCTCCGGCGTCGCCGCGATCGCCGGCCGGTCGGGCGGCGGGGCGACGACCGACGGCGGCTCGGCCGCGGCTGGCGGGTCGGTGGCCGCCTCGAGCCAATGCTGCAGTGGTCCCTCGGCCGGCGTGGAGGTCCGGGCAGCGGCTGCCGGCGCCGCCTTGCCGGCCGGCGCCGCCGGCGGGCGCGCGCGCCGCTGGCGCAGCAGCTTCTGCGCGCCCTTGATGGTGTAGCCCTCGTCGTAGAGCAGGGTGCGGATGTCGCGCAGCAGGTCGATGTCCTCGGGCCGGTAGTAGCGCCGGCCACCGCCACGCTTGAGCGGCCTGACCTGGGGGAACTTGCTCTCCCAGAAGCGCAACACGTGCTGGGCGACGTCGAGTTCGTCCGCGACCTCGCTGATGGTGCGGAAGGCGGCCTGCGACTTGCCGGCCCGGCCGGCTGTCATCGGCGCCTCGGCTGCATCGGCGCTCATCCTCACGGTTGCCGGCGGCCCGGCCGGCAGCACGTCCGGGGCCATCCCCGCCTCATGCCGCGGCCTGCCCGTTGATCCGGTCCTTTAGCACCTGCGACGCCCGGAACACGAGAACGCGGCGCGGCAGGATCGGCACCTCCTCGCCGGTCTTCGGGTTGCGGCCGATCCGCTCGCCCTTCTCGCGCACGGCGAATGTGCCGAAGGAGGAGATCTTCACCGTGCCGTTGACGACCAGGGCGTGCGCGATCTCCTCGAGAATCGCGTCGACAAGGTCCGCGGATTCGCTGCGTGACAGGCCGACTTCCTGGTAGACGGCCTCGGCCAATTGTGCCCGCGTCACGGTATTGCCCGCCATTGGCCGAGCTCCCCTCTCGCAGCGTGTTTTTTGCAAACAAAACGCTAAATGATACAAGGGGTTCCGTCAACACGACGGAGCCGGCGGAAGTCAAGCGCCGATTCGCCGATCGCCGGACGCGTCACCAGCGGGCGAGCGCCGCCCCCCAGGCGAAGCCGCCGCCCATCGCGTTCATGAGCAACAAGTCGCCGCGCTCGAGCCGGCCGCTGCTATAGAGCTGGTCCAGCGCCAGCGGAATCGAGGCGGCAGAGGTGTTGGCGTGGTCCGCAACGGTGACCACCACCTTGGCCGCGGGCACGGCGAGGCGCTTGCCGACGGCGTCGATGATCCGCCTGTTAGCTTGGTGCGGGATGAGCCAGTCGATCGCGTCGATGCCGAGGCCGACCTGGCCGAGCACGCGCTCGGCGGCACTGCTGAGCTCGCCCACTGCGTGGCGGAACACCTCACGGCCGTTCATCCTGAGATGGCCCACGGTCTGCGTCGAGGAGGGCCCGCCGTCGACCTGAAGATGAGCATAGTGGCGGCCGTCGGCGGCGAGCGCGGTCGCGAGAATGCCCTCGTCGCGGGCCGTTCCGGATCCCTCGCCGGCGGTCAGCACCACCGCCCCGGCGCCGTCGCCGAACAGCACGCAGGTCGACCGGTCGGTCCAGTCTAGGATGCGCGAGAAGGTCTCTGCACCAATCACCAGCGCGGTTTCGGCCTGGCCCACCTTGATGAAGTTGTCGGCGGTGGCGAGCGCGTAGGCGAAGCCGGCGCAGACCGCCTGCATATCGAAGGCGATCGAGGTGCCGATGCCGAGCTTGCGCTGGACTGCGGTCGCCGTCGCCGGGAAGGTGTGGTCAGGCGTCGAAGTGGCGACGATCACCAGGTCGACGGCCTCGGCGGCGATTCCGGCCCGCTCGAGCGCCCGCCGCCCGGCCGTAGTGGCGAGGTCGGAGGTCAGCTCGCCGGGTGCCGCCAGATGCCGCTGGCGAATGCCGGTGCGCTCCTGGATCCACGCGTCCGACGTGTCGAGGGTCGCCGCCAGGTCGTCGTTGGTGACGACTCGTTCGGGTAGATAGGCGCCGACGGCGCGCATGATCGAGCGGCGCATCCGCTGAGGGTCTCCTGTGGGGTCCGGCCCTGGGGGATCCGGTGAGGCGTCTCGAACCTAGCGCCGGCGACGGCCATGCCGCCAGCAAAACCAACAGCAGCGGCCGCGTGACCCGGCCGCAACGCGGCTTCCTCAGCGGCCGCGGCGCCCCTAGCCGGCCGCCGCCCGGGGCTTGGGTGCCCCATCGCCGGCCACCGAGCCCATCTCGTCGATGATCCGGTCGTTGGTCCCCTGCCGCACGAAGTCGACCGCGGCGTTGATGGCCGAGGCGAACCCGACGGCGTCGGTGCCGCCATGGCTCTTCACCACCACGCCGTTGACGCCGAGGAAGAGTGCCCCGTTGTAGAGGCGGGGATCGAAGCGGTCGCGCAGGCCCTGCAGCGCCGGCTTGGCCACGAGATAGCCGAGCTTCGCCCGCCAGGAGCTGGTGAAGGCGTCCTTCAGCGCCCGGGTGAAGAGCCCGGCCGTGCCTTCGGCGATCTTCAGCGCGACGTTGCCGGTGAAGCCGTCGGTGACGACGACGTCGACCGTGCCGGCGGTGACGTCGGTGCCCTCGACGAAGCCGGCGTAGTCGATCTCGAGTTCGCTGTCGCGCAGCAGGCTCGCCGCCCGGCGGACCACGCCGTCACCCTTGAGCTCCTCGGTGCCGACATTGAGCAGGCCGACGCGGGGCTTGGCCACTCCCAGGACCGCCCGGGCATAGACTTCGCCCATCACGGCGAACTGGAAGAGATTCTCGGCCGAGCATTCGACGTTGGCACCGAGGTCGAGAAAGACCACCGGGTTGCCCTTGGACGGCATGACGCTGGCGATGGCCGGCCGGTCGATGCCGGGCAGCGTCCTGAGCGCGAAGATCGCCATGGCCATCAACGCCCCGGTATTGCCGGCCGAGACTGCGGCCCCGGCGGCGCCGTCGCGCACCGCGTCGATGGCGAGGCGCATCGAGCTGTTGCGGCCTTGGCGCAGCGCCGTCGAGGGCTTGGCGTCGGCGGCCACCGCATCGGGGGTATGGCGCAGCTCGGTGGCGGCGGCGAGGCCGGGATGGGCGTCGATCAGGCCGTTGATCCGCGTCTCGTCGCCGAACAAGAGGAAGCGCAGATCAGGGCGCCGCTCGAGCGCCCGGGCGGCGCCGGCGACGACGATCTCCGGGGCGGCATCGCCGCCCATCCCGTCGAGGGCCACGGTGACGCTCATCGCTGCCGCCGTCGCTGGTGTGCGGGCGGCTCGCAGCGCGCCGGCCGCAGCATCGGCGCCACGCCCCGGCCGGGCGCGGCGACGCGGTCAGTGCTGATCATGTTCACCGCCTCTTCGAACGATCACGCAGGGCTGCCAGCGCCGTGAAGGCCGAGCGGGCCGCCGCATCCGCCGCGTCGTTGTAGCTGCGCAGCACCGCCGGCGCGTCGGCGGCGTGCGGGTAGGGATCGAGGGCCAAGGACAACTCCTCGACCGCGATCTCGCCGAGATCGAGCAGCTCGCCGGTCAGTGGCTCCGGCTCCTCGTCGTCGGGCGAGACGACGATCTCCTCGGCGGCCGCCTCGCCGTCGACCACGAAGTAGCGCTCGATCGCCACCTCGAGCGACGCCGGTACCGGCTCGAGCGTCACCACGCAGCGCTGGGTCGCATCGGCCTCGATCGTGCCGCGGACGATCAGCACGCCCTCGCGCGGCCCCTTCTCGATCCGGCCCTGAAAGGCGAGGCCGGCGAGGCTGACGAGCTCGAGCCGCCGGGCCACGGCGCGGCATTCGGCCGGCGTTGCCGCGATCGCGAAAGCATGTCCGCCGGTCGCCGGCAGCTGCCGCAACCGGAAGAGCCGCGAGAACTCCGCCTCATCCGCCAATCGCTGATCCTCTCACCGCGCCCTGCCCGCCGTCGGTGTCGGCCGTGTCGGCCACCGGTCGCAGGACCTGGGATCCCAGGCACCCAGCGTTCACCCCACAGCAAGGTACGCTATAGCGGCAAGAGAGGCTAGAAAGATCGATGCCACGGGTCAAGCGCGGGGCGCTCGTGCCGCTAAGGCGGCCGGTGGCGCTTCGGCGGCGGCTGCCGATGGCAACACCGGTGCCGGGGCTGTGGGCAACTCCAGCTCGCAGCGGCCGGCGAGCAGCGCCTCTCCCGGCAGGGCCTCGAGCCGGGCCGCCTCGGCCAGCGCATGGCGGGCCAGCGCCAGCATGCCGGCCGGCGGTGCGGTCGCGGCCGCGGGCTCGCCCGAGCGGTTGAAGATGTTGCGCTCGAGGATGCGGGCGATGGCGTCGCCGTCGGCGGCCTCGAGGCAGGGGTCGAGCATCTGGAACCGGGCGAGGAAGGTCTTCGCGGCCGCCTTGACGTGCTTGCCGACGGACAGATCCCCCACCCCCTGCTCGCGGATGTTGCGATCGACGTCGGCGAACATCACGTCGAACAGGTCCTGGGCCACGATTCGCCCGGCCTCGCCCTCGGCCCGCAGTCGCCGCATCACGAGGGCGGCGTGCAGGCCGATCAGCTCGAGGCGGCCGTCGGGCGTGTCGGGCACCTCCCAGTCGGTGTAGAAATGCGGCTGGCGGGCCCGGGCGACGACGACGTGGTAGAGCGCGAACGCCTTGGCCAGACGCTCGCGGTCCGCCTTGCGGCCGCGCAGCCAGCCGCTGAACCGGCCGAAGAGGCCGCGGCTCACCGGCCAAAGGTCTTGTTCACGGTTTGCGGTCATTCTACACCGGGTGGTAGTTGGCTGCTCGCGCGTTGCGTGGGCGGCGCAGCTTGCGCGCCTGCAAGCTACGTTTCATCTGCACGAGGTAGTCATCCATGGCCCTGAAATCGAGTGCTGCCGCAGCCGTCGTGAGCCTCGGGCTGGCACTGGGCGGCCTCGCCGCCTGCGCGCCGCAGGTCAGCCAGCACGGCCACACCATCGATCCGGACAGCCTGGCGCGCATCACGCCCGGCACGACCTCGCGCGAGGAGGTGGCGAGGCTCCTGGGCAGCCCGTCGGCGCTGGCGACGTTCGAGGACGGGCGCTGGTACTACGTCACCCAGCGGCGCGAGAGCCGCTCCTTCTTCCAGTCGCGGATCACCGAGCAGGACGTGGTGACGGTGAGCTTCGACGACCGCGGCATCGTGCGCGACGTCGAGCGGCACGGCATGGACCAGGCGATGGCGGTCGATCCCGAGCGGGATACCACCCGCACGCTCGGCAACGAGCTGACCATCGTCGAGCAGCTCATCGGCAATATCGGCCGCTTCGGCGATCCGGCTGGCACCGTCGGGCAGCGTCCGCGCTGAAGACCCGGTCGCCGTTCGATCCTCGGCTTGCCGATCGCCACCGCAGCGGCCGCTGCCGGCCGCTGCGGTGGCGCGACCCGCTCAGTGTGCGCCGAGGACCGCGATGATCAACAGGGCGACGATGTTGATGATCTTGATCATCGGGTTGATCGCAGGGCCGGCGGTGTCCTTGTAGGGATCGCCGACCGTGTCGCCGGTGACGGCGGCCTTGTGCGCCTCCGAACCCTTTCCGCCGTAGTTGCCTTCCTCGATCAGCTTCTTGGCGTTGTCCCAGGCGCCACCACCAGAGGTCATCGAGATGGCGACGAAGATGCCGGTCACGATCGTGCCGAGCAGCATCGAGCCGAGCGCGGTGAACGCCGCCGACTGGCCGGCGATGAAGTAGACCACGGTGTAGACGACGATCGGCGCCAGGACCGGCAGCATCGAGGGGATGATCATCTCCTTGATGGCCGCCTTGGTCAAAAGGTCGACGGCGCGGCCGTAGTCCGGCTTGGAGGTGCCCGCCATGATGCCGCTGTCCTCGCGGAACTGCCGGCGCACCTCCTCGACGATGGCACCCGCCGCCCGGCCCACCGCTTGCATGCCCATCGAGCCGAAGAGGTAGGGCAAGAGGCCACCGATGAAGAGCCCGACCACGACATAGGGGTCGGAGAGCACGAAGGTGACCTCGATGTCCGGAAAGTAGTGGGTCAGGTCCTGGACGTAGGCCGCGAAAAGGACCAGGGCGGCGAGACCGGCCGAGCCGATCGCATAGCCCTTGGTCACTGCCTTCGTGGTGTTGCCGACCGCATCGAGGGCGTCCGTGGTCTCGCGCACATTGGCCGGCAGGTCGGCCATCTCGGCGATGCCGCCGGCATTGTCGGTCACCGGGCCATAGGCGTCGAGCGAGACGACGAGGCCGGTCATGGCCAGCATGGTGGTGGCGGCGAGGCCGATGCCGAAGAGGCCAGCACTCAGGTAGGCGAGCAGGATGCCGGCGCAGATGACGAGGACGGGCAGCGCGGTCGACTCCATCGAGACGGCGAGGCCCTGGATGACGTTGGTGCCGTGCCCGGTGGTCGACGACTTGGCGATGCTCTGGACCGGCCGGAAGTTGGTGCCGGTGTAGTACTCGGTGATCCACATGAGCGCGCCGGTGACGGCGAGGCCGATCAGCGTGCAGTAGTAGGCCTGCCGGCCGCCGAACTCGGCCACGACGTTGCCGCCCACCGTCGCCTCGTAGCCGGTGCTGCCGAAGCCGAGGACCAGCCAGGTGAAGGGCAGGAGCAGCACGACCGAGATCCCGGCCGCACCCCAGAAGCCCTTGTAGAGGGCGCCCATGATGCTCTTCTTCGGGCCGAGCTTGACGAGGAACGTCCCGGCGACCGAGCCCAGAAGGCAGACGGCACCGATGACGAGCGGATAGAGCATGAGGGTCGCGGAGACCTCGGTGGTGAAGAAGATGGCGGCGAGCAGCATGGTGGCGACCACGGTCACCGCATAGGTCTCGAACAGGTCGGCCGCCATGCCGGCGCAGTCGCCGACATTGTCGCCCACGTTGTCGGCGATGACGGCCGGGTTCCTGGGGTCATCCTCCGGGATGCCGGCCTCGACCTTGCCGACCAGATCGGCGCCGACGTCCGCACCCTTGGTGAAGATGCCGCCGCCGAGCCGGGCGAAGATCGAGATCAGCGAGGCCCCGAAGCTGAGGCCGACAAGGGCCTCGAGAATGGTCCGGAGATCGACGCCGAGCGCGAGGAGGATGCCGTAGTAGACGGCGACCGAGAGCAGGCCCAGCGCGACCACCAGCATGCCGGTCACCGCACCGGCCTTGAAGGCGACGTCGAGGCCGGCGGCGAGGCCGTTCTCGCCCGATGCCGCCTGGGCGGTCCGGACGTTCGCCTGCACCGAGATGTTCATGCCGATATAGCCGGCGAGGCCCGAGAGCACGGCCCCGATCAGATAGCCGATGCCGACGGCGAACCCGAGGAAGTAGGTGAGGAGCAGGAAGATCACCGCACCGACGGCGGCGATCGTGGTGTACTGCCGGTTGAGATAGGCCCGCGCCCCCTCCTGCACGGCGGCGGCGATCTCCTGCATGCGCGGCGTGCCCGTCGGCAGGGCCAGGATCGCGTTGCGGGTGTTGATGCCGTAGGCGACCCCGACGCCACCGCAGCCGATCACCACGATCAGCAGAAACCACTCGAAACCGGACATGCCTTCTCATCCCCCTCGACGGATACGGCCCGAACGAACGATCGAACTCGATGAACGAAAGAAACCGCGCCCATTGGCGCGGTCGAATGGCGCCGGTTCTCTTAGCGACGTGGTCGAGGGCTGTCCATGCGGATACCGGACGCATGCGGCTGCGCCGGACGGTCTGCCCGGGCAGGCAGCGACTGTCGACCTACCGGAAACGCTGCGTTCCTGGCCGGACCCTGTCAGCGGTGCCGGCAGCTTGCCAATTCCGGCGCATCGCCAACCATCCGGAGGAACCGATCATGCCGCTCGCTCGCCGTCTCTCGCGCCCCGCCACCACCGCGCTCGTGACCCTGGGTCTCGGCCTGGCAGGCCTCGTCGCCCAGCCCGCCGCCGCAGCCGACAGCTTCGCCTTCGACACTGCGCATACCGAGATCCTCTTCTCCTATGACCACCTCGGCAACAGCCGCGCCTACGGCAACTTCCGCGACTTCTCGGGCGAGGTCGTGCTCGATCGCGAGGATCCGAGCCAGAGCCGCATCGACGTCACGATCATGGCCGCCAGCGTCGACACCGGCATCGCGGCCTTCGACACCCATCTCAAGAGCACCGATTTCTTCGCGGTCGAGACCTTCCCCGAGATCCGCTTCGTCAGCACCGCGGTCGAGCCCACGGGCGACACGACCGCCAGGGTCGCCGGCGAGCTGACCATCAAGGAGCACACCCGGGAGGTCGTCCTCGACGTCATGCTGAACTATCTGGGCGAGCACCAGCTCGGTGCCTTCGTCCCGGACTACGCCGGCATGGAGGTCGCGGGCTTCTCGGCCACGACAACGCTGCTCAGGAGCGATTTCGGCCTCGACATGCTGGTTCCCATGGTCGGCGACGAGGTCACGCTGGTCATCGAGACCGAGCTGCTGCGGCCGCTGACCTCGACCAACTGAGCAGGCCTGCCGCGGGAGATCGGCCATGCGTCTGACCAACAGCGAAGCGGGCTACGGCCTCGTCCACTGGGCGATCCACTGGGCGAGCGTGGTTCTCGTCTTCTGGCTCTTCTATCTCGGTTGGACCATGGTCGATCTGCCGCTGAGCCCGCAGAAGTTCCAGGACTATGCTTTGCACAAGTCGCTCGGGCTCACCGTCTGGATGCTCGTCGTCGTGCGACTGGTCTGGCGCCGGCTCAACCCGGTGCCACCGCTGCCGGGCGGCATGACGCGGCACGAGACGATCCTCGCCAAGGCCACGCACCACGGCATCTATGTGCTGCTCTTGCTCATGCCCTTGAGCGGCTGGCTCTACTCGGGTGCGACGGCGAGCCCGGCCAACTATTTCGGCTTCTTTACGGTTCCAGACCTGGTCCCGGCGAACGAGGCGCTGGCCGGCGCGCTCAAGGCCGTCCATCTCGTCGCCGGCTATCTCTTGGCGCTGGCGGTCCTTCTGCACGTTGCCGGCGCCCTCAAGCACCACTTCGTCAACCGGGATACTGTTCTGGTCCGCATGCTCCGCCCGTTGAAGGACTGACCTCGATGCGCTCGACGCTGCCCCTTGCGATTTTGGCCGTCCTCCTTGCCGCCGTCCTGGCGGCCCCCCCGACGGTGGCCCGAGACTGGGTCCTGATCGAGGGGCAGAGCCGGCTGGAGTTCGTCTTCCGCCAAATGGGCTCACCGGTTCGTGGCAACTGGCGCGACTTCTCGACCGAGATTCGCTTCGACCCGGCGGAGCTGACCGACGCCCACGTCCACGCGCTGATCCGGATCGACAGCGTCGATACCGGCAACTCGGAGCGCGACGCCGGGATCGTCGGTGCCGACTGGTTCGACACGGCCAACCATCCCACCGCCACATTCACCAGCACCGGCTTCGCGCATCAGGGCGGCGACAACTATCTGGTCACCGGCGAGCTCACCATCCGCGGCATCACCGAGGTGATCGACCTGCCCATGACGATCGTCGTCGACGGCGATGCGGCCACAGCCAGCGGCACGCTCGACCTCGATCGCCGCAGCTTCGAGATCGGCAGGGGCGACTGGGCCGGCGACGCCGCCGTGGGCTACGACGTCGTCCTGGAGATCGAAGTGGCGGCACGAGCCGCCGACTGAGCCCGCGGCTCTGAGCGGGCTATTTTTTCGTGAACGTAATCGAGATCACGGTTGCGCCGAGTGGCCGAGGCTAGGCCTCGGCCGTGCAACTGCGGCCGTCGGCACCGGTGTGGCGTCGGCCGTCGGGCGCCGACCACGGGGGGACTATCGATGGACGAGAGGATCGTCGCGAGTGGGTGCGCCGCCCAGCCACAACGCGACGCGGCGGCGGCCGCCAATCTGCATCTGCTCGCACGCTGGCTGCTCGATTGCCACGAACGGACGCGGCAGCGCGGTCAGCTCGGCGTGCTCGCGCCAATGTTCGGTTCGGCGCTCGGCGCTGCCGAGCCCGGGGGCATCGACGGGCTGCACCGGCGCCGCGAGCCCGCATTCTCCTAGGCGGACGGTGGCTGGCCAGGCGAGAGGCTGACGGATTATGCCGTCCGACACCGCCTCTCCCACCTCTGGAGCTGTGCCTTGTTCAGCCTCGACGATCTCAACGCCGCCGCCCGCGTCGTCCACGCGGTCATGCCGCCGACGCCGCACTATGCTTGGCCGCTGCTCGCACGGCGCACCGGCTGCACGGTCTGGGTCAAGCACGAGAACCATACCCCCACCGGAGCGTTCAAGGTGCGCGGTGGCCTCGTCTACATGGACTGGCTCCGCCGCGCGCATCCGGAAGTGGCGAGCGTCATTTCGGCGACCAGGGGCAATCACGGCCAGAGCGTCGCCTTCGCTGCCGCGCGGCACAGCCTGCGCTCGGTCATCTGCGTGCCCGAGGGCAACAGCGTGGAGAAGAACGCGGCGATGCAGGCGTTCGGCGCCGAGCTCGTGGTCCACGGGGAGGACTTCGACGCGGCCCGGGCCGAGGCCCGACGCCTGGCGGAGCGGGACGGCCACTGGATGTTGCCGTCCTTCGATCCGCTCCTGGTCCGCGGGGTGGCCACCTACGCGCTCGAGCTGTTCACTGCCGTCCCCGACCTCGACACGGTCTACGTGCCGATCGGACTCGGCTCCGGCATCGCCGGGCTGATCCGCACCCGTGACCTGCTCGGTCTGCGGACCGAGATCGTGGGCGTGGTGAGCGAGCGGCTGCCGGCCTATGCACTCTCCTTCGCCGCCGGGCATGTCGTCACTACCGGGCCGGCTTCGACCATCGCCGACGGCATGGCGACCCGCATCCCGGAGCCGGCCGCCCTCGACGTCATCCTTGAGGGCGCGGCCCGCGTGCTCCGGCTCGCAGAGACCGAGATCAAGGAGGCCATCAGGGCCTACTGGACCGACACCCACAACCTCGCCGAGGGTGCGGGGGCGGCACCGCTGGCCGGCCTGTTGCAGGAGCGCCAGCGCCAGTGCGGCAAGCGGGTGGCCGTGATCCTCTGCGGCGGCAATATCGACCTCGCCTGGTTCCGGGACGAGGTTCTGGCCTGAGGGCGCACAGGCGACTAAGAGTGCGGACCGTCGCCCAAGCTTTGCAGGAACCAGCACCGTGGCCTTCACCGAGGAAGTCTTGCCGGGCCGATCGGCCTTCCGGGACGCTTACGACGCGGGCCGGGCACAGGTGGTCTGGACCACGCTCGTGGCCGACCTCGAGACCCCCGTCTCCGCCACGCTGAAACTGGCCGAGGGCCGGCCCTACAGCTTCCTCCTCGAGAGCGTCACCGGCGGCGCGGTGCGCGGCCGCTACTCGATCATCGTGACCAAGCCCGATCTGGTCTGGCGGGCCCGGGGTGCGGCGGCCGAGATCAACCGGCAGGCGCGGTTCGATCCCGGGAGCTTCACGGCCGAGGCCAAGCCGACCCTGGAGAGCCTGCGAGACCTTCTGGCCGAGAGCCGGATCGAGCTGCCGGCCGACCTGCCGCCAATGGCGGCGGGCCTCTTCGGCTACATGAGCTACGACACGATCCGCCTGGTCGAGCCCACGGTGCCGGCGACCAACCCGGACCCGCTCGGCATTCCCGACGCCATCTTCCTGCGCCCGACCCTGGTCGCCGTCTTCGACAGCATCAAGGACGTGCTGACCATCGTCACGCCGGTCTACCCCGATCCAGCGATGGGTGCGGATCGCGCCTACGACCAGGCGCTCGAGCGGCTGGCCGATGCGGTGGCCGACATGGGCCGCGGCATCAACCCGGCAAGGCCCGCCCGCGCGAGCGCGCCGCCGACCCCGGTCTCCAACACCACCCGCGCGGCGTATCACGCCATGGTGGACCGGGCGAAGGAGTACATCATGGCGGGCGACATCTTCCAGGTCGTCCCCTCGCAGCGCTTTGCCGTGCCCTTCACCCTGCCGCCGATGGCGCTCTACCGCTCGCTGCGCCGGCTCAACCCCTCGCCCTTCCTCTTCTTCCTCGATCTCGGCGACTTCGCGCTGGTGGGCTCGAGCCCGGAGATCCTGGTCCGGGTCAGGGACGGCCGGGTCACCGTCCGGCCGATCGCCGGGACCAGGCCCAGGGGCTCCACACCGGCCGCGGACGAGGCGCTGGCCAAGGACCTCATGGCCGATCCCAAGGAGCTGGCCGAGCACCTGATGCTGCTCGACCTCGGCCGCAACGACGTGGGCCGGGTGGCGAAGATCGGCACGGTCGAGGTCACCGAGCAGATGAGCGTCGAACGTTACAGCCACGTCATGCACATCGTCTCCAACGTCGAGGGCCAGTTGCGCCCCGAATGCGACGTCGTCGACGCGCTGATGGCGGGCTTTCCCGCCGGCACCGTCACGGGTGCGCCCAAGGTCCGGGCGATGCAGATCATCGAGGAGCTCGAGACCGAAAAGCGCGCCTTCTATGCCGGGGCAGTCGGCTACATCTCGGCCGACGGCGACATGGACACGTGCATCGCCCTGCGCACGGCACTGGTGAAGGACGGGACCATGTACGTCCAGGCCGGCGGCGGCGTGGTCGCCGACAGCGACCCGGAGGCCGAGTATCAGGAGAGCTGCAACAAGGCCAAGGCCCTGATCCGCGCCGCCGAGGAGGCCGTCAGCTACGCCAGCCGCGGGCGGTAGCGGTTCGACGCTCTTGATCCCAAATTGGGATCGAAGTAACTTGCCTCATGCGGGTGATCGCACGCCGAACCCTGGTCGAGTTCTGGACGATCCATGCCGATGCCGAACAGCCGCTCAAGGCGTGGTTCGCGTTCGCCAGACGCGCCCGCTGGGACGGCCCGGCGGCGGTGAAGGCAGACTACCGCAGTGCCAGCTTTCTCGCCGGCAATCGGGTCTGTTTCAACATCGCCGGCAACAAGTTTCGGCTGATCGTCAAGGTGAACTACCCGCGACAGACGATCTTCATCCGGTTCATCGGCACCCATGCCGAATACGACCGGATCGATGCCGCGACTGTTTGAGGGACCGATGCGATGGACGCGACCATCAAGCCCATCAAGACCGCAGCCGACCACTCGGCCGCCCTGGCCGAGATCGACCGGCTGATGGACGCCCGGGACGGCTCGCCCGAGTCCGACCGGCTCGATGTGCTCGTCACCCTGGTCGATGCCTGGGAGGCCCGCGAATACCCCATCGACGAGCCCGATCCCATCGCGGCGATCGAGCACCGCATGGAGGCCCTCGGCCTGGCCCGTAGGGACCTCGAGCCCTTGCTCGGCACGCGCGCACGCGTCTCCGAGATCCTCGGCCGCAAGCGCCCGCTCACCCTGGCCATGGTCCGCCGCCTGCACACCGCACTGGCCATCCCGGCCGAGACCTTGATCAAGCCCTACGCGCTGGCCGATTGACCCCGAACCTAACCCGGCACGCTTCTTGCTGACCAGCCGCCCATCGGTCCTCACAGCAACAGGGATGGGCAGGTTTCATGCAACGACGCAGGTTCCTCGATCAGGGCTTGATGGGTGGTGCCGCCGCGACGGCGGCCCTTGTGGCCGCCCCCAACGTCGTCCGCGCCCAGGAGACCTTCTCCTGGCGCATGACCAATGCCTATGGGCCCAACGCCCCCTTCTACACCGTGGGCCCGGGCAGCCCCGAAGCGTTCATCAAGAACGTCGCCGCCATGTCGGGCGGCCGGCTGACGATCCAGCCCTTCGCCGCGGGCGAGCTGGTGCCCGCCTTCGAGGGCTTCGACGCGGTGGTCTCCGGCGTGGTCGAGATGAACGCGGCCAACTCCTATTTCTGGTCGGGCCGCACCTTCGCTGCCCAGTATTTCACCACCGTCCCCTTCGGCATGAGCTTCATGGGCCACATGGCCTGGCTCTACCACGGCGGCGGCCTCGAGCTCTGGCAGGAGGTCTACGAGCCCTTCAACATCGTGGCCTTCCCGCTCAACAACACCGGCGTGCAGATGACCGGCTGGTTCCGCGAGCCGGTCGAGAACGTGGCCGACCTCCAGGGCCTCAGGATGCGCATCCCGGGCCTGGCCGGGCAGGTCTACAGCGCCCTCGGCGTCGACGCCCGGGTGCTGCCGGCACCCGAGATCTTCCCGGCGCTCGAGCGTGGCGTGATCGATGCCGCCGAGTTCGTCGGTCCCTACCAGGACCGGCGGCTCGGCCTGCACAATGCCGCCAAGCACTACTACACCACCGGCTGGCACGAGCCGGCGACCACGGGCGAGCTGATCATCGCCCGGCCCGCCTGGGACGCCCTGCCCGACGACCTCAAGGCGATCGTCCGGATGGCGTCCATGGCCTCGGTGCTCGAAAGTGTCACCTGGTCCGAGGCGGTCAACGGCGAGGCACTGGTCGATCTGGTCGAGAACGAGGGGGTGATCGCCGCGGTGCTGCCGCAGGCCGTGGTCGAGGAGCTGCGGACCGCCACGGCCGACACGCTCGCGACCGAGGCGGCCAAGGACCCGCTCGTGCAGAAGGTCCACGACAGCTACATGGCGTTCAAGGCCGGTCATGACGCCTGGGCCGGGATCAGCGAAGGCCCCTGGCACTCGACCATCCTCGGCGCCTGAGCCGGGCCTTCTTGATGGTGGATCGCGCCGTGGCAGCGCTCGAGGCGGTCGTGGAAGTCTGCGGCCGCCTCGCCGCCTGGGTCTGCGTCGTGCTGGTGCTGGTGGTCGCCGGCAACGTGCTGGCCCGCTACTTTCTTCGCACCGGCACGATCTGGCTGCAGGAGCTGGAATGGCACCTGATCTCGCCCATCGCCCTGCTCGGCATGGCCTATGCCCTCAAGCACGGCGAGCAGGTCCGCGTCGATGTGCTCTTCGAGCGCATGCCGGCCCTGGGCCAGCGCGTCGTCGAGGTGCTGACCGGCCTGCTCACCCTCGCCTTCGCGCTGATCATGCTGCGGCTGAGCCTGCCCTTCGTGCTCCAGGCCTGGAGCACCGGCGAGGGCTCGCCCAATCCCGGCGGCATCCCCTACCGCTTCGCGCTCAAGGCCTTCATCCCGCTCGGCTTCGCGCTGCTCGCCCTGCAGGGCCTCGCCCACACCCTCAAGCACGCGCTCCAGCAGCGAACAGCCGGCTGACCCCGCATGCTCTCGCCCAACGAGATACTGGCGATCGCCATGGTCGCCGCCTTCTTCGCGCTGCTGCTCGCCGGCATCCCGGTCGGCATCAGCATCGCCGGCTCGGCCCTGGTCTTCGGCTATCTCGGCTTCGGGCCGATGCTCTTCAACCTCCTGCCCGCCCGCGTCTTCGGGGTCGTCAGCAACTACTCGCTGATGGCCATCCCCCTCTTCGTCTTCATGGGGGTGATGCTGGAGAAATCCCGGCTCGCCGAGGAGCTGCTCGACGTGGTCGGCCACCTGTTCGGCAACATGGCCGGCGGCATGGCCGTGGGCATCGTGCTGGTCGGCGTCCTGCTCGGCGCCTCGACCGGTATCGTCGGCGCCACCATCGTCACGCTGGGCCTCTTGACCCTGCCGACCCTCCTGCGCCGCGGCTACGCCAAGGGTCTCGCCACCGGCACGATCTGCGCCTCCGGCACGCTCGGCCAGATCATCCCGCCCAGCCTCGTCCTGATCCTGCTGGCGGAGGTGCTGGGCCTCTCGGTCGGCACCCTCTTCGCCGCCGCCATGCTGCCGGGGCTGGTCCTGGCCGGGATCTACGTGATCGCCATCATCCTCGCGGCCAAGTTGCGGCCGGACTTGGCCCCGCCGATCGACGCCGCGGAGCGGGCGGCGATGAGCCGGGGCGACCTGGCGCGGCGCGTGGTCACCACCGTCCTGCCGCCGCTCGGCCTCGTGGTCGCGGTCCTGGGCTCGATCATCGGCGGCGTCGCCGCCCCCACCGAGGCGGCCTCCATGGGGGCGATCGGCGCGCTGCTCGTCGTGCTCCTGGCCGGCAAGCTGCGTCTCGGCCTGCTCGTCGACGCCGCCCGCTCGACCCTGCTCATCTCGACCATGGTGTTCTTCATCCTGATCTGTGCCCAGGCCTTCGCCCTCTCGTTCCGCGGGCTGGGCGGCGAGCAGCTGGTGCACCGGATGTTCGAGTGGGTGCCGGGCGGGGTCACCGGCAGCCTGATCTTCCTCCTCGTCCTGATCTTCGTGCTCGGCCTCTTTCTCGAGTGGATCGAGATCACCTTCATCGCCTTGCCGCTGTTCCTGCCGTTCTTCATCCAGAGCGGCGTCGACTTGGTCTGGCTCGGCGTGCTCATCGCCTTGAACCTGCAGACCTCGTTCCTCACCCCGCCGTTCGGCTGGGCGCTCTTCTTCCTCAAGGGTGTGGCCCCGCCCGGGGTCGGCACGGGCGACATCTATCGCGGCGTGCTGCCGTTCATCGGGCTGCAGCTCCTGGCGGTGGCGGTGCTGTTCATGGCCCCGCCCTTGGCCACTTGGCTGCCGCGTGCCATCGGCTGGTGACCGAGGCCGCGAGGCGGCTCAGACGTTGTTGGACCACGTCCCGTCGGCGTTGCGGCAGGCGGTGCCGACCAGGGTCTCGCGCCGCCCGCCGACGATGATCTCGGAGGTGTACTCGCGGCAGGTCTGGTCGGTCGCGGCGAGCCGGCCCTGACGGGTCGTCACGGTGTGGCCGCGATTACCGGTCTCGGGGTTCTCCCAGGCGATTGGCTGGCCGACCGGGGCGGCCATCGCTCGGGTCCAGCTGCGCTCGGCATAGAGCCGGTCGGCGCGATCGAGGCTGGCGCCGGCCGATGAGCCGAGAAAGAGCCCGCCGATCCCGCCCAGTGCCGCACCCGTGCCGATGGCGACGGCATTCTTGCCCTTGCCGCCCAGCGCGTTGCCGGCCATCCCGCCGAGGATCGCGCCGCCGACGGCACCGACGGCGGCACCGGCCGTCTGCTTGGGCCCGGGCCCGTCGCCGGTGGTGGGGACGGTGCAGGCACCGACGAAAACGGTGAGCGCCAGAACGGCGGCGAGGGGGGCTTTCGGCATGGTGGCGGTCTCCGCTGCAACAGGTCACCAATGACGGCTATGCAGGGAGAACGCGGCGAATTGCCGCCCGCGTCCGTCGGCGTCGTGAAATTTTTCCGGGTCAGCTCGCCTTTCGGGCCTCCGTGGTGGCGTCCTCGTCCTCGTGGAGGAAGTCGCGGGCCGTCTCGTCCGCCCGGGCGAGGCCGGCCTCGCGGACCGCCGTGTCCGGGAGCTGCGCGAGCTTGGTGTAGCGCGGGTGGTGGTGCACCTTGAACGGGTCGTTGCTGGCCTTGTTGTAGCAGCAGATCAACAGGCGACGCGGCTTGTCGGTGGTGTTGGCGGCGGAGGCATGCAGCGTGTTGGCATGGAAGAAGAGGGCGTCGCCCGGGTCCATCTCGCAATGGACGAGCTCGAGCCGCTCCATCGCCTGCTCGACCCGCTCGACATCGGCCCCGGTCTGCCCGGCCACCCGGCCGTGCTCGATACGGCCCATCAGGTGGCTGCCCTTCAGGACCTGCATGCAGCCGTTCGCCCTGGTCTGCGGGTCGACGGCGACGGCCACCGAGAGCATGTCGGGAAAGAGGCAGCCGTTCTGGTACCAGTAGCCGTAGTCCTGGTGCCATTCCCAGCGCCCGCCGTGGCCCGGCATCTTCATCGTGAGCTTGGAGTGGTAGTGGTAGACCTCGCCGCCCAGCAGCGTCTCGGCGCCGCCGGCGACGCGCTTCGAGCGTGCCACCGCGCCGAAGACATCGGCCCCGGGATGGTTCCAGAGGGCGAGCGCCGTGGCCCCGCCCTCGCTGTCGGCGATCTTCAGGACGTTCCTCTGGATCGCCGGATCGGTCTCGATCATCGCCCGCATCAGCTCGACCTCGTCCGGCGCGAAGTAGCCGCGCTTGAACACATAGCCGTCGCGCGCAAAGACCGCCGCGTCGGCAGCCGAGATCGATCCGAACATGCTTTCCCCCCCAGCCGCAATTCACTGCATGGCCGGGCCGGCACCAGCGACCCGACGTCGCGATTATGCCATAGCCGGGGCGTGATGTAACGGGCGGGGTGCCGCAGCCTGGAGCCGTCGCGGCGCCCCGACCTACTCCTTCACCGCGCCGGTCAAACTCGAGACGTAGTACTCGACGAAGAACGAGTAGAAGATGGCGACAGGGATCGAGCCCAGAAGAGCCCCCGCCATCAGCGAGCCCCAGTGGTAGACGTCGCCCTCGACCAGCTGGGTCAGGACCGCCACGGGGACCGTCTTGTTCTCGGCCGACTGGATGAAGGCGAGCGCGTAGATGAATTCGTTCCAGGACAGGGTGAAGGCGAAGATGCCGGCCGAGATCAGGCCCGGGACGGCGAGCGGCAGGGTGATCTGCCACAAGATCTGCAGGCGGGAGGCACCGTCGATCAGGGCGCACTCCTCGAGCTCGTAGGGAATCGACTTGAAGTAGCCGATCAAGAGCCAGGTGCAGAACGGGATCAGGAAGGTCGGGTACGTCAGGATCAGCGCCATCGGGCTGTCGAACAGCCCGAGCTGGAAGACCATGGTGGCCAAGGGGATGAACAGGATCGAGGGTGGCACGAGATAGGCGAGATAGATCGAGAGGCCGACCCACTGCGAGCCCTTGAAGCGCAGCCGCTGGATAGCGTAGGCGGCGAGTACCGAGGCGAAGACGGAGATGAAGGTGGCTACGACCGCCACGGTCATCGTGGTCATCAGCCAAGTCGGATAGTCGGTCTCGAACAGCAGCTTGTTGATGTTGGCGAGCGTCGGCGAGCTGGTCCAGAACGGATTGTGCTCGCGGAAATTGTAGAGCTCGTCGTTCGGCTTGATGGCGGTGATCGTCATCCAATAGAAGGGGAAAAGCAGGACGATCACGAAGCAGATCAGCGGCGTGTAGATCGTGACGATGCGCCGGGGGAGCGAATCCCAGTTGATCGCCCCCTGGCGCTCGGGCGCGTGAACCTGCGGCGGCGGGGCGTCTTCGAGTGGCCGGACCGCGGGGCGCGCTGCCGCAGCCTCAGTCATCGTCGCCTCCCTGCTGCCACTTGCGTCGGGCCAGCGCGAAATAGCTGAAGAAGGTCGCGGCCACGAGGAACGGGATCATGGCGACCGCGATCGCCGCCCCCTCGCCGAGCTGGCCGCCCGGAATGGCGCGCTGGAAGGCCAGCGTCGCCATCAGATGCGTCGAGTTCACCGGCCCGCCGCGGGTAATGGCATAGACCAGCTGGAAATCGGTGAAGGTGAAGATCACGGAGAAGGTGAGCACGACCGCCAGGATCGGCATGAGCATCGGGAAGGTGATGTGCCAGAACCGTTGCCAGGCATTGGCGCCGTCGATCATCGCCGCTTCGTAGAGCGAGGGCGAGATGGTCTGCAGCCCGGCGAGCAGGCAGATGGCGACGAACGGAATGCCGCGCCAGACATTGGCGGCGATGAGCGACCAGCGGGCGTTCCAGGGCTGACCGAGGAAATCGATATAGGTGTCGCGCCAGCCCAGCACGTCGACCAAGACATAGGAGACGATCGAGAACTGCGGGTCGTAGATCCACCAGAAGGCAATGGCGGAGAGCACGGTCGGCACGATCCACGGGACCAGGATGATCGCCCGGAGCAGCGACTTGAACGGGACGTAGTGGTTCAGGAGCAGCGCCAGCCACAGCCCGAGGCCGAATTTCAGAATGGTCGCGGCGACGGTGTAGAAGATGGTCCACCAAACCGACATCCAGAACACACGGTCGGTGAACAGGAGCTCGTAGTTGAAAAGGCCGATGAACTCGCCGGCGCGGCCGATCCGCGCATCGGTGAAGGCGAGCCAGACGCCGAGGCCTAGAGGATAGGTCAAGAACAGCAGCAGCAGCCCGATGCACGGCAGCATGCAGATGACGATGAGGAAGGTCTTGTTGTCGAACAGCCGGGCCAGCCAGTTGTCCGGCCGCGGCCGTGCGACATAGGCGTCCGTCGTCGCTGCCACCCGCTTTCCCCTCTTCGAGCGCTGTCTGCGCGAAGGCGACGCCGTCGATCAGGACGACGGCGTCGCCATTAGTTGCAAGCTTAGGTGCGGTAGTAGCGACGGGCCCGCCGCTCGGCTTCGGCCGCCGCCTCCTCGGGCGTCGCCTGGCCGGCGCAGACCGAGGCCACCATCTGCACCATCACGAAATCGGAGAGCACGGCCGCGCTGGCCTCGCCGACGCTGCCCTTGTAGCCGTCCCACTGCGAGTCGGCGATGACGCTCTTGAACACTTCGTGCTTGGGATCGACCGACCAGATCTCCGAGCTCTCATACGCCTTGAGCGGGTGTCCCCAATAGCCGATCGAGGCGGTCAGCCACTTGTCGTACTGCTCATGCTCCATCATGAACTGAAGGTAGCGCTTCGCAGCGTTCGGATACTGAGTGTAGTTGAAGATCATCGAGTTGACCATCAGGCAGCGCTCGGTGGGGCGACCCACCGGGCCGATCGGCATCCGCGCGTGGAACGTGTCTTCGGCGATCGCCTGGATGGTCGCATCCTCGGACCGCTTTGCGGCGTAATAGATGGAGATGCCGTTCTGCGTCCAGCTCAGCTGGCCATCGAGATAGGCCTTGTTGTTCGAGGGGTCGAGCCACGACAGCGTGCCCGGGATGAAGGTCTCGTAGAGCGCCTTGCCGTAGTTCAGCGCCTCGATGGTCTCCGGGCTGTTGATGATGACTTGGTCGTTCTCGTCGACCATGGCGCCACCGAAGGCCCAGACCAGCCAATGGCACCAGGCATTGGCGTCACCAACCGCGTTGCCGAGGGCCAAGCCACCGGGCGTGCCCGCAGCGTTGAGCTTCCGGTTCATCTCGAGGAAGCCGTCGACATCGGTCGGGACGGTGTCGTAGCCGATCTCGCCCAACATCGACTTGCGGTAGCATACACGGCCGCCGGAGGCGCCCATCGGCATCGCGATCCAGCGCCCACCGGAGGTCCCCATGCGCTCCGCCAGCGGGTACCAGCCGCCGTAGCGTTCGCCGAGGTACGTTGCGACATCGGTCAGATCGAGCGTGCTGTCGGTGAACTTGTGCGGATCGTCCGACCATGCCAGCACGACGTCCGGACCCTGGCCGACATTGGCGGCCACCGCGGTCTTCGGCCGGAGATCCTCCCAGCCTTCGATGTCGATGCGCACCGGCACGCCGGTGGCAGCAGAGAAGGCTTCGGTGTTCTCGCGGAAGAGGACCTCGTCGCCGTCGACGAACTTGGACGGCCTGAGCACCCGCAGGCTGGCGCCGTCCTCGATCGGCAGGTCTGGTGATGTGACATCCGCGACGGGAATCTCGGCCCTTAGCGACGTGCTGCCTAACAGGGCCGCAGCACCGACGCCGGCGCCGAGTTTGATGGTGTCACGTCGCGTAAAACGATTGAACATTTGCACCCCCTGATGGTGTCGTGGGTCGCGAGTCCGGCTCGCGCCCGATGACTTCCACCTTGCCTCAGACGGCGGTTGGCTGCAACACAACGATCACCGGCGCCGCCGGGCGGCACCGCCGTCGACGACGGCCGGGTGCGACGACGACGCGAGAGCAACGAGGGGGGCGACCTTGCGCATTCTCATCACCGGAGCCGGCGGCTTCATCGGCCGAAAGCTGACCGAACGCCTGCTCGCCGCCGGCAGCGTGGACGGGCGGGCCATCGAGCACATCACCGCCGCCGACCTCTTCGGCCTCGAACAGCTCGTCCCCGATCCACGCCTCGCCACGACCACGCTGGACATCACCGACCACGTGGCGACGGCCCAGCTCCTGGCGCCTGGCTTCGACCTCGTCGTGCATCTCGCCGCCATCGTCAGCGCCAATGCGGAGGAAGATTTCGATCTCGGCTACAAGGTCAATCTGGACGGCACCCGCTACATCCTGGAGGGCCTGCGCGCCCTCGGCACCGCGCCGCGACTGATCTTCGCCAGCACGCTCGCCGTCTTCGGCGGCCCGGTGCCGGCACCGCCGGCGCTGATCGGCGACGATTTCCACCTGACGCCGCAGACCTCCTACGGGACGCAGAAGGCAGCCTGCGAGCTCATGGTCGCGGACTATACCCGCAAGGGTTACATCGATGGCCGCTCGCTCCGGCTGCCGACCATCGTGGTCCGTCCGGGCAAGCCCAACAGGGCGGCCTCCACCTTCGCCAGCTCGATCATCCGGGAGCCGCTCGCTGGGCAAGAGGCGATCTGCCCGGTGCACCTCGATTCGACCATGTACATCCTCTCCCCCCGGCGGGTGATCGACGCCTTCGTCAAGACCGCCGAGCTGCCGAGCGAGACGTTCGGCCAGGTCCGCAGCCTGACGCTGCCCGGTATCGCGGTGCGGATCGGCGACGCGCTCGACGCGTTGCGCCGCATCGCCGGCGACAAGGTGGCCGACCGCGTCAAGCAGGTGCCCGACACCAAGATCCAGAAAATCGTCGACGGCTGGCCGTACAACTTCGCGTCGGAGCGCGCCCGCGACATGGGCTACGCCGCCGACGCTTCGATCGACGCGATCATCGAGGCGCACATCGCCGACGAGCTCGGCGGCAAGATTGCCGGCTGAGCTTGTGGCGGCGGCCTCGATGCTATACATTTTTCGTGATGTCTCGTCGGCGCCGCCCTCCAGGTCGGCAACATCGGCTATGCCAACGAGATCGCCGGCCTGCTCGGCGCTGGCGCCCAGTTCGGCGTGATCCTGCCCTTCAGCCGTGAGCAGGAGCTCGAGGCCGACGCTCTCGGCCTCGAGAACATGGCGCTGGGCGGCTACGATCCCAGGGCCGCGATCACGCTCTGGGAGCGGATGGGCGAGCTGCCGACGCCGCCGGCGCTGCTCTCCACCCATCCGGCACCCGAGGGACGGATCGCCGAGCTGGAGGAGCGGATGCCCCGGGCGCTCGAGCTCTACGAAGCCAGCGCCTGAGCCTCAGCCGAGCTTGTAGGCCCGCGTCGCCTCCGGGTCGTCGGTCGCGAAGGGCAGCGTCGCCAGCTCGTCCCAGACCGCCTGCGGCACCGGCCAGGCGGCCCAGTCCAGCGTCTCCTGCACCCGCTCGGGCTTGGAGACACCGCAGATGGTCGCGGTGACCCGCGGCTCGCGCAGCGAGAACTGCAGGGCCACGGGGCCGGTCGGCACGCCGTGCTTCGCGCACACGGCCTCGACCCGGCGCACCGGCGCGAGCAGCTCGTCCGAGGCCTCCTGGTAGACGTAGCGAGGGTGCGCCGCCGTGCCCTTGGCGAAGACGCCGCCGGCATAGGGTGCCGCATTCAGGACCGCGATGCCGCGCTCGGCTGCCAGCTCCAGCATCGCCTCGGCGTTGCGGTTGGTGAGCATGAAGCGGTTGTGGGTGATCAGCGCGTCGAACTCCCGGTCGCGCAGGATCGGCATCATGATGTCGACCCGCCCCGCGGCGAGCCCGACCGCGTCGCAGAGGCCCTCGTCCTTCATCTTGAAGAGCTCGTCGATCGCCCCGCCCGGGCCGATGATCTCGTCGAGATCGACCGCATGCTCCGGATCGTGCAGGTGCAGCAGTTGGACGCGATCGAGATGCAGGGCCTGGAGGCTCTCCTCGAGCGAGCGTCGAGCGCGCGCGGCGTCGAAGCGGCTGGTCGCGAAATCGCGGTCGAGCTTGGTCGAGACGACGAAGCCCGGCGGCAGGCCGCCCCGCTCCTTGATCACTTGGCCGATTCGTGCCTCGGAACGGCCCATGCCGTAGTTTCGCGAAGTGTCGATGAAGTTGACGGGACCATCCAGGATCGCCCGCACGGTCGCCAGCGCGCGTGCCTCGTCGACATCATAGCCGTAGGTGTCCGGCATGTCGCCGAGGCTCGACGTGCCGAAGCAAATCGGCGTCACCTCGAGCTTCGTTCGCCCCAGGCGGACCCTTTCGATCGCGCTCTTCGTGGTCATCGCATCGCCTCCCGCGGCATTCGTTGTCGCCCGGGCCTTCATAGGGCCACCGTGCCGATCAGGCCAGCTGGCAAGCTCGGGCTCCGGCCCCGCCGCGGCATGCTGTACGTGGGGCCGGGCGCATTCCCGGGTTTCAACGGCCACGGCCGATCTGTATAGGGATCAGAATGCCGAGGATGGTCCTGGTACTGCCGCTCGTCGCCGGTCTGGTGGCGCTCGGCGCCGGTGCCCATCTCCGCTCGTTCGCCCTGGTCTTCCTCGGGCTCACGCTGCTCTGTTTGGCGCCGATCGGTTTGCGCCGAATGGCCACCCCGGCCACGGTCGCGGCCTCGGTCTTCGCGACGCTCGCCATCCTCGAGGCGGCGCTCGCAGTCCTGCGACCGGCAGAATCGCCGGCGAGCACGCGCATTGCCGAGCGCTACCGCGAGGGCATGGCGATGACCGACCTCGGCCCGCTGCCGGCGGCTGGCGCCTATCCGATCCGGGAGGTGTCGCGCGACGGCGAGACGCTTTTCGACGTCACCTACACCATCGGTCCGGACGGCTTTCGGGTGACGCCGGCCACGCCTGACGACGAGGCCGGTCGGCTCGACCTCTTCGGCTGCTCCTTCGCTTTCGGCGAGGGCCTCGAGGACGACGAGACCCTGGCCTTTGCGCTCGCCCGGTCGCTCGGTGCGGAAGCTGCGAACTTCGGCATCATCGGCGGCGGCCCGCACCAGGCGCTGGCACTTTTCGAGAGCGACGTCGAAAGCGAGGCCGAGGTCAACGTCCTGCTCACCGCCCCCTGGCACGCCCAGCGGGTCGCCTGCAAGCCGAGCTGGTCCGGCGGTGCGCCCCGCTTTCGGCTCGCCGCGGGCGGACCCGTCCGCGACGGCGTCTGCCCCGCGCAGGGGGCCGAGCCGCTGCACCGGGCGCTCCGGCATTCACGGGTCTTCGAGGTGGCGGAGACCGCCTATCGGGTGCTGCGCCGGGAGAGCACGACCGAGGCCGAGATCGACCTCTACGTCGCGGTCATCGCGCGCCTGGCCGAGCTCTCGCGCCAGCGCGGGCAGGACTTCGTGATCGCCTATATCGGGGCGGATCAGCTGAACGGCTTGCCGCTCGACAATGCCGCGCTGACGCGCCGGCTGGAGGCCGCGACTGGCGCGGTTGTGGTTGACGTCTCACTGGCCGAGAGTGCCGCGGCACTGGCGCCCGAGTACTACATCCACGAGCTCGACCGTCACCCGTCGGCGCTGGCGAACGCGGCCCGGGCCGAGTTGCTGGTGCCCGTTCTGGCCACGATGCTGAAGGAGTAGCCGGCGAGCGACCTGGCGCCAGGACGGCTCCCTGGGTCTGGCTCCGCAGCCCTAGTTGATGGGGCCGAAACGTCAGCCTCGCGCGGTGAACACCGAGAATGAGGTTGCTCGCTCAGTTGGCATTCAAGCCGAAAGGTGCACGTGAATGCAGTCGGCGCTTCCAGCTCTTCTCCTTTTCTGTGACCTCCGCAGGTGAGAGATCGGGTGCCACGCGCTCGAGAATCGTGAAGCGGAACGTCACGGATCGCGACCCAGAAGGTCACGATTGCCGCGGTGTCCGGTGCTGGCATAGCTCTGCCATCGGCCGAGAATATTCGCGGCGCGACAGGCCGAGCCGACATAGGATTTGCCGTCCCGCTCGTCATCGATGACGATCCGGCCACGCCATTCGGGGTAGGACCGCAGCAGCTCGAGCTCGAACTGGCGGAGTGTGCCGCCCTGTGCCTCCTGCTCCGCCGTAAACCCTTCGTAGCCCAAGTCCCGCAACGCCTGATGCTCGACGATCGACCAGAAGGTGCTGCGGTCGAGGGAACGGCTGGTGCCACGGCGGTAGAGGCCGATGAAATGTGCCTGACCCGGCCGCATGCCCAGGAAGCTCGCGATCAGATCGGCCTTGCCAAACGTGGCCTCCGGTCGCCCGGGCACCGACTGGTAGGTCTCGACGAGCTCCGGACGCTCGGCGATGAGCCACGGCATGACCCGCGCCAGCCGGGCTCGAATGGCCGGTGCCGGACGAGCGCAATCCTCTCGCGCGCCTCGGGCTCAAAGCCCCTCAGTCGCTGCAGATCCTTGAAATCCATCGAGGCCGCAGCATCCCGTGAGGCCACGAACTCCCCTCGGCACTTGCCGCCTGACCGCCAGAACAAGGCTGATTGCGGACAACGCCAGTATGTAGAAGCGCACGGCCGCCATGCCAAAGCGCCGGCAACTGTCCCTTCAATCCGCTCTCGCCGCAACCATTTAAACAATCCATGAGACGCCTCGCAATCGTTCTGCTCCTCGCCGCGGGTGGCCTCGCGGCAGCGCTCGGCATCTACCTGCCAAACGCCGCGGTACTGTTCCTCGGGCTGACACTGCTATCTATCGTGCCGCTCGGGCTCGGTGCCCAGCAGTCGGCGGCGGCCGTTGCCGCCTCCGTCTTCGCGACCCTCATGGTTCTCGAAATCGGCCTTGCCCTCCTCTTTCCGGACGAGCCACAGCAGACGCGCTTCACCGGCGACCGGTTCCGTCAGCACGACACCGCGACGGATCTCGGCGAACTGCCGGCGCCCGGTGTCTACACGATGCAGCACGTCACGCTGGAGGGCGAGACGATTTTCGATGCCACCTACACGATCGGTGCCGACGGCTTTCGGGCAACGCCGCCGCCAGCCGATGCCGATCCTGATACCGGGCGCCTAAATCTCTTCGGCGGCTCCTACGCTTTTGGCCACGGCCTCGAAGACGACGAGACGCTGGCCTTCTATCTCGCTCGGGCCCTGGCCGCCGAGGTGCGAAATTTCGGCATCAACGGCGGCGGCCCGCATCAGGCGCTGGCCCTTCTCGAAAGTGACCGCGATACCGATGGGCTCGTCAACGTCCTGCTGACAGCCCCCTGGCACGTCGGGCGCATCCTCTGCGCTCGGCCCTGGTCCGGTGGCTCGCCACGCTATCGGCTGATCGAGGACAGCGTCGTCCGCGATGGCGTTTGCCCGGAGGAGGGCGCGGAACCGTTCTACGCAATGCTGCGTCAGTCGATGGTCTTCGATGTGGCGGAGCGAGCCTACAATGTGCTGCGGCGGGAGAGCATCGCCGAGGCGAAGCTTGACCTCTATGTCGCGGTCATCGAGCGGATAGCGGATCTCTCCCGCGAGCGCGGCCAAACGCTCGTCGTCGCCTATATCGGCGCGGCCAGTGTGCAGGGCGTACCACTCGACAACGCCGCGCTGATGCGCCGGATCGCGGCCGCGGGTGCCACCGTGGTCGACGTCTCGCTGGCGCCGAGCTCCAGCGCGCTCTCGCCCGAGTACTATCTCCACGAATTCGACGAGCACCCGACGGCGTTGGCCAACGAGCATCGTGCCCGGCTGCTGGCGCCGGTCATCGCCCCGATGCTGACGCAGCAGGCGAGCGAAGAGAAGGCGTCTCGGCCGGAGGTCCTGGCGAACTAGACGACGGCGGCGCTAGCCCATCGTCGGCATCTGAAACTCCGCCCCGGCGCGGATGCCGGTGGGCCAGCGCGTCGTGATCGCCTTCTGCTTGGTGTAGAAGCGGACGGCCTCGAGGCCATGGGCGTGGTGGTCGCCGAAGAGCGAGCGCTTCCAGCCGCCGAAGCTGTGGAAGGCCATGGGTACGGGAATCGGCACGTTGATGCCGACCATGCCGATCTGGACCTCGTTGGCGAAGGCGCGGGCGGCGTCGCCGTCACGGGTGAAGATCGCCGTCCCATTGCCGTATTCGTGCGCGTTGATGATCTTCACCGCCGACTGGTAGTCGGGCTTCCGGACCACCGAGAGCACCGGGCCGAAGATCTCCTCCTTGCAGATCCGCATGTCCTCGGTGACCCGGTCGAAGAGGCAGCCGCCGACGAAAAAGCCGTTCTCGTAGCCCTGCATCCTGAAGTCGCGGCCGTCGACGACGAGCTCGGCCCCCTCCTCGATGCCGAGGTCGATATAGCCCCGGACCTTGTCGAGATGCTCCTTGGTGACGAGCGGGCCCATCTCGACGCCGGGCTCGGTGCCGGGGCCGATCTTCAGCTGGCGGACCTTGGGTGCCAGCTTGGCGATCAGGGCGTCGGCCGTCTGTTCGCCTACCGGTACGGCCACCGAGACCGCCATGCAGCGCTCGCCGGCCGAGCCGTAGGCGGCCCCCATGAGCGCATCGACCGCCATGTCGAGATCAGCATCGGGCATCACGACCATGTGATTCTTGGCCCCGCCCAGGGCCTGGACACGCTTGCCGTGCATCGTGCCGGTCCGGTAGATGTACTCGGCCGTGGCCGTCGCACCCACGAAGCTCACGGCGGCGATGTCCTTGTGCGCCAGGATGGCGTTGACCGCCTCCTTGCCGCCGTTGACCACCTGCATGATCCCCTTCGGCGCCCCCGCCTCCTGCAGCAGCTCGGCCAGGAGCAGCGGGCAGGACGGGTCCTTCTCCGACGGCTTGAGGATGAAGGCGTTGCCGCAGGCGATCGCCATCGGCGCCATCCAGAGCGGGATCATGGCGGGGAAATTGAACGGCGTGATGCCGGCCGCGATGCCGACGGGGTGGCGGACCGAGAGCAGGTCGACGCCGGTGCCGACATTGTGGCTGAACTCGCCCTTCAGGAGCTGCGGGATGCCGCAGGCGAACTCGACCACCTCGAGGCCGCGGGTGATCGAGCCCTTGGCGTCGTCGAGCGTCTTGCCGTGCTCCGCCGTCACCCGCCGGGCGAGCTCGTCCATGTTCTTCTCGATCAGCTCCTTGAAGCGGAACATGACCCGGGCGCGGCGGATGATCGAGGTGTCTGCCCAGCCGGGCTGGGCGGCCCTGGCGGCATCCACGGCGGCCTGGACCTCGGCCTCCGCCCCCATGGCGACCCGGGCGGCCTGCTCGCCCGTCGCCGGGTTGAAGACGGGGCCGAACACCCCGCTCGTGCCCACGTGGTGCGCACCATTGATGAAATGCCCGATGGTCGTGGTCATGGCCCTCTCCTGCCTTGTCGTTGGCGCAGCCTCGGGCGCTGACCTACCGCCTCGGGCCGGCCGCGTACAGTCGAGAACGCGGTGCAGGCCACGGTCGGCGAACCGAAGGCGCGCCTCGATCGTACTCCCGACATACCCGGACAGCGAAATCGAGTTCCATGGCAACCAGCGCCCGTTCGCACCACGACCCTACCCTCTACGACAATGCCGCCGCCGACTGGTGGTCCGGCCGGCGGCGCTGGGTGCGCACGCTGCACAATCTGGTGCCCGCCCGACTCGCTGCCTTCGCTCCGGTGGTCGGCGACTGGCGCGGCCGGCGCGTGCTCGATCTCGGCTGCGCCGGCGGCTTCATGGCCGAGGCGCTGGCGGCGCGTGGCGCGCTGGTCACCGGCATCGACCCGGCCCGCCGGGCGGTGGCCGCCGGCCGGGCCAGGAGCAGCGCCACGGGGTCCGGCGTCGCCTACCTAGTGGGCGAGGGCGAACGGCTGCCGCTGGCCGATGCCGCGTTCGACGCCGTGGTCTGCGTCGACGTGCTGGAGCACGTCCGCGACCTCGCCGCGGTGATCGCCGAGGTGGCCCGGGTGCTGCGGCCGGACGGCCTGTTCCTCTTCGACACCATCAACCGCAACCCGCTCGCGGCGCTCGCCGTCGTCACCATCGCCGAGCGGGTGCTGCGGCTCCTGCCCGAGGGCACCCATCGGGCCGCCGGCTTCATCCGCCCGGACGAGCTTCGGGCCCTGCTCGAGCGCCACGGCTTCGCGGTCGGCCCGATGACCGGCCTCGGCCCGCGCGGCCTCGACCGACGTCTCGACATCACCTTCGGGCCGGTGCCGACGACGGCGATCCTTTATGTCGGCCACGCGCGGATGACCCAATCTTAATCGCCGTGAAATAGTATCGGCTGACGACTTGGCCTAACTCCCGGCCGCGCATCGCGCCCTGCATGCCCATACCCGGCACGGCCACCGATGCCAGACGAGGACTTCACCCCATGATACGTTTGTCGATTGGAACGCCGGCGGGTCGCTCGGCGAGCTTGGCGCTCGCCCTCCTGCTCGGCGGCGCGGCCCTCCTGCCGGTCGTCCCGGGCATCGCCACCCCGCTCAATGCGGCCCCCCTGCCGGCGGGCGAGCTGCCCGGCAGCTTCGCCGACCTGGTCGAGCGGGTGTCGCCGGCCGTGGTCAGCATCATCGCCACCCGGCCGGCACCGGCCGCCGTGAGCTTCGATGGCATGGCGCCCGACAATCCCCTGGCCCCCTTCTTCCGCGACTTCGGCCTGCGTCCGGACGGCCAGAGCCCGAAGGGCCAGCCGCCGGCACCGCGCCGCGACGGGCAGGCGATGGGCTCCGGCTTCATCATCGACCCCGAGGGCTATGTCGTCACCAACAACCACGTCATCGCCGAGGCGACCAGTGTGGCCGTCGTGCTCGAGGACGGCCGCCGGCTCGACGCCACCGTCGTCGGCCGCGACGACAAGGTCGACCTTGCGCTTTTGAAGGTCGAGAGCGACACGCCGCTGCCGCATCTCGCGTTCGGCGACAGCGACCGGGTGCGCGTCGGCGACTGGACGATCGCCGTGGGCAACCCCTTCGGCCTCGGCGGCACGGTCACCGCCGGCATCGTCTCGGCCCGCGGCCGCGACATCAACTCCGGCCCCTACGACGACTACCTGCAGATCGACGCCTCCATCAACCGCGGCAACTCCGGCGGCCCGACCTTCGACGTCCACGGCAACGTCATCGGCATCAATACCGCGATCTTCTCGCCGACCGGCGGCAATGTCGGCATCGGCTTCGCCATTCCCTCCAATCTGGCCGAGCCGCTGCTCGCCCAGCTCAAGGAGCAGGGCCACATCACCCGCGGCTGGCTGGGCGTGCAGATCCAGGCCGTGACCCCGCTCGTCGCCGAGAGCCTCGGCCTCGGGGAGGCCCGGGGTGCGCTGGTCGCCCAGGTCACACCGGAGAGCCCGGCGGCCGCGGCCGGCCTCGCGGTCGGCGACGTCATCCTCGAGATCGCCGGCGAGCCGATCGACACGGTGCGCGAGCTCACCCGCCGGGTGGCGCTGGCCAGGCCCGGCGAGCCGCAGCCCTTCACCGTCTGGCGCCACGGCGAGGCGCTGAGCCTCGAGGTCGCACCGGGCGAAGCGCCCGCTCCGCAGCTCGCCGCCGCCGAGCCGCAGCCGGCCACCCCGGCAGCGACCACGGTCGAGGCGCTGGGGCTGCAGCTCGCCAGCCTCGACGACGCTGCCCGGGCGGCAGCAGGCCTGGCGCCGGACGCCGAGGGTGTCGTGGTGGTCGCGGCCGAGGGGTCGGCAGCCGAGTGGCTCCAGGTCGGCGACGTGATCCTCTCGGTCGACAACGAGCCGGTCGCGAGTCCGGAGCAGGTGGCCGAGCGCGTCGCCGCCGCCGAGGCCAAGGAGCGGGCCGCGGTGCTCGTCCTGATCAACCGCCAGGGCGAGCAGCGCTTCGCCACGCTCGACATCCGGCACGCCTGAGCCCCGACGACGGTCCCCGGCAGCGTCCGGCTGCCCGGGGCCGTCCGGCCCTCAGTAGAGCGTTGCGTCGCGCGGGATGACGGCACCAGGGTGGCGGACCACCACGGCGGCGAGCCGGGTCGCGGCGTCGACCGCTTGGCCGATCCCATGGCCCGCGATCCGGGCCGCCAAGTAGGCACCGTTGAAGCTGTCGCCGGCACCGGTGGTGTCGACGGGATCGGCGACACGGACGGGCAGGGCCTCCACCGGCTCGCCGTCGAGGCGGAAATGGATAGGCGCCTCGCCGTCCTTGACGATCACCTCCTCGGCCCCCTGGTCGTGCAGCCTGGCCAGGGTCGCCTTGGGATCGGCATCACCGAACAGCGCCGCCTCGTCGGCAAAGCTCGGCAGCACGACGCTGGCCGCGCGCGCCGCCGCGGTCATCACCTGCCGCGCGACCACGGGGTCGGGCCAGAGGCGTGGCCGGTAGTTGGGATCGAAGGCGACCAGCGCCCCCTCCCGCCGCCGCCGGGCCAAGAGCTCGACGAGGGCGGTGCGGTCGGCCTCAGGCAGGATCGCGAGGCTGACGCCCGAGAGATAGAGCACGTCGAAGGCGGCGAGGCCCTCGAGCCTCGCACGCCCATCCAGCCCAGCGAACACGTCGCGCGCGGCGGCAGCGCTCCGCCAATAGAGAAAGCTGCGCTCGCCGCCCTTGTCGGTACGGATGACGTAGAGGCCGGGCAGCCGGCCCTGGAGCCGCGCCACCTGGCTGCAGTCGAGACCCTCGGCGGTCCAGCCGGCCACCATCTCGTCGCTGAATGGATCGTCACCCAGCGCCGTGACATAGGCGACGCTACCGGCGGCAGGCGGCAGCGAGCGGCGCAGATAGACGGCCGTGTTGAGCGTGTCGCCACCGTAGCCCTGGCGCATCAGGCCCGGGCCCGCCTCGCCGAGCTCGATCATGCATTCGCCGATGCTCGCGATCCGCCGCACGCTCCTGCCTCCCAGCACTGCCCTGCACGCAGCCATGCCCGACCTCGCCCGGCGCCGCAAGCCAAGGCCGGTCCGGCCGCAGCGCCGCCGTGGACTTCGGCGCCGGACGTCCCACATGGGAGGGGAGCGAGCCGCCCGCCAGCCCCTCGGAATGCCCCATGAACGTCCTCATCGTCCTCTTGATCGTGGCCATGCTGGCGACTGCCGGCGTGCTGTTCACGGGCATCATCAGCTTCGTCAGGGGCGGGCCGTTCAACGACAAATACGGCAACAAGCTGATGCGCGCCCGGGTCGGGCTGCAGTTCGCCGCCCTGGTGATCCTGGCGGCCCTGTTCCTGCTGCAGTAGCGCTCTCGGCCGGCAGGCGCGGCGCACCGGTCGGCCGCACTTCCCCCATCTCGCGAGGCCCTCGACATGGTCACACTGACGCAAATCTACACCCGTGGCGGCGACCAGGGGAAAACCTCCCTCGGCAACGGCGTCCGCGTCGCCAAGCACAGCCTGCGCGTCCAGGCCTACGGCACGGTGGACGAGCTGAACGCGACGCTGGGCCTGGTCCGCCTGTACAGCGGCCACGACGCCGAGGTCGAGGCGATGCTGATGCGCATCCAGAACGATCTCTTCGACCTGGGTGCTGACCTCTGCCGGCCCGGCGACGACGCGAGCGACCAATCGACGCTGCGCATCCAGGAGACCCAGGTGGTGCGCCTCGAGCGCGAGATCGACGCCATGAACGCCGAGCTGCGGCCGCTGACCTCGTTCGTCCTTCCGGGCGGCACGCCGGCTGCTGCCCATCTGCATCTGGCGCGCACCGTCTGCCGGCGCGCCGAGCGGCTGGTGAGTGCCCTGAACGAGATGGAGCCGGTCAACTTCCTGGCGCTGCGCTACCTCAACCGGCTCTCCGACTTCTTCTTCGTCGCCTCGCGCTTCCTCAACGACAAGGGCCGGCTGGACGTGCTCTGGCAGCCCGGCGCCAATCGCTGACGGCACCGGCCAACACCTGCAGGCGGCCGCGCGTCAAGTGTTGGCGCGTTGACAAGGCCGTGACCGCGGCATATTCCTCCCTATTGCAGTGCACAAAAAGCGGGCTGATCCGATCGGTGGAGTCGTCGATCGGCGAACAAAGGTTTGGCTGATGAAGGTGCTCGTGCCCGTCAAGCGGGTGGTCGACTACAACGTCAAGATCAGGGTCAAGGCTGACCAGAGCGGGGTCGAGACCGCGAACGTCAAGATGTCGATGAACCCGTTCGACGAGATCGCCAACGAGGAGGCGATCCGGCTGAAGGAGAAGGGCGTGGCCACCGAGGTGGTCGCCGTCTCGCTCGGCGAGCAGAAGTGCCAGGAGACGCTCCGGACGGCGCTGGCCATGGGTGCGGACCGCGCCATCCACGTGCTGACCGAGGTCGAGCTGCAGCCGCTCGCCGTCGCCAAGTGCCTCAAGGCTATCGCCGAGCGCGAGGCGCCCGGGCTGATCCTCCTCGGCAAGCAGGCGATCGACGACGACAGCAACCAGACCGGCCAGATGCTGGCCGCCCTGCTCGGCTGGGCCCAGGCGACCTTCGTCTCGAAGCTCGAGCTCGGCGACGGCAAGGCGCGCTGCGGCCGCGAGGTCGACGAAGGGATCGAGACGATCGAGGTCGGGCTGCCCGCCATCGTCACCGTCGACCTCCGCCTCAACGAGCCCCGCTACGCCTCGCTGCCCAACATCATGAAGGCGAAGAAGAAGCCGATCGACACCCTCACCCCCGACGAGCTCGGCGTCGATGTCGCCCCCCGCCTCGTCTACACGCATTTCGAGGAGCCGCCCCGGCGGCAGGCCGGCGTCCGGGTCGAGAGCGTCGACGAGCTGGTGGCCAAGCTGAAGTCCGAAGCGGGGGTGCTCTGATGGCCGTCCTGATTCTCGCCCAGCACGACAACCACACCCTCGACCCGGCGACCCTGCACGCGGTGACGGCGGCGGCGGCGCTGCCAGGCCCGTGCCACCTCCTCGTCGCCGGCAAGGACTGCGCTGCGGTCGCCGAGCAGGCGGCCCAGGTCCAAGGCATCGAGACGGTGCTCAGGGTCGAGCACGACGCCTATGCCAACCCGGTCGCCGAGGACCTGGCCCCGCTCCTGGTCGCTATGGCCGGGCCCTACGACCATCTCGTCGCCGCCTCCACCACCTTCGGCCGCAACGTCATGCCCAGGGTGGCGGCGCTCCTCGACACCGCCCAGCTCAGCGACATCGTCGAGGTGGTGAGCCCGTCGACCTTCAAGCGCTACATCTATGCCGGCAATGCGCTGACCACGGTCGAGAGCAGGGACACGAAGCGCGTCCTCACCGTGCGCACCACCACCTTCGCGCCGGCTTCGGCCGAAGGCGGCAGTGCTGCGATCGAGACCGCCGCCGCGGTCGCGCCAGCGGGCCTCGCCACGTTCGTCGGCCGCGAGGTGCAATCCAGTGCGCGGCCCGATCTCGGCTCGGCGCGGGTGGTGGTGTCGGGTGGCCGCGGCGTCGGCTCGGCCGAGAGCTTCCGCATCATCGAGCAACTGGCGGACAGCGTCGGCGCGGCCGTGGGTGCCAGCCGGGCCGCGGTCGACGCCGGCTACGCGCCCAACGACTGGCAGGTCGGCCAGACCGGCAAGATCGTCGCCCCCGAGCTCTACGTCGCGGTCGGCATCTCCGGGGCCATCCAGCACCTTGCGGGCATGAAGGACTCGAAGGTGATCGTCGCCATCAACAAGGACGAGGAGGCGCCGATCTTCCAGGTGGCCGACTACGGCCTCGTCGGCGACCTCTTCAAGATCGTGCCCGAGCTGACCGAGAAGCTGGCGCAGGCCAAGGACTGAGCGGCTAACGCAGGAGCGGCTTCATGCCCGTCTACACGGAAAAGGACTACCCGCCACTGCCCGTGGTTCAGCGCATCGGCATCGTCGGTGCCGGCCAGATGGGCGGCGGCATCGCCCAGGTCGGAGCCGTCTCGGGTTTCGACGTGGTGCTGATGGACGTGCGGCAGGAGTCGCTCGAGGCGGCGCTGGCCCTGATGCATCGGCTGCTCGACCGGCAGATCAAGAAGGGCACGATGACGGAGGCCGACCGCGCCGCCGCCCTCGCCCGGATCAAGACCTCGACCGCCATGCGCGACCTCGGCGACTGCGACCTCGTGGTCGAGGCCGCGACCGAGGACGAGGCGATCAAGCGCAAGATCTTCAAGGAGCTGGTCGAGAACGTGAAGGCGGATGCGATCATCGCGTCCAACACCTCCTCGATCTCGATCACCCGCCTCGCCGCGGCGACCGACCGCCCCGAGCGGTTCATCGGCATGCACTTCATGAACCCGGTGCCGGCGATGAAGCTGGTCGAGGTGATCCGCGGCATCGCCACGGCCGAGGACACCTACCAGTCGATCAAGAGCCTGTGCGAGAAGCTCGGCAAGACCGCGGTGACCGCCGAGGACTTCCCGGCCTTCATCGTCAACCGCATTCTGCTGCCGATGATCAATGAGGCGGTCTACACGCTCTACGAGGGGGTGGGCACGGTCGAGAGCATCGACACGGCGATGAAGCTCGGCGCCAACCACCCGATGGGCCCGTTGGAGCTCGCCGACTTCATCGGCCTCGATACCTGCCTCGCCGTCATGCAGGTGCTCTACGACGGCCTCGCCGACAGCAAGTACCGCCCCTGCCCGCTGCTCGTGAAGTACGTCGAGGCCGGCTGGCTCGGCCGCAAGGTCAAGCGCGGCTTCTACGACTACCGCGGCGAGACCCCCGTCCCGACCCGCTGAGTCCCCGGCCGGTCGGCCGCACCGCGCTGCTCGCGGTGGCCGTGCAGGTCGACAGGCTACGGTGTCCGGCCGGGCGAATGTCCACCTTTCGTGTTGGCGGCCGCGACGCACCCCGCATGTCTGCAGTCCGTGGTGGTGCCGCTGCGTCTGCCGGGCGGCGGCGCCCTCGCCGGCTGGTGGCGCCCGATACCAAACGCCGCGCCGCTATGGCGTGCTGCAGTGCGGAATGCTAATCGGCCAGTCAGTGGTCGGCACGTCGTCGCCGGCCAGTGCGGGACGCGGCGGCAGCGAGCAAGGGGCGGAGCGAAGCGGTGCAGGACATCCTCGACAAGCTGGAGGCCAAGCGCGAGGCGGCCCGCATGGGGGGAGGCGCGCGGCGGATCGCGGCGCAGCACGGCCGCGGCAAGCTCACCGCCCGCGAGCGGGTCGAGCTGCTCCTCGATGCGGGCTCGTTCGAGGAATGCGACATGTTCGTCGAGCACCGTTGCACCCAGTTCGGCATGGACCAGCAGCACATCCCGGGTGACGGCGTGGTTACCGGCCAGGGCACCATCAACGGCCGGCTCGTCTTCGTCTTCAGTCAGGACTTCACCGTCTTCGGCGGCTCGCTCTCGGAGAGCCATGCGGCCAAGATCGCCAAGATCATGGACCGGGCACTCGAGGTCGGGGCACCGATCATCGGGCTCAACGATTCGGGTGGCGCCCGCATCCAGGAAGGCGTGGATTCGCTCGCCGCCTACGCCGAGGTCTTCGTCCGCAACGTCAAGGGGTCCGGCGTGATCCCGCAGATCAGCATCATCTGCGGCCCCTGCGCGGGCGGTGCGGTCTACTCGCCGGCGATGACCGACTTCATCTTCATGGTCCGCGACAGCTCCTACATGTTCGTCACCGGTCCCGAGGTGGTTCGCACCGTGACCAATGAGAAGGTGACGCAGGAGGAGCTCGGCGGCGCCTCGACCCACACCCGGAAGTCCGGAGTGGCCGACCTCGCCTTCGAGAACGACGTCGAGGCCATGGCCGAGCTGCGCCGGTTCATGGACTTCCTGCCGTCCTCGAACCTCGAGAAGCCGCCGGTGTGGCCAACCGAGGACCCGATCGAGCGCGACGACCACTCGCTCGACACGCTGGTCCCGGCCAACCCCAACCAGCCCTACGACATGGCCGAGCTGATCCGGAAGGTCGTCGACGAAGGCGACTTCTTCGAGCTGCAGCCGGACTACGCCAGGAACATCCTGACCGGCTTCGCGCGGGTCGGCGGGTCGACCGTCGGCGTCGTCGCCAACCAGCCCTTGGTGCTCGCCGGCTGCCTCGACATCGACAGCTCGCGCAAGGCCGCCCGGTTCGTCCGCTTCTGCGACTGCTTCAACATCCCGATCGTCACCTTCGTCGACGTGCCGGGCTTCCTCCCCGGCACCACCCAGGAGTTCGGCGGCATCATCAAGCACGGGGCCAAGCTGCTCTACGCCTTCACCGAGGCGACGGTGCCCAAGGTCACGGTGATCACGCGCAAAGCCTATGGCGGCGCCTACGACGTCATGAGCTCGAAGCATCTGGGCGGCGACGTCAACTACGCCTGGCCCACGGCCGAGATCGCGGTGATGGGGCCCAAGGGGGCGGTCGAGATCATCTTCAGGAGCGACGCCGGCGACCCGGCCAAGCTCGAGGCGCGGACCGAGGAGTATCGCGAGCGCTTCGCCAACCCGTTCGTCGCCGCCAGGCGGGGCTTCATCGACGACGTGATCATGCCGCACGGCACGCGGCGGCGGGTCGGGCAGGCGCTGCGCTGGCTGCAGGGCAAGCGCACCCAGAAGCCGTGGCGCAAGCACGGCAACATTCCGCTCTGACGGCAGCGCTTTCGGGGGAACCGCCCGTGTTCGAGAAAATCCTCATCGCCAACCGCGGCGAGATCGCCTGCCGGATCATCAAGACCTGCAAGAAGCTCGGCATCAGGACGGTCGCCGTCTGCTCCGAGGCCGACGCCCGGGCACTCCACGTCAAGATGGCCGACGAGGACGTGCTGCTCGGCCCGGCCCCGGCGGCCGAGAGCTATCTCAAGATCGACAGGATCGTCGCGGCCTGCAGGGCCACCGGGGCCGATGCCGTCCACCCGGGCTACGGCTTTCTTTCCGAGAACGCCGCCTTCGCCGAGGCGCTGGCGGCCGAGAACATCACCTTCATCGGCCCGCCGGTCCGCGCCATCCAGGCCATGGGCGACAAGATCGAGAGCAAGCGGCTGGCGCGCGAGGCCGGCGTCTCGACCGTGCCCGGCACGCTCGAGGCCATCGCCGACCCCGACCAGGCACGGCGCATCGCCGCGGAGATCGGCTACCCGGTGATGCTCAAGGCCTCGGCCGGTGGCGGCGGCAAGGGCATGCGCATCGCCTTTGCCGAAAGCGAGCTGCTCGACGGCCTCGAGCGGGCGCGCTCCGAGGCGCGCTCCTCCTTCGGCGACGACCGGGTGTTCATCGAGAAGTTCATCCTCGAGCCACGCCACATCGAGATCCAGGTCCTGGCCGACCGGCACGGCACCACGCTCCATCTCGGCGAGCGCGAGTGCTCGATCCAGCGGCGCCACCAGAAGGTCATCGAGGAGGCCCCATCGCCCTTCCTCGACGCCACCACCCGCCGGGCCATGGGCGAGCAGGCGGTCGAGCTCGCCCGCGCCGTCGGCTACCACTCGGCCGGCACGGTCGAGTTCATCGTCGACAAGGACCGCCACTTCTACTTCCTCGAGATGAACACCCGCCTGCAGGTCGAGCACCCGGTGACCGAGCTCGTCACCGGCCTCGATCTCGTCGAGCAGATGATCCGCATCGCCGCCGGCGAGAAGCTCGCCTTCGACCAGGCCGCGGTCCGCATGGACGGCTGGGCGATCGAGGCCCGGGTCTACGCCGAGGACCCGGCCCGGGGCTTCCTGCCCTCGACCGGCCGGCTCGTCACCTACGTGGAGCCGACCGGCCCAGGGGTGCGCGTCGACAGCGGGGTGGTCGAGGGCGGTGAGGTGTCGCTCCACTACGACCCGATGATCGCCAAGCTCTGCACCCACGCGCCTGACCGGACGGCGGCGATCGAGCGGATGGCCGAGGCCCTCGACAACTTCGTCATCGAGGGGCCGGGCCACAACCTCTCCTTCCTCAACGCCGTGATCGGCCATTCCCGCTTCGCCGAAGGCCGGCTCACCACCAACTTCATCGCCGAGGAATACGGCGACAAGTTCACCCCGCCGCCGCTCGACCGGGCCGCTGCCCGCCGGCTGGTGGCCATGGCGACGGCCATGCGCGCGCGCCAGCTCGCGCGGGCGCAGCGGATCAGCGGCCAGCTGCCCGGTGTCCGGCTGCAGCCGCCCGCCGCCTTCGTCGCCTATCTCGACGGCACCGCCTACGTGGTCGAGGCGGTCGAGCGCGACGGCGCCTACGCCGTCTCGCTCGACGGCGAGCCGCCCATGGAGCTGGTCCTCCACTGGCGGCCCGGCATGGAGCTGGCGCGCGCCAGCATCGACGGCCTGATGATCGCCGCCGGCTGCAAGCGCCTGCCCGAGGGCTTCGCCTTCACCCACCGTGGCGCCGCGGTCCAGGTCATGGTCCGCCGCCGGCGGGCGCACGAGCTGGCGATGCTGATGCCGGAGAAGCCGCCGCCCGACACCTCGAGGATGCTGCTGTCGCCGATGCCGGGCATGATCGTGGCCGTGGCCGTGACGGTGGGCGAGGAGGTCAAGACGGGGCAGACGCTCTGCATCCTCGAGGCCATGAAGATGGAGAACGTGCTCAAGGCCGAGCGGGACGCCGTGGTGGCCTCGGTCACCGTTGCCACCCGGGACACGGTGAGTGCCGACCAGGTGCTGATGACCTTCGCCTGAGGCTCGTGTCGACCGCAGGCCGGACGCGGCGGCCCTTTCATGACGCCCAAGGGAGGCACTCGATGATCAAGAACTGGCTCGCGGCCCTGGCTCTTCTGGCCCTGCCCGCGGCGGCCATGGCCGATACGCTCGCGGGCATCACGGAGCGGGGCACGATCCGGCTCGGCGTGCGGACCGACGCCATCGCCTTCTCGTTCCGGAACAAGCTCGGCGAGCCCGCCGGCTACACGGTCGAGCTCTGCCGCGCGGTGGCGGCCGAGCTCAAGCAGCAGCTGGGCCTCGCCGGGCTCGCGGTCGAGTATGTCGAGGTGACAACCGAGGACCGTTTCGACGCCGTCACCGAGGGCCGCATCGACCTCCTCTGCGGCGCCACCACCGTGACGCTGGCGAGGCGGGCCGTGGTCGACTTCTCGGTGCCGACCTTCGTCACCGGCATGGGTGTGCTCTACCGCGAGGGCGGCCCGGCCTCGTTCACCGAGCTCGCCGGCAAGACGATCGGCGTGCGCCGCGGCACCACCACCGAGGCGGTGCTCGAGCGCGAGCTCACCGCGGCCGGGCTCACCGCCACGTTCGTGGGCGTCGACAGCCACCAGGCCGGCGTCGCGTCGGTGGAGGACGGCAGCATCGACGCCTATTTCGCCGATCGCGCCATCCTCGTCTTCCTGCAGCTCACGAGCGATGCACCGGACAAGCTCCGGGTCGGCGAGCGGCAGTTCAGCCACGAGCCCTACGCCCTCGCCATGCCGCTCGGCGACACCGCCTTCCGGCTCGCGGTGGACAGTGCCATCAGCCGCATCTTCCGCTCGCCGCTGCTCGAGCGCATCTACAGCGCGAGCTTCGGCGATGCCGACCCCGGCGACTTGAACCGCGCCCTGTTCCTGCTCAGCACGCTGCCGGACTGAGGCTCACCGCGCCAGCGCCCAGACGGCCAGCTCGTCGCGCAGGTCGCGGGCGCGGCTCGTGAAGTCGTCGATCGCCCGGCGCATGGCGGCGGTCGGCACCTCGACCGCGTCGCGCTCGACGCGGCCGGCCGCGTCTGTGATCAGCACGGCCAGCCGCAAGGGGCGGCCCGAGGCCGGCAGGACATACCCCACGAGGGCCGAGGCGAAGTCCAGCGACCCGGTCTTGGCCCAGACGCGGAGCGCAGCGTCGGGCGTGCGGAACCTGCCCTCCAGGCTGCCCGACCAGCCGGCGGCGGGCAGCAGCGGCAGGATGCCGTGGCGCTGCTCGGCGAGCTGGAGGATTGCCAGGAGCTGGTCGGCCGTGGCCGTGGCGCGCGGATCGAGGCCCGAGTGATTGGTCATGTGAAAGCCGCGCCAGTCGACCCCGGGCAGCGCCGCCTGGACGGTCACCGTCATGGTGGCGGCCGAAGCCTCGAGGCTCGAAGCCCCCGTGGCGGCGAGACCGACGATCTCCGCGATCTGGTTGTTGCTGAAGAGCAGCATCGCCTGGACGATGTCGCGCAGCGGCCGGCTCTCGACCCGGGCGACCAGCGTGGCCCCGGCCGGCCGCGCCGCCCGCTCCGGCTCGGACAGCCCCACGCCCAGCGAGGCCGCAAGATCGCGAAAGACGCGGGCTGCATGCAGACCTGCGTCCTGCACCGGCACCACGGCCGACCGGTCCATCGGCAGCCGGCGCCAGGCGGGCCCGCGCTCGCGCAGTGCGGGGATGGTGAAGCCGCCGCCGGCTGGCCGCTGCACCCGGTTGAAGGCCAAGGAGAGGGCGCCGATGCCGGCATTGTAGCCGGCATCGATCGGCTGGCGGTCGTTGACCAGCGGCAACTGCGGCAGCAGGGCGTCGTCGAGCAGGAACCGGCCGGCGACGGTACGCACGCCGGCCGCGCGCAGGGCGGTGGCCAGGGTCATCAACCCGTCGATGTCGAGCAGCGGGTCGCCGCCGCCCTCGATGGCCACGTCCCCGTCGAGCCGACCGGCGCCGTCCACCGCACCCGTGATCCAGAGCCGGGTGACGAAACGATGCTCAGACCCGAGCGCATCGAGGGCGACGAGCGCCGTCACCAGCTTCAGGGTCGAGGCCGGCAGGCCGGGCGCCGCCCCGCGGTGATCGACGAGCCGGCGCCCGGTCTCGACCTCCTCGACGACGACCGCGACCGCGTCGGCGGCGAAGCCGTGCCGGGCGACGAGGCCATCGAGCGTCTGCGCCGCCGGAGCTGGAGCCGGGGCCAACAAGGCCAGAGCGAGCTGCAGACAAAGGACGAGACGACACAAGGTGCCGGAGGACCGGACCGCATTCAGGGGACCGGCCGGCGGCCCGGGCGGCAGGCGCCTTCGCGGGACGTCGGGTCGGGGCTTCAGGGTTCCAGCGCCTTCGTCCAAAACTGCATAGGCTTGGTCGTCTCCACGGCGTCGCCCAGGTCCTTCCACGGGAAGGTGGTCGCCATCCCCGGCACGGGCCGATAGCCGCGCTGGCGCCAGAAGGCGTCGAGCGGCCGGTAGCCCTCGGGCCGGAGCGGGTGGTCGTCGGGCCGCACCACCGCACAGAACGCGGCGGTGGCGAAGCTCTGCCGGCGGCCGGCGGTCTCGCGCAGGTCGAAGAAGGCGTGGCCGATCCCCTGCCCGCGATGCGCCGGCAGGAGAACCGATTCGGCGAGGTAGAACACGTCTCGCGGATCGATCCCGTGGCGGCGGAATGGTGCCTGGAAATCGTCGTGCTCGTGCACCAGCGGCACGGCGGTGGCCGCCCCCACAAGCCGGTCGCCGGCGACGGCCGCGGCCACGAGAGCGTCCGGTGCCGCGGCGAACCGTTCGAGGTACCAGGCCTCGTAGGCAAGATCGCCGTCGTAGAGATAGGGGAAGTCGCGAAAGACGGCGATCCTGAGCCGGGCGAGGTCCTTCAGGATCGGGGCGATCGCCGCACCGGTACGAGCCTCGACCCGGACCCTGTCCGGCTCAGCCGCCATCGCCACCGACCTGGGCCAGCCAAGCCTGGAGATTGTAGTAGGTCGTCACCTGGGCGATCAGCCCGCCCTGGAGCGCGAAGAAGGTTCCGGCCGGCAGGCTGTAGGTCTGCCCCCTGGCCACGGGCAGGCCCGTATCGGTCGCGAGGTAGCGGCCGTCGACGACGAACTCCGCCGCCGCCCGTGCCCCGTCGGCGCTCGCCATGACGACGATGTCGCGGAGCTGCTCGGCGTAGCATCGAGACATGTGCTGGGAAAAGGCCCGGAAAGCCGCCTTGCCGTACCGCCGGCTGCCCTGGTTGACGTCGTGCACGACGTCGTCCGCGAGGCAGCCCAGCATCGCTTCCGGATCGCCCGCGTTGAACGCGGCGTAGTAGCGCTCGATGAGGGCCACCGTCCGGGCCGAGGGCCCGGGGTCCGCGGAGGTCGTCGCCATGAGTGTCGACCGGGCTGGTTGCGCATCGCCGGCCGCACTGCCGGCTCGGGCCTTGCTAGCCGAGCCGGCAGTCCCGGACAAGCCGCGACCGGGCGGTGTCACACGCCGAGCGTGCGCCGCAGCTCGACCTCGTGATGGGCAGTGAGCTGCCAGAACGGCCGCTCGACCTCGTGTGCCGCCGCCATGGGGTCGATGCCCATGTCGCGCAACAGCCGCGGATCGAGGTCGGCCAAGCGCTGCCGCTCACGGTTGCTCTGCCAGAGCTTGAGGAGAAAGGTGCCGAATGCCGAGGGCGAAAGCAGCCGGGCCAGCGGCAGCCTGCCCATGGTCGCCGGGTTCCGCTCGAACGTCGCCGTCTGCATGGTCGCTACTCCAAATGAGCGACGGGCCACTGCCGCCCGTCCACGATTGACAAGATAGGCTGCGCTGCAGCATAAGGGAAACGAATGTTTCTTATGCTCAACATAAGCGATCGTTATTCACGATACGACCACCGCTCGAGGAAACCGACCATGCGGCGCAACATCGACACCGGCCTGCTTCGTAGCTTCGTCGCGGTCGCCGAGACCGGCAGCATGACCACGGCGGCCCGCCAGCTCCACCTGACCCAGGCTGCGGTCAGCCAGCAGATCAAGCGGCTCGAGGAGCTGCTTGACCGCCCGCTGTTCGAGCGCGACCAGAAGAAGCTCAGACTCACATCCGGCGGCGGCATGCTGCTCGCCAAGGCACCGCGGCTCCTCGACCTCAACGACGAGATCTGGGCCGCCATGACCGCCCCGGACTTCGCCGGCGAGGTCCGGCTCGGTGTGCCACACGACATCGTCTCGCCGTTTATCGCCCCGATCCTCAAGAGCTTCGACAAGGCCTGGCCCGACGTCCGCGTCTTCATCGTCGCCGGAGTCACGATCGAGCTCCTGGAGCAGCTCGAGAACGGCGCCATCGACCTCTGCCTGACGACCGAGCAGAGCCCCCGGCGCGGCGGCGAGAAGCTGCTGCGCGACCCGCTCGTCTGGGCCGGTGCACCGAACGGCACCGCCTTTCGGCGCGACCCGCTGCCGGTGGCGCTCGGCGACCAGTCCTGCATCTTCAGGAACGCCGTGCTGGAGCGGCTGGCCAAGGCCGGTCGCAACTGGCGCTCGGTTTGCGAGACCAGCGCGATGCAGCCGCTCTACGTCAGCGTCGAGGCCGATCTCGGGGTCACGGCCCTGCTCGCCTCCTGCGTGCCCGCCAACCTCGTCATCCTCGGCCCCGACAGCGGCCTGCCCAGGCTTCCGGACTTCCACATCTGCCTCTATCTGCCGCGCGCCGGCGCCTCCGACATCGCCGAGGAGCTGGCGCGGCACATCCGTGCAGCCTTCGTCCAGGGGCAAAAGGCACAGGCCGCCTGAAATCGGTCCCGGCCGACCTTCATCGCCGGGCGAAGCTTGCTATAACGGCGCCGATTGCGGACCAGCAGCGGAGCCGAGCCGGCCTTGACCGACTTCATCGCGGAGAACGTCTTCTACGAGATCGCGGCGCTGCTGACGCTCGCCGCGGTGGTGGGGTTCCTCGGCGTCCTCGCCCGCCAGCCGCTGATCGTGAGCTTCATCGCAGTCGGCATTATCGCCGGCCCGTCGGTGCTGCACATCACCCAGTCGCCCGACCAGATCCACCTCCTGGCCGAGCTCGGCATCGCCATTCTGCTCTTCCTGGTCGGCATCAAGCTGGACGTGAAGCTGGTCAGAACGCTCGGCACGGTGGCCTTGACCACCGGCCTCGGCCAGGTCGCGTTCACGGCCGGCATCGGCTTCTTCATCTGCCTGGGGCTGGGCCTAGATGCCGTCACCAGCATCTATGTCGCCGTGGCGCTGACGTTTTCCTCGACCATCATCATCGTCAAGCTGCTCTCCGACAAGCGCGAGATCGACAGCCTGCACGGCCGCATCGCCTTGGGCTTCCTGATCGTCCAGGACATCGTCGTCGTGCTCGCCATGATCGTCCTATCGGCGATCGGCATCGCTGGGCCCGGCAGTGACGACGGCGGCCTCGGCGAGGTGCTGCAGGTCCTGGGCGGCAGCGCCCTGATGCTGGCCTTCGTCCTCGCCTTCATCCGTTTCGCGGCCGACCCGCTCACCGAGCGCATGGCGAGAGCGCCCGAGCTCCTCGTCGCCTTCGCCATCGCGATCGCCGCCCTCTTTGCCGCGATCGGCGATGCCGTCGGCTTCGGCAAGGAGCTGGGCGGCCTCCTCGCCGGCATCGCCCTCGCCTCGACCCCCTACCGCGAGGCCATCGCCGCGCGCCTGGCCCCGTTGCGCGACTTCCTCGTCCTCTTCTTCTTCATCTATCTCGGCACGCAGCTCGACCTCGCCGGCCTCGGTGCCAACCTCTGGGCCTCGGTCGTCCTCTCGCTCTTCGTGCTGGTCGGCAATCCGCTCATCGTCCTCGCCATCATGGGGGTGATGGGCTACCGCAAGCGCACCGGCTTCCTCGCCGGCCTCACCGTGGCGCAGATCAGCGAGTTCTCGCTCATCTTCATGGCCATGGGCGTCAGCCTCGGCCACGTCGACACCGGCGCGCTCGGCCTCGTCACGCTCGTCGGCCTCATCACCATTGCCGGCAGCGTCTACATGATCACCTACAGCCACGTCCTCTACGCCTGGCTCGAGCCGGTGCTGGGTCTGTTCGAGCGACCGGGTACGCCAGCCGAGCAGGGCGTCGAGGACGAGGTCAAGGGCCGCTTCGACGCCATCGTCTTCGGCCTCGGCCGGTTCGGCACCGCCGTTGCCACCCGGCTCGAGCGCATCGGCCTCAGGGTCCTGGGGGTGGACTTCAACCCCGCCTCGGTCCGCCAGTGGCAAAGAGACGGCCGCGACGCCGTCTACGGCGACGCCATGGATCCGGAGTTCGTGGCCTCCCTGCCGCTCGCCCATGCCAAGTGGGCGATCGCCACCATGCCGGCGCACGACACCGGCGTGTTCCACGAGGACCCCAGAATCGCCCTGATCAACGCACTCGAGGAGCAGCACTTCCGGGGCCGCATCGCCGTCACCAACCGCCACGACGCGGAGACCGCCATGCTGCAGGCCGCCGGCGCCCACCTCGTCCTCGAGCCCTTCCAGGACGCCGCCGACCAGGCAGTGCAGCTCCTCGCCAGCCACAAGAAGCCCGAGCGCCTCGAGGTCGAGGACACCGAGGGCCAGAAGGCGATCATGGGATGAGCCGCGACCAGTGGCCCCAGCGCCGCTGTGCGGTAAGCTCGAGCCCATGAAGCATGCAGCCGAGCTCTACGAGGAGGACTTCTAGGCCTGGACCCAGGTCCAGGCCGAAAGCTTGCGCACCCTCGCCAAGCAACGCTGGAACGGCCCGCTCGACCTCGAGCACCTGTCGGAGGAGGTCGAGGATTTGGGCCGCGCCACCCGGAACACTTGCCTCAGCCAAATCGAGCGCCTGACCGAGGCCCCACCTATGCGCTGGGGGCCTGCACATCCACCGAAGCAAAGTCCGGGTGGGGCGACGGGGAGGATCATCCTCGCCGCCTTCGTCACGTGACCTGCCGGCCAAAGGGATCAGCAGGCCCATAACGAATCGTTATGCCAGCCCATTTGTCTACCAACAATCTGCCAAAATATGCGTCGTATAGCGGCGCATTCGCCCTCGGGATGCGCCGCTCTGTGCGCCATGAACCTGAGTGGTGCGCCGCTATACGCGCCATTTGTCATAATCTTCGCCGCTATATGCGCCATAAGCGTTGCTTATGGCGCATCGGATGCGCGTTTTCGGCCTTTTCGCGACGAACGAACCCGCGAGCGAACCCGGGAAGCGGCGAACGAACCCGGCGCCCGGGTTCAAAACCCCCGAAAATCGACGATCGAACCCGAGAACCCGCGAACGAACCCGGGCCGCCAGGATGTCGCAGGCGGGCCGGATAACATATGTTTTTCAGTGTATTATGGGGATCATCGAGACGTGGCCCCGGGCGCTGCCGAAGTGCTGTGAACCCGAGGGGGTCGATCTGCCGTTCGAACCCGACGGGCGGTTGACGGCAAGGGTGATATAGGCTATATTTCCTAGATAGATGGAGCTGTGCGGTTACGACCGGTGGCCCGTCCCGGCGGTCTCTGCTAGGTCTTGCGGCAGTGCGCGTGACGGGCACGCCACGGCCAGCTGCAACAGCGAAGCGATGCCGCCGACCGACGACCACCACCCCGGGGGCCGGAACGAGAAGCTCGAGACCGCGGTCCCGTCGGCCGCGCCCATTGACCGTCCCGACTGGGCGGCCCAAGGCATCGACGCGGTCCTGGCCGAGCTCGCGACCGGCAAGGACGGCCTGTCGCGCGACGAGGCGGCGAAACGGCTGGCGCAACACGGCCCCAACCGCTTGGCTGAGGCGCAGCGGCGCGGGCCGCTCGCGCGCTTCCTCGCCCAGTTCAACAACCTCTTGATCTACGTGCTCCTGGCCGCGGCCGCGCTCGCCGTGCTGATCGGCCACGCCATCGACGCGCTCGTCATCCTCGCCGTGGTGATGGTCAACACCGCCATCGGCTTCTTCCAGGAGGGCAAGGCCGAGGACGCGCTGGCGGCCATTCGCGGCATGATCGACCCCGAGACCACGGTCCGCCGCGGCGGCGGGAAGGTGACCGTCAAGGCCGACCAGGTGGTCCCGGGCGACCTCGTGCTGATCGAATCCGGCGACCGCGTCCCGGCCGACCTCCGCCTGATCCGGGCCAAGAACCTGAAGCTCGAAGAGGCAGCGTTGACAGGCGAATCGGTGCCGGTCGACAAGCAGACCGCGGCCATCGAGCCAGGCGCCGACCTCGGCGACCGGACCTCGATGGCCTTCTCCGGCACTTTTGTCGCCTCCGGCCAGGGGGCGGGGATTGTGGTCGCCACCGGCAGCCGGACGGAGCTCGGCCGGATCAGCGGTATGCTGAGCGAGGTGGTCGAGCTGAAGACCCCCTTGATTCGCCAGATGGACCAGTTCGCCCGGCAGATCACCTTCGCCGTGATGGCCGCGGCCGTGCTGGTCTTCGTCGTCGCCTACTTGGTCCAAGGCTTCGCCGTGGTCGAGGCCTTCATGGCGGTCGTCGGCCTGTTCGTCGCCGCCATCCCCGAGGGCCTGCCAGCGGTGATGACGGTGACGCTGGCCATCGGCGTGCAGCGCATGGCGGGCCGCAAGGCCATCATCCGCCGCCTGCCGGCGGTCGAGACCCTGGGGGCGGTCTCGGTCATCTGCTCGGACAAGACCGGGACCCTGACCCGCAACGAGATGACCGTGCGGACGCTGGCGCTGGCCAGTGGCCTGGTCGAGGTCGAGGGTACCGGCTACGCCCCCGAGGGTGCGCTCCGGGCCGGGGGCCAGCCCGTCGACGCGGCCGGGAACCCGGTGCTCGAGGCCATTCTCGATGCCGCCATCCTCTGCAACGACGCGGAGATCCGCGAGGCGGACGGCGACTGGCAGGCGGCCGGCGATCCCATGGAGGCGGCCCTCGTCGCCTTGGCCATGAAGGCCGGCCTCGATCCCGCCGACCGCCGCGCCGCCCGCCAGCGGCTCGACGAGATCCCGTTCGATTCGGCGCACAAGTTCATGGCGACGCTGCATGCGGGCGACGAGCGTGCGATCCTCGTCAAGGGCGCACCCGAGCGGTTGATCGAGATGGCGGGCGAGGTGCTGACCGCGGACGGTCCGGAGCCCATCGACCGCGACGCCTGGCAGGAGCGGGCGGGCGAGCTGGCATCGCGCGGCGAGCGGGTGCTGGGCTTCGCCATGCGGCGGGTCGGTGGCGACCACGGCAGCCTCGAGCACGACCATCTCGAGGCGGAGGTCGTGCTGCTGGGCCTTATGGGCTTCATCGACCCGCCGCGCGAGGAGGCGATCGAGGCCGTCAAGGCCTGCAAGGCGGCGGGCGTCCGCGTCGTCATGATCACCGGCGACCACGCGCTCACCGCCAAGGCGATCGCCCGGCAGCTCGGCCTCGCCGACGACCCCTCGGTGCTCACCGGCCGTGACCTCGAAACCATGGACGACGCGGCGCTCAGGCAGGCGGCGCTCGAGACCCAGGTCTTCGCCCGGACCACGCCCGAGCACAAGTTGCGGCTGGTCGAGGCCCTGCAGTCGGACGGGCTCACCGTCGCCATGACCGGGGACGGTGTGAACGACGCGCCGGCCCTGAAGCGCGCCGATGTCGGCGTGGCGATGGGCAGGAAAGGCACCGAGGCCGCCAAGGAGGCCTCCGAGATGGTCCTCGCCGACGACAATTTCGCCTCGATCGTCGCCGCCGTCAGGGAAGGCCGGACGGTCTACGACAACCTCAAGAAGACCATCTTGTTCCTCCTGCCGATCAATGGCGGCGAATCGATGACCATCGTGTTCGCCATCTTGGCGGGCCTCGAGCTGCCGATCACGCCCGTGCAGATCCTCTGGGTGAACATGGTGAGCTCGGTGGCACTCGCCATGGTGCTGGCCTTCGAGCCGACCGAGCCGGGCACCATGAAGCAGCGGCCGCGCCCAACCGACGAGCCGATCCTCCGGCTCGACGTCGTCTGGCGGATCGTCTTCATCTCGGTGTTGTTCCTGATCGGCGCCTTCGGCATGTTCACCTGGGCCGAGAGCCGCGGCCTGCCGCTCGAGCTGGCCCGAACGATGGTGGTCAACACCATCGTGGTGATGGAGATCTTCTATCTCTTCAGCGTGCGCTACTCCTACGGCGCGTCGCTGACGCTCCAGGGCCTGCTCGGGACACCCGCCGTGCTCGCCGGCATCACCGCCGTCGTGCTGCTGCAGCTCGTCTTCACCTACGCGCCGTTCATGGCGATCCCGTTCGCCACGGCACCGGTGCCGCTGGCCGACGGGCTGGTCATCGTCGCCGTGGGGGCGGTGCTCTTCGTCGTCGTCGAGATCGAGAAGCGCATCCGTCTCGGCTGGCGCAACCGGCGCGCCCCGGCTAAAGCCTGACCCACGAGATCACGCCAAAGGAAGCATCCTCGATGTTGCACGTTGATATCCCGAGCCAGGCCGAGATCAAGGCACTGTCGGCCGCCCGCCACGCCGTGTGCGCTTCGCTCTATCTGCCCACCAGCCCGCTCAGCCAGGAGGCGGAGCACGACCGGCTGGCGCTGAAAAATCTCGGCCTCGAGGCGACCCGGCAGATGGAGGCTGACGGCGTCGACAAGCGCCAGATCTGGCCGATCAGCGAGCAGCTCGAGGATCTCGTCGAGGACCACGACTTCTGGCAGGTGCAGGCGCGCAGCCTGGCGATCTTCGTGACGCCCGACTCGATCCGAACCTTCCGCCTGCCCAACCGCCTCGAGCAGCTCGTCCAGGTTTCCGACCGCTTCCATCTCAAGCCGCTCTTGCGTGCCGTGACCTTCCCGCACGAGGCCATCGTGCTCGCAATCTCGACCGGACATGTCCGGGTCGTCGAGGTCTTCGCCGACCTGCCACCGCAAGAGGTCCGCGTGCCCGGCATGCCCAAGGACGCGATGAGCGCCGTGGGCAAGGCGACGATCGGGCATCGCTCGCCGGCCGGCCGGCTCCACGGCTCGGAGGGCGAAAAGGTACGCCTGCGCCAGTACTCGCGTGCCGTCGACCAGGCTTTGCGTGGCCTCCTCTCCGGCCGCGAGACGCCCTTGATCCTGGCCGCCACCCGGCCGATCGACGACGTCTTCCGCTCGGTCTGCACCTACCCGCATCTGGTCGCCCAGCAGATCACCCTGAGCCCGGACCAGGTCTCCGACGCCCAGCTCGCCGAGGCCGCCCGCCCGCTGCTCGACGAGATCTACGCCGACCAGATGCAGGCCCAGCTCGAGCTCTACTCCACCAGGAAGGGCCAGGGCCGGGCGACCACCGATCTCGCCCAGGCGGCCCGGGCGGCGACCTACGGCGCCGTCGACTCGCTCCTCGTCGACATCGACGAGGTGATCCCCGGCTGGGTCGACGAGACCGACGGCAGCATCCGCTTCGCCGAGGGTCACGACCCATCGAGCTACGGCATCGTCGACGAGATCGCGACCCGCACGCTCGCCCACGGCGGCAAGGTGCTGGGCGTGCGCAAGGCCGACCTGCCCGATGGCGGCCATCTCGCGGCGATCCTGCGCTACCCGGTCTAAGTTCGGGCAGCCATGCCGCCGCCGGTCGAGCTTTTCTTCGACTTCTCCAGCCCCTACGGCTACCTGGCGAGCCGGTTGTTGCCGGCCATCGCAACGCGCCACGGCCGCGAGCTCCGCTGGCGGCCGATGATGCTGGGGCCGGCTCTGGCGGCGACCGGCGGCAAGCCCCTGGTGCAGATCCCGCTCAAGGGCGACTACGCCCTGCGCGACCTGCCGCGGACGGCGCGCTTCCTGGGCGTGCCGTTCCGCCTGCCGTCGCGCTTTCCGATCGTCACCCTGGCGGTGGCCCGGGCCTTCTACTGGCTCGAAGCGACCGCGGCCGAGCGGGCGGTGCCCTTTGCCGCCGCCGCCTTTGCCGCCTACTTCGTCGCGGATCGCGACATCGCCGACCGGGCGGTGGTCGGCGAGCTTTTGGCCGAGGTCGGCGCTGATGCGGCCGCCGGCCTCGCAGCGATCGCCACCCCGGCCGTCAAGGATCGGCTCAGGGCGGTGACCGAGGAGGCGGTCGCGCGCGGCGCCTTCGGCTCGCCCTTCGTCTTCGTCGACGGCGAGCCCTTCTGGGGCGTGGATCGGCTCGACCAGGTCGAGCGCTGGCTCGCGACGGGCGGGTTCTGAGCATGGCCGGGGCACCGGTGGGCAGCACGCGCGACGCCCGCGGCGTCGTCACCCTGACCCTGGATCGCCCGGAGAAGCGCAACGCGTTCGACGAGGGGCTGATCGCGGCCCTGCGCGGCGAGCTCGACCGGCTGGCACGTGACGCGTCGGTGCGCGCCCTGGTCCTTACTGGCGAGGGGCCCGCCTTCTCGGCCGGCGCCGATCTCGACTGGATGCGCCGGGCGGCCGACTTCGGCAATGCCGAGAACCTTGCGGATGCCCGCGCGCTCGAGGCGATGCTCGCCGCCCTCGATGGCTTCCCGCGACCGACCGTGGCCCGGGTCAACGGCGCGGCCATCGGCGGCGGGGTAGGGCTGGTCGCTGCCTGCGACGTCACGATCGCCAGCGAGCACGCAATCTTCGCCATGAGCGAGGTGCGGCTCGGCCTCCTGCCGGCCGTGGTGGCGCCGTTCATCCGCCGGGCGATCGGCGAGCGGCAGGCCCGGCGCTACTTCCTCACCGCCGAGCGGTTCGACGCCAAGACGGCGCAGTCGCTGGGCCTGGTGCACGAGGTGGTGGCGGACGAGGCCCTGGATCGGACCGTGGAGTGCATCCTCGAGCAGCTTCTGCTAGGCGGCCCGGAAGCCCTGGCGGCGGCCAAGGCGCTGCTCTTCGAGCTGCGCCGGGCCAGTCTCGACGAGACCGCCGATCGCACCACCCGGGCGATCGCCGAGCGGCGCGCCGCCGCCGAGGGGCGCGAGGGAGTGCGGGCGTTCCTGGAGAAGCGCCCGCCCGGCTGGACCTCCTAGCGCAGCCGCGCCCGGAACGGTGAGGCAGGATAAACGCCGAAGATCTCGACGTGATGCGCGAAGAAGCGCAGCTCCTCCATGGCGAAGCGGACCGCCTCGTCCTCCGGGTGTCCGAGGATGTCGGCGTAGAACTGCGCCTGCTGGAAGGTGGGATCGATGTAGCTCTCGAGCTTGAGCATGTTGATGCCGTTGGTGGCGAAGCCGCCCATGGCCTTGTAAAGCGCGGCCGGCACGTTCCTGACCTTGAACAGGAAGCTGGTGATCACCGGCCCGTCCTTCACCCCCGGATAGCGCGGCTCCCGCGCCAGCACGAGAAAGCGCGTGGTGTTGTGCTCGGCGTCCTCGACGTCGGATGTCAGGATCTGCAGGCCGTAGATCTCGGCCGCGAGCCGGGACGCAATCACCGCGTGCGCCGGATCGCCCTCGGCCGCGATATCAGCCGCCGCACCCGCGGTGTCGGCCGCCACCACGGCCTTCAGCGCGTGCTCGCGGATGAAGTTGCGGCACTGGCCGAGGGCATGGACGTGGCTGTGCACCCACTTCACGGTCGCCATGCTGGCCGACGGCACGGCCAGGAGATGGTGGTTCACCCGGAGGAACTGCTCGCCCACGATGTGCAGCCCGCAATGCGGCATCAGATGATGCACGTCGGCGACCCGGCCGGCGACCGAATTGTCGACCGGGATCATCGCATATCGTGCCTCTCCGTCGCGCGTTGCGGCGAAGGCGGTCTCGAAGGTCTCGCAGGGTAGGGGCTCGAAATCCGGGAAGGCCTGGCGGCAGGCCATGTGGGAATAAGCGCCGGGCCGGCCCTGAAAGGCGATGCGGCGGTCCGGATGGGCGGCAGGTTCGGGCGAAGTGTCAGCCATGGCCAAGGATCTTTCGTGCCTTCTCGAGGTCGTGCGGGGTGTCGACCCCGAAGGGCACGGCTTTTACGAGCTTCACGCCGATCCGCATACCGTTCTCGAGGGCGCGGAGCTGCTCGAGCTTCTCGCGCTGCTCGAGCGGGCTCGGCGGCAGTGCGGCAAAGCGGTCGATCGCCGCCCGGGTGAAGGCGTAGATGCCGATATGGTGGTAGACAGGACCCTCGCCCCAGGGAGCGGGAGCGCGTGTGAAGTAGAGCGCCTCGCCGATGTCGTCACCCTTGAAGGAGAAGACGGCCTTGACCGTATTGGGGTCCTCGCGTTCCTCGGGATCGGTGGTGGCGTTGGCGAGCGTGCCGATGTCGACGCCGAGCGCGTCGAGTGGCTCGAGCACGGCGGCGAGGCAGCCGGGATCGATCGTCGGCATGTCGCCCTGCAGGTTGATCACCCGCTCGACCCGCCCGTCGGGGTCGATCTCGCGGAGCGCCGCGTAGATGCGGTCGGTGCCGGAGGGCAAGGCGGGGTCGGTGAGCACCGCCGTCCCGCCCACCGCCTCGATCACCTCCTTGATCGCGGCCTCCGCGCAGGCGACCACGACCGGGCCCACCGCCGCTTCCACCGCGCGGCGCCAGACGTGCACGATCATCGGTTCGCCCGCGATCGGTGCCAATGGCTTGTTCGGCAGCCGGGTCGACGGCAGGCGCGCCGGGATCATGATCACGTTGCGCGACGAATTGCCGCCCGATTTCTCTCGCGAACCCACGAGACGCCTCCACTCGCTAGTCTTAGGCGCCGTCGCGACACGGTGGCAGCTTGACGGTCGATGGCCGCCTCCGCTACCGACCCCTTCGATTGTCCGGGCGGGAGCGCTCGGCGCGGCGACTTCGGCAGACTGAGGAACGGGCACTCCTATGGCATCATCCCTCGAAACGAACAAGCTGATCGCAGGCGTGCTCACTGCAGGTATCATCGCCGTCGGCGCCGGTGTGTTCGCTGGCATTCTTTACCGGCCGCAGCCGCTGCAGCAGCACGCCTTTAGCGTGGTCGTGCCGGAGGAAGCGCCGGCCGATACCGCGGCCCCTGAGGCCGAGGGCCCGTCGCTCGCCGTCCTCCTGGCATCCGCCGATCCGGCCGCTGGCGAGACCATCACCCGCCAGTGCACCGCCTGCCACGTGTTCAACGAGGGTGGCGACAACCGCGTCGGCCCGTATCTCTGGAACGTCCTTGGCCGCGACATCGCCAGTGTTGCCGGGTTCAACTACTCCGCGGCCTTGCAGGGCATCGACGGCGAGTGGACTTACGAGAAGCTGGATGCCTTCCTCGCCAATCCGCGCGGCTGGGCGCCCGGCACCTCGATGAGCTATGCCGGCCTGCGCAATGCCGCCGACCGCGCCAACCTCATCGCCTATTTGCGCGGGCTGTCGCACGACCCCCTCCCGCTGCCCGCTGCCGAGGCCGAGACCGCGGCCACCTTGGCCGAGGAGCCCGTCGCCGAGCCGCCGGCCGCTGCTGCCGAGGAGCCCGCCGCGACAGAGGAGACGGCCGCCGCCGCCGAGGAGCCCGCCGCGACAGAGGAGACGGCCGCCGCTGCCGAGGAGCCCGCCGCGGCAGAGGAGACGGCCGCCGCCGCCGAGGAGCCCGCCGCGGCAGAGGAGACGGCCGCCGCTGCCGAGGAGCCCGCCGCGGCCGCGACCGCCGACGCGAGCCCGATGGTCGCGATGGTGGCCGCCGCCGATCCTGCCGACGGCGAGCGCACGTTTCGCCAGTGCGCCGCCTGCCACACCGTCGACCAGGGCGGGCAGAACCGGGTCGGCCCTAACCTCTGGGGGGTCTTCGGTGCCGATGTTGGTCACCACGAGGGCTTCAACTACTCTGATGCACTCACCAGCATTGCGGGCATCTGGACCGTCGACAAGCTTAACGCCTACCTCGAGAATCCGCGCGGCTTCGCGCCGGGCAACCGCATGGCCTTCGCCGGCCTGCGCAACGAGGCCGACCGCGCCGCGGTGATCGCCTATCTGCACAGCCTGAGCGACGACCCGAAGCCTCTCGACATCCAGTGAACCAGGCAAGCCGCGCAGCGTCGCTCATGGGCATGATTTAATCCGGGCGGCGCCCCGCGCAGCTACCCTTTGGTTGCATCGGCGGCCGGCACGGCTAAATGCTGCTGCAGGATCGGCCGGGTCGTGCCCGGCCTGTCGGCACGCAGGAAGGGTCAGGCATGTTTCGATCGGCGATGCTTGCGGCAGCGCTCGTGGTGGCCTTGGCCGGGCTCGGACCGGTCCAGGCAGTCGAGCCGGCGCACGGCATCGCGATGCACGGCGATCTCAAGTACCCGCCCGACTTCACCCATTTCGAGTACACCAACCCCGAGGCACCCAAGGGCGGCACGATGGTCTACTCGGCCATCGGCAGTTTCGACAGCCTCCATCCCTACATTCTGCGCGGCCAAGCGGCCGCCGGGCTTGGCGTGGTCTGGGAAACCCTGACCCAGCGCTCGAACGACGAGGCCTTCTCCGAGTATGGCCTCCTCGCCGAAAGCATCGAGATGCCGGAGGACCGCTCCTGGGTCGCCTTCACGCTCCGCCCCGAGGCGCGCTGGCACGACGGTGAGCCGATCACGGTCGAAGACGTGATCTGGAGCCTCGAGACGATCAAGGCCAAGGGCCACCCCTTCTACCGCGCCTACTACGCCAATGTGGTAAGCGCCCGCGAGGAGGGCGAGCGCCGCGTCGTCTTCGAGTTCGACGGGGTGGTCAACCGCGAGCTGCCACTGATCGTCGGTCAGATGCCGATCCTGCCCAGGCACTACTGGGAGGGCCGCGACTTCGAGGCCTCGACCCTCGAGCCGCCGCTCGGCAGCGGCCCCTACCGGATCGGCCGCGTCGATCCCGGCCGCTCGATCACCTACGAGCGCGTGCCCGACTATTGGGGCAGGGACATCGCGGTCAACAAGGGCCGGTTCAACTACGACCAGATCCGCTACGAGTACTTCCGCGATTCCAACGTGGCACTGGAGGCCTTCAAGGCCGGCCAGTACGACTTCCGCGTCGAGAACACCGCCCGGCTCTGGGCCACCGCCTATACCGGCCCCGGCGTCGACGCCGGCCTGATCAAGCGCGAGGAGATCGCCGACGAGAGCGGCACCGGCATGCAGGGCTACGTCTTCAACACCAGGCGGGCGATCTTCGAGGACCCGCGGGTGCGCCGGGCGCTGGCCTATGCGTTCGACTTCGAGTGGTCGAACAAGACCCTCTTCTTCGACCAGTACGCCAGGAGCTACAGCTACTTCTCCAACACCGAGCTCGCCGCCAAGGAGCTGCCCGACGCGCGCGAGATGGCGCTGCTCGAGCCGTTCCGCGACCGGCTCCCCGAGGAGGTCTTCACCACGGTCTACGAGGCGCCCGCCACCGACGGCTCGGGCGAGCTCAGGGGCAATCTGCGCACCGCCTTCGAGATGCTGCAGGAGGCCGGCTGGGAAGTCGACCGGGCGACGCGGAAGCTGGTCAACACCGAGACCGGCCAGCCGATGCGCTTCGAGATCCTCCTGGTCAACCCGGCCTTCGAGCGGATCACCGGGCCGTTCCTGCGCAATCTCGAGCGGCTCGGCATCGACGCCACCATGCGAACGGTCGACACCGCCCAGTACCAGAACCGGGTCGACGCCTTCGACTTCGACATGGTGGTCAGCGTCTGGGGCCAGTCGCTCTCGCCCGGCAACGAGCAGCGCGACTTCTGGTCGTGCGAAGCCCGCGACACGCCGGGCTCGCGCAACCACGCCGGCATCTGCGATCCGGTGGTCGACGCCATGATCGAGCGGGTGATCACCGCCGAGGACCGCGACGATCTCGTGGCCGCGACGCGCGCCCTCGATCGCGTCCTGCTCTTCGGCCACTACGTCATCCCGCACTGGTACTCGCCGGTGACCCGGGTCGCCTACTGGGACAAGTTCGACCGCCCGGCCATCGACCCGCGCTACGGCCTCGACCTCCAGGCTTGGTGGGTCGATCCGGCGAAGGCCGAGCGCGTCGCGCGCCGCCAGGGGGACCTCAACCTCGAGCCGGTGACCGAATAGCCAGCGGCCCGGGATCGGGCTAGAACGCCCAGATGCTCGCCTACATCGTCCGCCGGCTGCTGCTCATCGTCCCGACCCTGTTCGGGATCATGGTGGTCAACTTCATCGTCATCCAGGCGGCCCCGGGTGGCCCGGTCGAGCAGATGATCGCCGAGATCTCGGGCACCGCGATCGAGAGCACGGCCAGGCTCACCGGTGCCGCGCAAGGCGGCGAGGCCGCGCAGCGGCAGGTCGGCGACGGCAGCGACAGCGGCTATCGCGGGGCCCAGGGCCTCGACCCGCGCTTCATTGCCGAGATCGAGCGGATGTACGGCTTCGACAAGCCGGCGCACGAGCGCTTCTTCATGATGCTCGGCAACTATGTCCGCCTCGACTTCGGCCGGAGCTTCTTCTCCGACAAGACGGTCACCCAGCTCATCGCCGAGAAGCTGCCCGTCTCGATCTCCTTGGGCCTCTGGACGACGCTGCTGACCTACCTGATCTCGATCCCGCTCGGCATCAGGAAGGCGGTCAGGGACGGCTCGACCTTCGACGTCTGGACCAGTGCGGTCGTCATCGTCGGCAACGCCATCCCGAGCTTCCTCTTCGCGATCCTGCTGATCGTCGTCTTCGCCGGCGGCAGCTATCTCGACTGGTTCCCGCTGCGCGGCCTCGTCTCGGACAACTGGCACGAGCTCTCCTGGCCGATGCGAATCGTCGACTATTTCTGGCACATGACGCTGCCGCTGCTCGCCCTTACGATCGGTGCGTTCGCCGGCCTCACCATGCTGACCAAGAACAGCTTCCTCGACGAGATCAACAAGCAGTACGTCATGACCGCCCGGGCCAAGGGCCTGGACGAGCGCCAGGTCCTCTACCGCCACGTCTTCCGGAACTCGATGCTGATCGTGATCGCGGGGTTCCCCGGTGCGTTCATCGGCATCCTGTTCACCGGCGCCTTGCTCATCGAGATCATCTTCTCGCTCGACGGCCTGGGCCTCCTGGGCTTCGAGGCGGCGCTGCGGCGCGACTACCCGGTGATGTTCGGCTCGCTCTTCATGTTCACGCTTCTGGGCCTCGTCGTGAAGCTGATCTCGGACCTCACCTACGTCCTCGTCGATCCCAGGATCGACTTCGAGCGGCGCGACGTCTGATGGCCCGGCCCAGGGTCCAGGAGCCCCGCCTCTTCGGCTTCCGGCTCAGGCTCAACCCGGTCAACGAGCGCCGCTTCTGGAACTTCCGCCTGAACCAGCGCGGCTACTGGTCGCTGCACGTCTTCGCCGTCCTCTTCGTCCTCAGCCTCTTTGCCGAGTTCATCGCCAACGAGCGGCCGCTCATGGTCCGCTTCGAGGGGCAGACCTACTTCCCGGTCCTGGTCGACTACCCCGAGACCGAGTTCGGCGGCTTCTTTCCCACCTCGACCGACTACCACGACCCCTTCGTCAGGGAGCTGATCGAGGAGAGCGGCTGGATCCTCTGGCCGCCCATCCCCTACAGCTACAACACCGTCATCCGCGACCTCGGTGTCGCCGCCCCCTCGCCGCCGACGGCGCAGAACTGGCTCGGCACCGACGACCAGGCCCGCGATGTCGTCGCCCGGGTGATCTACGGCTTTCGCATCTCCGTCCTCTTCGGCCTGACGCTGACCATCCTCTCCTCCATCGTCGGCATCATGGCGGGTGCGGTGCAGGGCTATTTCGGCGGCTGGGTCGACCTCGGCTTCCAGCGCTTCATGGAGATCTGGTCGGGCCTGCCGACCCTTTACCTGCTCATCATCCTGGCCTCGGTCGTCACGCCCAGCTTCTGGTGGCTCCTGGGCCTCATGCTGCTGTTCAGCTGGATGGCCCTGGTCGACGTCGTCCGGGCCGAGTTCCTGCGCGCCCGCAATCTTGACTTCGTCCGCGCGGCCCGGGCCCTGGGTGTCGGCAACGCCACCATCATGTTCCGCCACATCCTGCCCAACGCCATGGTGGCGTCGCTCACCTTCATGCCCTTCATCCTCAACGGCTCGATCACCACGCTCACCAGCCTGGACTTTCTGGGCTTCGGCCTGCCGCCGGGCTCGCCGTCGCTGGGTGAGCTGTTGGCGCAGGGCCGCAACAACCTCCACGCCCCCTGGCTCGGCATCTCGGGCTTCCTCGTTCTGGCGGTGATGCTCTCGCTCCTGATCTTCATCTTCGAGGCGGTCCGCGACGCCTTCGATCCGCGGAAAACCTATGCGGCATTGGCGCTCGATGCCGCACCCAAGGAGCACACCCAGGTCACGGCGGCCGCCGATCCCGCTGCAGCCCCCGCCAGAACGAAAGCCAGAGCATGAGCCTCGTCGAGGTCGAGAACCTGTCGGTCAGCTTCGGTTCCGGCGAGCGCGACATCCAGGCGGTCCGGGGCGTCAGTTTCACCATCGGCAAGGGCGAGACCCTGGCCCTGGTCGGCGAGAGCGGTTCCGGCAAGTCGGTGACCGCCCTTTCGCTCCTCCAGCTCCTGCCCTACCCCAAGGCTTGGCACCCCTCGGGCAGCATCAAGCTCGACGGCGAGGAGCTGATGGGCCAGTCAGACCGAGTGCTCCGGCAGGTCCGCGGCAACAAGGCCTCGATGATCTTCCAGGAGCCGATGACCTCCTTGAACCCGCTGCACACGGTGCAGCGGCAGATCGGCGAGATCCTCGAGCTGCATCGCGGCATGACGGGAGCCGAGGCCAGGAAGCGCACGCTCGAGCTCTTGGAGCTCGTCCGCATCGACGACGCCGAGACCCGGCTCAAATCCTACCCACACCAGCTCTCGGGCGGCCAGCGCCAGCGGGTGATGATCGCCATGGCGCTGGCCAACGAGCCCGACCTGCTGATCGCCGACGAGCCGACGACGGCGCTGGATGTCACCGTCCAGGCGCAGATCCTGGCGCTGATCCGCGAGCTCCAGGAGCGGCTGCGGATGGCCGTCCTCCTGATCACCCATGACCTGACGATCGTCCGCAAGGTAGCGCACCGGGTGGCGGTGATGACGGACGGGCAGATCGTCGAGCAGGGGCCGACCGAGACGATCTTCACCGCCGCCCGGCACCCCTACACCCGCCACCTCCTCGCCGCCGAGCCCAAGGGCCAGCCGCCCGAGGCCGATCTGTCGGCCGGGAGCGTCGTCCAGGCGAGCGACATCAAGGTGCATTTCCCGATCCAGCGCGGACTCCTGAAGCGGACAGTGGGATTCGTCAAGGCGGTCGACGGGATCACCTTCGACGTCCGCGAGGGCCAGACCGTGGGCGTGGTCGGCGAAAGCGGCTCGGGCAAGACGACGCTCGGCCTGGCCCTGCTGCGCCTCCTCTCCAGCACCGGCGGCATCCGCTTCGACGGTCAGGACATCCAGGGCTGGTCCTGGAGCCAGATGCGCCCCTTGCGCCGGGAGATGCAGATCGTCTTCCAGGACCCCTACGGCAGCCTCAGCCCACGCATGTCGGTGAGCCAGATCATCGAGGAGGGCCTCGTCCTGCACAAGATCGGCAAGGACGCGGCCGAACGGCGCGACCTCGTTGCCGCCGCGCTCGAGGAGGTCGGGCTCGACCCCGCGATGCAGGACCGCTACCCGCACGAGTTCTCCGGCGGCCAGCGCCAGCGCATCGCCATCGCCCGCGCCATGGCGTTGAAGCCCCGCTTCGTCGTCCTCGACGAGCCCACCTCGGCGCTGGACATGTCCGTCCAGGCACAAATCGTCGACCTTCTGCGCGACCTTCAGACCCGCTACGGCTTGGCCTACCTCTTCATCAGCCACGACCTCCGCGTGGTCCGGGCGCTCAGCCACGAGGTCATCGTCATGCGCCAGGGCAAGGTGGTCGAGCAGGGCACCGCCGAGGCGATCTTCACCCACCCCAAGGCCGCCTACACCCGCTCGCTCATCGCCGCCGCCTTCGACATCGAGGCGGTCGAACCCGAAGCGCTCGGCAGCTGAGGCGAGGGGGTGGCGCCGTAGCGGCTGTTGTCGCCCGGCTTGTCGCTGGCCGCGTGATGGTGCAAGGCTGCGGCGCATGAATCGCACCGCTGACGTCCTTCTCACGGCGCTGGCCCCCGCCATTTGGGGCAGCACCTATCTGGTGACGACCGAGCTTCTGCCCGACGGCTACCCGCTCACCGTCGCCATGCTGCGCGCGATCCCTGCCGGCTTCGTCCTGCTGCTGATCGGCCGCCGGCTGCCGACCGGCGTCTGGTGGCTGCGGGCCTTTGTCCTCGGCGCCTTGAACATCTCGATCTTCTGGTGGCTACTGTTCGTCACGGCGTACCGCCTGCCCGGCGGTGCTGCGGCGACCGTCGGCGCCATCCAGCCGCTTATCGTCATCTTCGTTGCGTACCTCGTCCTCGGCTCACCCATTCGCCTCGTCAGCGTCGCCGCTGCCATCGCCGGGATCGGCGGGGTGGCGCTCCTGATCCTGACCCCGGCCGCCGCCCTCGATCCCGTGGGCGTCTCAGCCGGCCTGGTCGGGGCCGCCTCGATGGCGCTCGGAACGGTGCTGAGCCGGCGCTGGCGGCCGCCGGTCTCGCCCGTCACCTTCACCGCCTGGCAGCTGAGCGCCGGCGGCATCCTCCTGGTTCCGGCGGCCTTCCTCTTCGAACCGGCCTTGCCACCGTTGAGCGCCGCCAACTGGACAGGCTTCGTCTATATGGGCCTGATCGGGGCGGCCCTGACCTATCTCCTCTGGTTTCGCGGCATCGCCCGGCTCGAGCCGGGCATCGTGGCGCCGCTCGGGCTCCTGAGCCCCATCACCGCCGTCATCCTCGGCTGGCTCGTGCTCGCCCAGACCCTGACTCCCTGGCAACTCGTGGGGGTGGGGATCGTGCTGGGCAGCGTCTGGTTGAGCCAGCGGCCGACGCCCGCCACCATCGTCGCCCCGCCGGTACCGGCAGCGCGCTGACCGTCGATCTTGACGGCCGGGCAGCGGTGGTGTCGGTTCGGGCGCCAGCGAGAGGACGGGGGTCATGAGCACGGAAAAGGTCGCACTGATCGCTGCCGGCGGCAGCGGGATCGGCGCCGGCGCGGCGCGCCGGCTGGCGGCGGAAGGCCATCAGATCGCGATCCTCTCGCCCTCGGGTCGGGGCGAGGGGTTGGCGGCCGAACTCGGCGGGGTGGGAGTCACGGGCTCCAGCCTGGAGCCCGCCGACCTCGAGCGCGTGGTCGAGGCCGCGATGGGGCGCTGGGGCCGGATCGATGCCGTGGTCAACAGCGCCGGGCACGGACCGAAGGGTGAGCTGCTCGCCATCAGCGACGCCGACTGGCAGCACGGCATGGAATACTATCTCCTCAACGTCGTGCGCATGGCCCGCCTCGTCACTTCCGTCATGCAGGCGCAGGGCGGTGGCGCGATCGTCAACGTCTCGACCTACGCCTGCTTCGAACCCGAGGCCGACTTTCCGACCTCTGGCGTCTTCCGCGCCGGCCTCGCCTCCTTCACCAAGCTCTTCGCCGACCGCTACGCCAAAGACGGGATCCGCATGAACAACGTGCTCCCCGGCTTCATCGACAGCCTGCCCGAGAAGGCGGAGCGTCGCGCCCGCATCCCGATGGGCCGCTACGGCCGGGTCGACGAGGTCGCCGAGCTGATCGCCTTCCTCGCCACCGACCGCTCGAGCTACGTCACCGGCCAGAGTATCCGGATCGACGGCGGCATTACCCGTTCGGTCTGACAGCGATGGCACGCCCAACCACGGCCGAGAGCCCAGTTGCCGTCATCGGCTGCGGCCTGATCGGCACCGGCTGGACGGCGCTCTTCCTGGCGGCGGGGCTGGAGGTGCGCACCTTCGATCCAAAGCGGGAGCGGCTGGCGAGCCTCGAGGCGCGCTTGGCCCCGCTACTCGATGCCCTGGCCGAGCTCGCACCGATCACACCGGGTCGGCTCGTCCTCGCCGCGTCGCTCGAGGACGCGGTGGCCCCGGCCCGGCTGATCCAGGAGAACGCCCCCGAGAAGCTGGCGCTGAAGCGGCAGCTCTTCGCCGCGATCGAGGCCGTCGCGGCCGACGACGCCCTGATCGCGAGCAGCACCACGGCGCTGCTCTGGTCGGCCATGGCCGCGGGGATGCGCCGCCCGGAACGGCTCATCGTCGCCCACCCGTTCAATCCCGTGCACCTGATCCCGCTGGTCGAGTTGTTCGCGCCGGACGACGCCGTGGCCAGGGCTGCGGCCGCCTTCTACACCGCCATCGGCAAGCGCCCGGTGCGCCTGAAGCGCGAAATGGAGGGCCACATCGCCGGCCGGCTGGCCTCCGCCCTCTGGCGCGAGGCCGTGCACCTGGCCGCGAGTGGGGTGGCGAGCGTCGAGGACATCGACACGGCGCTGACCCATGGCCCAGGCCTGCGCTGGGCCGTCCAGGGTGCGCACCTCGCCTACCACACCGGCGGCGGTGCCGGCGGCCTCGGCGCCTACCTGGCCCATCTCGGCGCCAGCCAGGAGCGACGCTGGGCCACGCTGGGCACGCCCACGCTCGACGCGGCGACCCGCCGGCTCCTTGTCGAGGGCGTCGCCGAGGAGGCCGCCGGCCGAACCATCGCCGAGCTCGAGGCCGAGCGCGACCGGGCACTGGTGGCGCTCTTGCGCGCCAGGGCATCGTCGGGCTAGCGGGCAGTGGCTTGGACGTGGATTGAAGACACGCAAGAAAATGCTGCCCCGGGTCCGACCTGGAGCGCCAGTCCATGGCCGAACCAAGGGTTCAGCGCCTGCTTGCCGCGATCCTGTGCGCCGACGTGGTCGGCTATAGTCGCCTGATGCGTGACAACGACGCGGCGGTGCGGGCTTTGCGCGCCGAAGTCTTGAAGCCGGCCTTGGCGGCTCATGGCGGGCGTCTGGTCAAGACCACGGGCGACGGCTTTCTCGTCGCGTTTGCATGCGCCGTCGATGCAGTGGAAGCCGGCGTTGCGGTGCAGGGTGGGCTGGACCGGCTGGAGCACGGATCCGCCTTGCGCATCGGCATCGATCTCGCCGACGTCGTGGTCGACGGCGACGATGTATTGGGCGATGGTGTCAACATCGCCGCCCGGCTCGAAGCGCTGGCCAAGCCCGGTGACATCTACGTCTCGGCCAGCACTCACGAGCAGGCGGCCGACAAGATCGATCTCGTGTTTGAGGATCTCGGCCCGCAGGCGCGCAAGAACATCGACCGACCGGTCCAGGTCTTTGCACTCCGTGGCACCTCATCAGCCGACACCGCCGGGCGCGCCTTGCCCGTCGACGGCAGTGGGGGCCGACCCGTGATCGCCATCCTGCCGTTCACCAATATGAGTCCCGATGCGGCCGACGAGTCTTTTGCCGACAGGCTCACCGAAGACATCACCACCGAGCTCGCCCGGTTCCGCGACTGCCGGGTGACCGCTCGGAACTCGAAGTTCCGGTACAAGGGAGAGACGGTCGACGTGGCACGAATCGGCCGTGCACCGTGCGCCCGCTACGTCGTCGAGGGCGACGCTCGCAACGCCGGTGATCGGTCCCGCGCGACGGCCCAGCCGATCGAGGCCGCGACCGGCACGAATCTCTGGGCCGATCGCTACGATCGTGCCGTCGCCGATGTCTTCGCCGTGAAGGACAACCCGACGCGCACCACTGCCGCCACCCTGGGCGTGCCGCTGCAGAACGAGCTGCTCCAGCGGACCCTGGCCAAGGCGCCGGCCGATCCAGACGCCTACGATCTCCTGTTGCGCGGCCGGGCGCTGCGGCACCGTCATGCGCCGGCGGCCGAGGCGCAGGCGCCTCTGGTGCAGGCGACCCGCCTCGCTGCCGATTACGCGCGCCTGGACGGAACTGGCGCTGACCCACCTGCAGCAATTCTTCTGGGAGGATGCGGCCGTATCCATCGAGCGCGCCCACGACCCTGCCGCCGAGGCCGTTCGCCTCGACCCGTCGGAGCCCTGGGGCCATCTCGTCCTTGGCCTCGCCTGACTGCATCGGCGCCGGTTCGAAGCCGTCGAGCGGCACTGCTGACGGACCTTGGCGCTCAACCCCAACAACCCCGCGCTGAACCTCAAGCTCGGCCTGCTTTTGACCAATCTCGACCTCGCCGAGCGCGCCATCCGACGGATCGAGACGGCCATGCAGCTCGACCCGCTGTCCGCCGAGAGCTACCGCGAGGAGCTGGCCCTCGGCTATCTCGCCGCCGCGCGCTACGCCGATGCGATCGCCGTGCTCGAGCCGATGGCAAGCGACAAGTTCTACCACTACGTCTGGCGCCGCCGCCGCCTGGGCCAATCTCGGCGATCTCGCCCAGGCGCGCGCCGCCGCCCGACGCTGCCTCGACCTGGCGCCCGACTTCACCGTCTCGCGCTTCGCCGGGCTCGAGCCGATCGGCGACCCCGACCTGCTGGCCCGCTACGTCGACGGCCTGCGCGCCGCCGGGGTGCCGGAATAGCCAGCCGGGGCGGGAACCTCAGGTCTGGCAATAGGTTGCTTCTCTGACGACAGTCTCGATCGACGCCTACCGATCGGTTCATGCGAAGGAAGAAACGACCATGCGCAAGATCCTGATGGCGACCGCTTCGGCGGTGGCGCTGCTCGCCGGCGCGGCTGCACTGGGGGGCGAGGCTAAAGCGGCGGCGGAAGAGCTGACCGACACCGAACAGCCGGTCGACGGCGAGACGCTCGCCGACGGCCCAGCCCACGGCATGGGCGAGGGTGACGACGCGGTCGGGGGTGGCGTGTCCACGCACACACTCGAGGGCGAGCGCGGCTATGCGAGCCTCGATGCCGAGGAGCGGCAGGAGGCGCTTCTCGATCCGGAGCTCGGCGACTGGACGATCGAGGCGCTTCTCGGTTCGGCGATCGTGGACGGCGAGGGTCAGGCGATCGGCGGGATCGAGGATCTTATCGTCGACGAGGACGACCGGATCCGCAAGGTCGTGGTCGCCCTCGACGGCGAGGCCGGGACGTTTGTCCTGGTGCCGATCGCGGAGCTCCGCCGCGCCGAAGGCGATGCCGGCGACGAGGTGATCCTGGTCGGCGAGCTCGACAGCGGCGATCACGAGCGGGTCCGTCGCCAGGGCGAGCGCTGGCTGCCCCAGGGCGGGTGAGGCGGCTACTGTGCCCGGGGTGGCGCGCCGCCCGAGCCAGACGGTGACACGACAGCGCTGGATCGATCAGGCAGGCACGTGATACTCGGCACGATCGAGACCGCAGCCGCTGCGACATCGGAGCCTCGCACCCATGACCGCCATGGCCATCGACCGGGACTATCCGGAGATCCGCGAGCAGGTGGCGCGCATCTGCCAGGGCTTTCCCGGCAGCTACTGGCGCGAGCTCGATGCCCGGGACGGCTACCCCACGGCCTTCGTGGAGGCCTTGACCGATTCGGGCTACCTCGCCGCCCTCATCCCCGAGGAGCACGGCGGCGCCGGCCTGCCGCTCCGGGGCGCAGCCGTCATCCTCGAGACCATCCACGCCCGCGGTGCCAGCGCCGCTGCCTGCCACGCCCAGATGTACACCATGGGCACGCTGCTGCGGCACGGCAGCCCCGAGCAGAAGGCCTGCTACCTGCCCGAGATCGCGGCCGGCAGGCTTCGCCTGCAGGCCTTCGGTGTCACCGAGCCTACGAGCGGTTCCGACACACCGATGCTGAAGACCCGGGCCGAGCGCCGGGGTGATCGCTGGATCGTCAACGGCCAGAAGATCTGGACCAGCCGGGCGCTGCACTCCGACCTCATGCTGCTGCTGGTGCGAACCACCCCGGTCGAGCAGTGCAAAAAGCGCAGCGACGGCCTCTCGGTGCTCCTCGTCGATCTGCGTGAGGCCAAGGGTAACGGCCTCGACATCCGCCCCATCGACGCCATGATCAACCACAACACGACCGAGGTCTTCATCGCCGACCTCGAGGTCCCGGCGGAAAACCTGATCGGCCTGGAGGGTCAGGGCTTCCGCTACATCCTCGACGGCATGAACGCCGAGCGCATCCTGCTCTCGGGCGAGGCCGTGGGCGACGGCCGCTGGTTCATCGAGAAGGCCACGGCCTATGCCCGGGAGCGCCAGGTGTTCGGCCGGCCGATCGGCCAGAACCAGGGCATCCAGTTCCCTCTGGCCCGGGCGTACGCCCAGCTCGAGGCGGCCGAGATCATGGCCAGGAAAGCGGCCGCCCTCTTCGATGCTGGAACCCCCTGCGGCCCCGAAGCCAACATGGCCAAGCTCCTGAGCAGCGAGGCTGCCTGGGCCGCAGCCGAGGCCTGCTTTCAGACCTTCGGCGGCTTCGCCTTTGCCAGGGAATACGACATCGAGCGCAAGTGGCGCGAATGCCGCCTCTTCCAGACGGCCCCGATCTCGACCAACATGGTCCTCGCCTTCATCGCCCAGAACGTGCTGGAGCTGCCGCGTGGCTACTGACCTCTCCACCTGGCTCGGCCGCGAGACGATGGCCAGGGACACCATCCAGCCCGAACGCGTGGCGGCCCTCTGGGCCACCCTCGACCGCCCGGGCGACCCGCCCGGCGAGGGTGCCGCCTTGCCACCCTTGTGGCACTGGCTGTCCTTCTGGGAGATCAGGCGCCGGAGCGACCTCGGCTCGGACGGCCACCCCAGGCTCGGCGGCTTCCTCCCCGATCTCGGACGGGTGCGCCGGATGTGGGCCGGCAGCCGCGTCGACTTCCGCGCCCCGCTACCGGTGGGGGCTGCCGTCGAGCGCCGCTCGGTGATCGAGGCGATCGAGGAGAAGACGGGGCGCAGCGGCCGGCTCGTCTTCGTCACCGTCCGCCACGAGATCACGGGCCCACATGGCCTCGCCCTCACGGACCGGCACGACATCGTCTATCGCGAGCCGCCCCAGCCCGGTGCCGCGGCCCCGCCGCCACCGCCGGAAGCCCCGGAGGGCAGCGACCGCGTCGAGTCCTGGACCGCCGACCCGACAATGCTCTTCCGCTACTCGGCGTTGACCTTCAACGGGCATCGCATCCACTACGATTTGCCCTATGCACGGGACGAGGAGAGCTATCCCGGTCTCGTCGTCCACGGCCCGCTACTCGCCACCCTGATGGCCGGCGCCGCCCAGGCCCTCGACCCCGAGCACCCGCTCGGCCGCTTCGCGTTCCGCGCCATGGGCCCGGTGTTCGCCGGCGAGCCCTTCACCGTCCATGCCGACCGGGCGGGTGACGTCTGGGTGCGCCGCCGCGACGGCAGCTACGCCGCTAAGGGCGAGGCCGGCTGCTGAGGCACGTCTCCTATACGGGGAGCGTCAGCACCGGCGCGTCGGGCGTGACACCCGTCTCGGCCAGAGAGAAGAACAGGAGCAGGAAGGTCAAGGACCACTTCGAGCGGAAGTCCTCGTCGCTAACCCGGCACCATGTACCACGATAGAGGACCGACGCGACCGCATGGGGCGGTGCTGCCGGGCCTGACCGGATGTTCAGGGGCGGCATGTCGACAAGGGGCGTGCCTGCCTGCCGCGGCGCACTCCCGACAGTCCGCCCCGTCGTGACATGGTCCACCGGCACGTCGATGTCGGCGGCAAGCTCCATCATGAGCTCGATCATCGACCGCAGCAGCACGGCGAACTCGCCGGGCGAACGCGGCAGGGCGCCGTAGGTCAGCAGGATTTCGCCGTTCTCGGCACTGAGATTCAAGGTCTCTGCAATGAACGCCACGTCGCGCGCCATCTCGGGCTCGAGGCTTGGCGCGAAGATGCCGATGACCGCCTGATCGGCGCCGCGCTGCTCAACCCGCGTGCTGAACGTCCGCGAGGCCTGGATGCGTCGCCACGCCTCGACGACGCCGTAGAACGCCGGGTCGACGGGTCGGGTGTCGCCGGCTTGCGCTGCACGGTCATCGAAATGACCTCGTCCACCGGACAGCCTCCGGCGATCAGCGAGAAGATCGCGTGCGGCGGGATGGGCTGCCGCAGGCTCTGAGCGAACTTGCGGTCGGCCAGTGGCGTGTAGCTCTTCGTCGGCCTGTCGTTGAAGCCGGCGGCGACCCCGAGCGAGGTGACAGCGTTGGGCAGCGTTGAGTAGTTGTCCGGCGTGCCCAGGTTGAGGTTGGCGTTGCCCTGCACGCCGGCCAGGACGGAACAGGCGCTGACCACCGGGGAGACGTCGAGGAAGGTGCGCGCGTCGGCGTAGCGGAGCCGGACGATGTTGAGAGCATCTGCTCCTTCCACGAATCCGAGAGCGCATTGACGTAGCGGACGTGTTCGCGGGGCGCCGTGCCGGGGCCGATGGAGGCTCCGCCGGCGAGGAGCGCAACGATCACCACGGCCGCGATGGACGCCGCGATCCGCGCCGCGGCCTCAGCCCGCGGATGCAGGGCCGGACGGCGACAGCTTGCGGCAAATCCGTTGGTCGGTGATGCCCCACAGCTCCTCCATAGGACCAGCCGACGTCGCCGTGGCCGGCGGCGACGCCGTTGCCGAACCGCATCGGCAACAGGTCGCCGAGATGCCATCAGACCAGGACGTCGACCAGCCTCGCCGGCCCGCCCGCGGTGACCATCGTGCCCTCCGGCGCGCCGCCGCGCGCAGGAGGGTGCCAGTGCCGGCGGACCGGTGGCATCCCGACGACGAGACAACGGGCAGCCGCCGCAGTCACCGGATCGAGCGAATGCGCGGCGAGGGCGAGCACGCCGAGGCGCAACGTCGCGGCGCCAAACGACACCAGCGCCGCCAGGACCCGGGTGCCCGGCATGCCAAGCCAGCCGGACGTTCACCCCGGGCTCAATTCCAAGGAGAATGCCTCCGAACAGCGCCAGTGGAAGCCAAAGGAGCATCATCCCCGACGCATATGCCGACCACCGGCAACAGGCGAAGGGCGATCAGGCCCGGCGGATTCTGTAGCGACCACCGCGGACGCATCGAGGGGCGTGGCACCTCAGAAGGGCTGCCACGCCCACGCGCAACCTCCTCCCGGCAGCGGCCGATAATGACGCTCAGGTGAACCAGCGATGCCACATCGCGTGGTCGCCGCCGAGTGCGAACACGTCGATCCGGTTCGGGCCCCAGGACACCGCCGCCGGGTTGGAGTAGAGATTGCCGCCCAGCGACTCCCAGCCGCTCCAGCCACCACTGAACCACTTGTGATAGAGCTGGCGGTCGTTGCCGACGACGAAGCAGTCCAGCCGGCCTGGCGCCCAGGACGATACCCCGACCCCGTCGGTGCAGAACCCGCCCAGGCTCTCCCAGCCCTTCCAGCTCGCCCCATCCCACCAGCGATGCCACATCGCGTGGTCGCCGCCAAGTGCGAACACGTCGATCCGGTTCGGGCCCCAGGACACCGCCGCCGGGTTGGAGTAGAGATTGCCGCCCAGCGACTCCCAGCCGCTCCAGCCACCACTGAACCACTTGTGATAGAGCTGGCGGTCGTTGCCGACGACGAAGCAGTCCAGCCGGCCTGGCGCCCAGGACGATACCCCGACCCCGTCGGTGCAGAACCCGCCCAGGCTCTCCCAGCCCTTCCAGCTCGACCCGTCCCACCAGCGATGCCACATCGCGTGGTCGCCGCCGAGCGCGAACATGTCGATCCGGTTCGGACCCCAGGACACCGCCGCCGGGTTGGAGTAGAGATTGCCGCCAAGCGATCCCCAGCCGCTCCAGCCGCCGCTGAACCACTTGTGATAGACTTGGCGGTCGTTGCCGACGACGAACGTGTCGAGCCGGCCGCTGCTCCAGGACGACGCCCCGACCCCGTCGGTGCAGAACCCGCCCAGGCTCTCCCAGCCGTACCACGCCGCGGGCCGAACCTGGTCGTAGGCCGCCTTGGCGCGCAGGATGCCGGCCCCCGAATGCTGGTCGAAGCCGGCCGGGCCGATATCCTTGGCCGTCGCCTTGAGCACGCCTTGCGCCTCGGCCTGGGACAGGGACGGCTTGCGCTGCTTGAGCAGGGCCACGACGCCGGCGGCAATTGGCGTGGCTGCCGAGGTGCCGCTGTCGCTGTTGAAGTAGCCGGTAAAGTGGGTGATCGAACAGAAATCCGGCTTGCTCGCCGACAGCGCCGCTGGCCCCTGGCTGCTGTAGCCGACGAACTGCTCGTTCCTGTTCACCGCACCCACGGTGATAACTCGGGCGTGCCCGTTGGCCCCCCAGATGCTCCGCCCGGGTCCGGAATCGCCACCACAGCGCCCGTCTGGACAAGTGCCGCCGCAATTGCCGGCGGCGAACAGCACGATGATCCCTGCGTCGATCGCCTCGAGCACCTTGCGCGTGAAGGGATGGTTCGGGTTCTTCGTGTAGTCCGGTGCCCAGCTTTCCTGGAACATCCCCCAGCTGTTGGAGAGGATGTGCGGCGTGCCGTCCCGGCGATGCTGGTCGATCGCCCACTGGAAGGCCTGGAGCGCCGTCGACAGTGCGTCGCCGTCCGAGATCCGCAGATCGTAGAGCCTGGCGTTCGGGGCCATGCCGAGCACGTCCGTGCCGCACATCATGCCGTGATCGCCCCAGGCGGCCGCCGTGGTGCCCCAGCTCGCGGTGGGCCAGCCGCCGATGACGCGGTCCAGCTTGGCACCACCTTCGCCGGGCCTGATCGTCCGCCCGGCCGCCCGGATGCCGCCGTCGACGATGCCGACGACGATACCGTCGCCCCTGGATCCCGCAGCCCAGATCTGGTCCACGCCGAGATAGCGGGCGACATCGACGATGGTGCCGCGCGGCGTTCCCGGCGAGCAGTCGCATGTGCCGATTGGGCAGGCCGCCATGCCCTCGACCAGCTCGAAAGGCGCGGCGTGACGGGCCGCCGGGCCTCCGAGGTCGAACTCGACGGCTTCCTCCGCCAGCGCACCGAAGGGCGCGATCCGGCCGTCGCTCCAGACCTTCACCACGTTCGGCTGCGCCTCCAGTTCCGCACGGCGGGCTGGGTCGATGGTCGCCCGGATGACGACCGTGCTCTCGCCGGCGTCGAGCGCCTGACCGGACGGGCCCTCGCCGCCGCCGGGCCGCATCGGCATGGGCGCGAAGGTGGGATCGACCACGACCCCAGGCAGGCTCGCCGCCTGCGCCATAAGTTCGGCGCCCTGGCCCGCCGGCAACCGCAGCTCGACCAGCACGCGCTCGCCGCTCGTCGCCCTGGCGTCGCCCGGCCCGGCCATCTCGCCGGCCGGCATGCCGCCGATGGCGCTCTTGGTCCCTTCGCCGCCCATCTCGGCACGTGGCATCTCGTCCTTGCTGCCGCCCATGCTGGCGCCGGGCATTTCGCTCCCGGCCCGTTGCTGCATTCCCCCGGACGGCATCTGATCATCGGTCATCGCACCTGTCCTCCTTGGTGACGTCGACAGACCGGCTGCCTTCGGCGCGCAATCACGCCGCGCTCGTCGAGAGCGCCTGCGCCACCCGCTCGGCTCAAGTTATTTGGCCAACCATGCCGGCATATTTCCGGCCCGGCGACCTGCCCAGAATTTCTTTTGCACGCAGCCGCGTCTGCTTGACGACATGCGAATCCGAACACCTGCAACCGACAGCACGCAACCGCGCAGCCTGACATCGGGCGATGCCGACGTGACAGCCATGACCTCCCATTTATACATTATTGTTTCTTGCTGGTCCACTTTCGCTTCAATGCCTACGAAGATTTCAAGAAAATGGCGTGCGACAAGGTCGGCTTGAACAACCCAAGTGGTTGCAATCTTACAAAAGCCTGGTGTCACCGTTCCCGGGGCAATGCAACCGACGATGCGAGACTAACGATCCTGGTGGTCCCCGAACGGCGACAACTCGCCGGGTCACTCTGGCGAGCGATCGCAATCCGGTGCAAAACGGCGCGACCGCCGCCGCATCACCTTCCCGACCCGCACGACGAAAGGACCCGTTCATGCCCTTCGCCACTCGGATTCTGCCGGCCGCGGCCGATGTCGTGGCACCCGACGGCTCGGAGGTGCGCATCCTGCTCCAGCTCGAACGGGGCAGCATGGCGCACTTCACCCTCGCGCCGCGGCAGGTGTCGAGGGCGGTGGCGCACCGGACGATCGAGGAGATCTGGTTCGTCACCGGCGGCCGCGGGCGGATGTGGCGCCGGGCCGGCGACGTCGAGGAAGTGGTCGACCTGTTCGCCGGCGTCTCGCTCACCATCCCCGCCGACACGCATTTCCAGTTCCGCAGCGACAGCGACGAGCCGCTCGCCGCGGTCGGCGTCACGATGCCGCCCTGGCCGGGGCCGGACGAGTGCTACGCAGTGAACGGCCGCTGGCCGGCCAGCGTCGTCGCACCCGCCTGACAGCACAGAACCGGGGGCGGATCGACGCTATCCGGGGGCGGGCCGGACCAGGCTCGCGCCCGCCGGGCCGGTCCTCAGGGCGAAAAACTGCGACTCATGATCCAGGCGACGAGGGCGATGCGCTCGTCCTCGCTATAGACGTCCTCCCACGGCGGCATCTTGCGAAAGCCGTAGGTCACGCGGTCGTAGACGAAGGCCGGGGTATAGCGGCGCGGCGTGAGCTTCGGCGCCTTGCCCGGATACGCCTTCGCGCCGTGGCAGTGCGCGCACTGGTCCTGCCAGATTACCTGCCCTTCGGCGATTACCGCGGTGCTTTCCAGATGGTCCGCCGGCATCTCCGGGATCGGGTTGCGCCCGCTCGCATCCTTCAGCCGCTGAGCATTCGCCGGGAACCCGGCGAGACACAAGATTACCAAAGTCAACACGAATACCGGAACACGCGCCGGCATCGTCACCTGCCTTGCCAACACCAACACTCCACTTTGGGGACGAAACGACGAGCGACCCCGGCGACTCGCGTCACCGAGGCCACCCTTGTCGGAACGGGCCGGCGCGGGTGCCCGGGACGGAGCCACCCGCGTCGACCCGCATGGGCTCAGTCGGCGGGCACAATCTTGTAGATCGTGTCCAGCTTGCCGTTCGGGCCCGTGGTGATCGAGGTCAACGCATAGACCTCACCGGCGTTGTCCTGGGCGAAGGCCAGGATGTAGGGCAGGTTGCCCTCCATGTTGGTGACGTTGGCCACCTCGAAGTCCCAGTTGTCGCCCTCGGCATCGGCGACGAAGATCTGGCCGTCCATCTCGCCGAACGACTTCGACCAGTCGCCGAAGATGTACTTGCCCTGCCACGCCTCGCTCGGCCCGCGATAGACGTAGCCACCGGTCACCGAGATGCCCATGCAGCCGTCGGGCTGTGCCGTGCAGTTCTTGTACTCGAGGACCGGCATCCGCAGCCCGGTCTTGTCGCAGTCGGCCGGGTGGTTGTCGGGCTCGGTGTAGTCGAAGCAGTGCGAGGCTTCCATCACGCGCCAGCCGAGATTGTCGCCGGCGGAGATGACGCTGACCTCCTCGAAGCTGTTCTGCTGCACGTCGCCGCAGATCAGGTCGCCGTTGCCGCCCATGTCGAACGAGCAGCGCCAGGGATTGCGCAGGCCGTAGGCCCAGATCTCGGGCAGCGCCTCGGCGCCGAGGTCGGGGTTGTCGTCGATCTCGCCGTCGACGTTGATGCGCAGGATCTTGCCGTGCGGCACCGTGAGATCCTGGCCGTTGCCGATGGTGACGTTGTGGCCGATGCCCCAGTCGTTGGCATAGCCGCCGTCACCGGTGGAGATGTAGAGCATGCCATCGGGACCGAAGCCGATCCAGTGGCCGTTGTGGTTGAACTGCGGCCAGTCGATGCGGCTGACGATGCGCTCGTAGGCCGGGTCGGCGACGTCCGGGTCGTCCTCGGACAGACGGAACTCGGAGACGATGTTGGTATGCGACCACCAGAACTGCTTGGCGAGATCGCCCTGGAAGTCGATTGGCGCGCTGTAGGCGACGTAGAACAGGCCGTTGTTGGCGAAGTCCGGATGCAGCGCCAGCCCGAGCGTGCCGCGCTCGTCGAAGTCGTGCCACTGGGTCACGATCTTGCTGCGCAGGTCGAGCACCGGGACGCCCTGCAACTGGCCGTCGACCACCCGGCGCAGGCGGCCGTCCTGCTCCAGCACCCAGAACGTACTGTCGTCCACCTGGACCATCGCCATCGGCGCGTTCACGCCGGTCACGAAGGGCTCCAGCTTGACATTCACTTCGGCCGACGCACTCGCAGCGGTGAACGCCACCACGGCAGCCGTGGCGAGAAGGATGCTTCGCATCATTGTTGGTAAGCCTCCGGGGGTTTGATTTGCACCGCGTTTTGCACGATCGCGGCGTGTTCTACAGGCTAGCCCTGGGCGGCCGCATTGTCCAGAGTGCCGAGACGCCGAGGGCGCGCTCAATCGCGCTTCAGAGTCGCAACGTAGGCCATGAGCTTCAACAGATCGTCCTGGTCAATGCGCCCGGCAAACGACTGCATCGCCCCGGCGGCACCCCCGTAGGTCACCTCGAAGAAGCCCTTGTCCGTCGCCACCCGGTCGTACCGGTAGGTGCCATCGATCAGCGACGGACCGATGCGGCCGCTGCCGTCGGGCATGTGGCACGCCTGGCACCAGCGGGCGTAGAGCCGCTTGCCCGCGGCCGCGGCCGCGGCGTCGCCGCGATACGGGTTCTCGCCGGTGGCATGGAAGACCTGGACGGCGTCGCTGAAGGTCTCGCCAGCACGTGGGGTGGCCACGGCCAGGGGCGAATTGTCGAACACGTGGCGGAACGTCAGGGTGTCCTGGGCCGGTGCGGAGACGGCCAGGACGGCGACCAGCGGTGCGGCAAGCATGGCGATCGCAGCGGGGGATCGGGGCATGGCAGGCGACTTTGCTCTGCGTCGAGAAGGGCGCCGCCGCCGCGCCGACGCGGCGGCGGCCGATCGATGGCCGGTCAGTTCTGCAGGGTGCGCGCCGTCACGGCACCTTCCGGCACCTCGCTCGCCGGCACCACCCGCCAGAGGGCACCGGGCGGGTTCTGCATCGGCCCCTGGTCGGCAAGGTAGAAGCAGTTACAGTTGACGGCCAGGATCGTGCCGTCCTCGTCACGGCCACCGGCGGTGAACTGCAGGTCGGTCTGGAGCAGCGACTGCAGCACCCACTTGCCGGCCGCCGCGTCCCAGCCCGTGCCGAACACCCGGCCGGAGCACCAGTCGCCGGAGAGGAAAACCCCGTCCATCCCGCCATAGCGTGCGACTCCGAAGCCCTGCACCGAGCAGCCCGTCGGCAGGTCGGTCGAGCCGCCCGGATAGGGCTCGTTGTGCGGGTACTCGGCGACGGGCAGGGCCCCGATCAGCACGCACTCGTCGTCGGGGCCGGTCAGGGGATGGCACTGCGTGCCGTTGCGGGTCGGCCAACCGTAGTTCAGCCCGCCCACACCCGCCGGCTGCCAGTTGATCATCTCCCAGTGGTTCTGGCCGACATCGGCGATCCAGAGGTCGTCGGTCTCGGGATCGAAGGCGATCTTGTAGGGGTTGCGCACGCCCCAGTGCCAGATCTCCGGCCGGGCGTTCGGGCGGATCTGCGCGAAGCCCTCCTCGGTGATCCCGAACAGCACCATCTCGCGCTCGGCCGTGGCGTGGCGGAACGGATTGTCCTCGGGAATGGCGTACGGCACGAACGCGTCCTCGGGCACGTCGACGTCGATCCTGAGGATCTTGCCCAGGAGCGTCGAGAGGTCCTGGCCCACCTGCAGCACGTCGCCCTCCCAGCCGCCGTCGCCGGAGGTGATGTAGAGATACCCGTCGGGGCCGAACATGATGTCGCCACCGTTGTGGTTGTAGTACGGCTGCGGGATACGCATGATCACCTTGAGCGTCTCGTTCACCCGCTCGGCGGTGACCATGTCCGGGCTGTCCGGGTCGACCGTGATGCGCGCGATCATCCCGTCGCCGTTGAACGGCAGCGAGGCGTAGTGGACGAAGAAGTGGCCGTTCTCGGCGAAATCCGGATGGAACGCCACGGAGTAGAGACCCTGCTCGACGAAGCCGGTCTGGACGATGTTGCCGAGCGGGTTGACGGTGGTGAGGTCGAGGAACGGCTCGGGATTGACGCTGCCGTCGGCGTTGACGACCTGGATGCGGCCGACCCGCTCCACGACGAAGAGCCGGCCGGACCCGTCATAGGCCGAGGTGACGTTCACCGGATCGAAGAAACCGTCCGCCACCTGGACCAGCGCCAGCTCGGGATTGCCCGGCAGCGTGCCGTCCGGATGGGCCACCTGATCCCGCGAGGTGGGCAACGACTGGGCCAGGGCAACGGCCGGCAGGGCGAACGCCAGCGTCGCCACGCACGCCGCGAGGCGCCTCTTCGTATCGACAGTCATGGTTCAGCTTCCCTTGATCGTTGGTCCACGAGAAGGTCTTCCGCCTTTCGTGCTTGATCGCGGCGCAATCCGCACGCGATCGACGCAGTGTAGCCGCTATCGGCGGCCGGTGCTACTCGCGCGCGGCCCGCTTCGCGCCTCGTCTTGCCGGACGTGCCCGGCGACATAGGTCGAGCTGCACGGCAGGCAGGAACGAAGGGCAGCGCCTTGCGGATCGGCATCATCGCGGCAGTGCTCGTCTGGCTCACGGCTGGCGCGGCCTCGGCCGCCACCAGCAACGAAAGCGAGTTCGCCTACGTCACCCGGATGCCCGCAGTCGAAGGCGTGCTGCGCAGCACGCTGGAGAGCGTCGACCCGCACCGCGGCGTCGCCATGCGCAAGCGCATCTACGTCTACGACCACGAGGGCTTCGAGCTCTGGACGCACGTCATCGAGGCCGCCTGCGCCGGCCTCGCCGAGCGAAACGGCGACCTGGGCGAGCCCATCATCGTGGCGCTCCAATACTTCCCCAAGGCGCCGAAGAGCTTCAGCGTGGCGGCCATGCCCGACCTCTATCTCGAGGTCTTCGCCCGCGACGAGGACCGCCGCATCCGCGCCTATCAGGAGTTGAACGGGTGGCAGATCGCGGCCCTTACCGACCGGTTCCTCCCGGTCTGCCGCCCCTCTTAGCACCTCGGCCCGGCGAGCGCTCGCGGCGAGGGCAGGCCGGGGAGCCGCAAGGGGCTCAGGCCGTCGAATCCGGCCCAGGCAGATGCTCAAGCGCGGCCTTGAGCTGCCGATAGCACTCGCAAGTCGCAGCCTCGAGACGTCGGCGATCGGCGATCGTGATGTGACCCCGATGATAGTCGATGAGGCCGGACTCGCGCAGGTGATAGGCGGCCGTGCTGACGCCCTCGCGCCGCACGCCGAGATCGCGGGCCAGCAACTCGTGGGTCATGTGTAGCACGCCGGCACCGGCACGATCCTCGACCTGCAGGAGCCAGCGGCCGAGGCGCTGCTCGAGGGGATGCAGGCGGCTGCACGCGACGGCCAGCGCGATCTCCGTCAACACCACCTGGGTGTAGCGCAGGAGTGCCGCCTGGAAGGCGCCGCCGCGACGGAACTCGTCCAGCATCGCCGGCGCCTTCAGCCGGAGCGCGGTCCTGGCCACCAGCACGGTGTTGTCGTACGGCATGACTCCGCCACCGAGGAAGAGCGACAGGCCGAGAACGCCCTCCGCCCCGACAAGGCCGACAGCAACCGAATGGCCGTTGGCCGTCGCACAGCTTCGCGCGACGATCGCCTCCATCGGAAAGTGGAGGTGGGACAGCGGATTGCCCGCCTCGCCGATGCACCACCCCGAGGGCAGATGGCAGGCTTCGAGGCACGGCCACAAGCGTTGCCGCGCACGGGCAGGCAACGAGGCGAGCAATCTGTTGGGCCGAGGGCTGGTCGACACTGCGCCATCCAGCATCGCCGACCTTTCCGGTAAAGGAGCGCCCTAGCAGATCCAATGGCGCCGGGCACACCCCATCGAGCATGCCACGGCGGCGGTGCCGAGCCCACCGGCACTCCACGCGGCGGGCCGTCGACGACGGCACGACGAGATTACTGCGGGTAAGCTACCGTCTCTGTGCGGCACCGAACAGATCGACGCTCGTTCGTCTGCCTATCCTCTGGGCGTAAGCATGGGGGAGCCGCCAGCATCTATCGGCCCCCGCCGGCAGGCTGGGGCCTTCCAGGAGGAACGCCCGTGAGGATTTTTGCGCTCGGCTGCATCGCAGCCATGGCGGCACTGCCCGCATCGGCCAGTGGGCCCGGGCTCGACGTCGATCTGCTGCCCGGCCATCCGCTCCATCTCGAGGCCACGCGCGAAGCCGGTGTGGTGATGGCGATCGCGATTACGCCCCACGTGCCCGGGTCGACCGACCTCGTGGCGCTGTGCGACGAGTTGCGCACCGCCGCCGGGCTCGCCCTCGACCAGGGTGCCGGCCTGCCGCTAGAGGTCATCTTCGTCGTGCCCTACAAGGGCATGGCGATCGAGGGCTACTACCTGCCGGTCGACGGGGCGCCCGGGGCCGAGCGCTTGATCGCCGGCAACGCCGTCGCCAGGACCGCACTCGACGACATCGTCGCCCGCGCCGGCATTCCGGCCGACGTCCTCGACGAGGCCGGGGTCGAGCACGAGGTGTCGTGCGAGCTCCGCCGGCCGGCCTGGCTGATCCGCTGGGAGGATGTCCGGCCGATCGAGACCGAGACGCCGGAGACGGTGATCGCTCGTGCCTACGACCGGTTCCTGGCACTCCATCGCGTGGTGCTCGACCATGCCGGAGGGCACACGCGACTGGCCGGACGGTAGGTGGCTGGGCAAGCGTCGGGCACCGCAGTCGACAAGGGGCTGCTTCCTTGCTACGTCGCGAATGATGGCACGGGAGGGCTTGAATGCGCTGGCTCTGCGGCGTCCTGGCGGTCGGCTTGATCTTCTTCGCCTATCTGCAGATCGACGATCCCGATCCGCATATCTGGATGCCGATCTATCTCCTGGGTGCACTGTGGCCGGCGATCGCGGCGCTCGCCCCCGACCGCTTCTCGGTGCGCCCGCCGGTGCGCTTCGGCGCCTGGCTCAGCTTGGCCTTCTTCGCCGCTGGCTTTATCTGGCTGGCGCCGACGATCGGGCGCGACTGGATCCACGTCGAGGAGGCGCGCGAGTCGATCGGTTTCCTCCTCTGCGCCATCGCCACGCTGGCGGCGCTCTGGACCGCGGCCCGCTCGAGCCGCCCGGCCTACGCTAGCTGATCTCGAGCTTGCTCAGGTCCCGCTTCGGCAGCTCGACCTTGGGCTCCTGCCCGCCTCTCAGGATCGAGTTGCCGGCATAGAGCGTGCGCTGGTCGATGGCCGCAGGCTCGAGCCAGTCGCTCTCCTGCATCTGCCCGCTCTGGCCATAGGCCGAGAGCGCGTTGGCGTAGGTGACCTTCCTAATGTGCTCCTCCGGATGGCCGCGACGGCGCATCAGCTCGGCCGTCTTGGGCACGGCGAGCGGCTCCGAGATCCCCCAGTCGCAGGCCGAGTCGACGATGATCCGCTCGGCCCCGTATTGCCGCACGATCTCGCTCATCCGCTCGTTGCCCATCTTGGTGCCGGGATAGATCGAGAATGCCGCCCAATATCCGCGATCCAGCACCTCGTTCACCGTCTCCTCGTTGTTGTGGTCGATGACCACCTTCGACGGTGCCATGCCGTGCTCCTCGAGCACGTCCATCGAGCGCTGGGTGCCGCGCTTCTTGTCGCGATGCGGGGTGTGGATCATGATCGGCAGGCCGAGCTCCTTGGCGAGCTCCACCTGCTGCCGGAAGTAGCGGTCCTCGAGCGCGGTCTGCTCGTCGTAGCCGATCTCGCCGATGGCCACGACGCCCTCCTTGAGCGCGAAGCGAGGGAGAATCTCCATCACCTCCTCGGCCAGCTCCTCGTTGTTGGCCTCCTTGCTGTTGAGCCCGATCGTGCAGTAGTGGCGAATGCCGAACTGTCCGGCCCGGAACCGCTCGAAGCCGACGATGGTCGAGAGATAGTCGATATAGGTGCCGACGAAGGTGCGCGGCTGGCCGATCCAGAACGAGGGCTCGATCAGCGCCACGATGCCGGCCCTGGCCATTGCCTCGTAGTCGTCCGTGGTGCGCGAGATCATGTGGGTGTGCGGATCGATGAACATGGATCTGGTCCTCAGAGCTTGTGGCCGAACGCCTGCCAGGTGAGCGTGCCACCCGCGATGGCGGTGGCGAGATCGGGGGCCTGTCCGAGCAGCGCCTTGGCCTCCGGCCTCGGGCAATCGGCCAGCGCCAGGGCCGCACCCTCGCGCTCGCGCTCGCTGCCGGTGGTCAGGACCTTCTCGAGATCGGCCAGTGCCGGCCCGTCCGCGAAGCGGCCGATGCAGCGCCAGAGCTCCGGCGTCACCGGTCGGCCCGCCGCCCAGCGCTCGTGCGCGTAGTCCCGCAGCATGCCGGCGAGCTCCGGGTTGGCGCGGTGCTCCAGGCCCTGGATGGGGTGCAGCGTGGAACCGACGAAGAGCGCCTTCAGGACCATGTGGTTCCAGGCGTTCTGGTCGAACTGCTCGACCGGGTAGGGATTCTTGTGCGCCACCGCCTCGAAGACCGGGCGCATGTTCGAGCGCGCGCCCTCGCGCGCCCGGGCGAGGTGCAAGGGCGGATCGGGATAGAGCGGGAGCCCGCGCAGGAAGGTGATGGTCTCGGCGACGTCGGCCGTGCTCATCAGCTTCTTCAGCCGCTCGGCGAACCCGGCACCACTGCCGCCGCCGTCGAGCAGCAGCAGGATGCGCGCCGCCTGGTCGACGCTCCAGTCGGCAGGGTCCCAGCCGGTCCGCACCGCGGCCGCTGCCGCCAGGTCGTCGGCATCGAGCGCCAGGTCGGCCTTCCCAACCTTGCGCTGGACGAAGCTGATCGCCATGAACAGCGCCCGGTCGCCGTCGCCCGACCGCACCGACTGCCGCTGCGCCGCCAGCCACGCCCACGCTGCCGGCTCGAGCTGGCGCTCCAGCCAGCCCGCCAACAGCTCGCCCGGCGTCTTGCCGCTTGCCACCCTCTCATCCCCCCTCGTGTCGGCGAATCGTGGCCCGCACCCCGAGCCGCCGCGGACTCGTTCATCCCGACGTTACCAACCGTCCATCGCCTTGTCCACGCCGCCTCAGGTACCCCGCACCCAGCGCTGCCCGGCCATGGTCGCGGCAAAACAGAGCGCGGCCAGGACGGCGAGGCCGGCAGCACCCGACCAGGCGATCAGGAGGGCGTCGAGGAGCGAGATCCCGGCGATGAGCGAGATCACGGTGCGCGGCACGCTGCGCTTGCCGTCCCGCCGCAGGATGAAGCTGAGCGCGAAGCCCGCCCAGGCGGCGAACGCCACGTAGAGCAGCGCCGGCAGTGCACCGGCGCCAAGGGCCGGAAGAGCATAAAGGAACGGAAAGGCGAGAAAGGCCAGCGGCCAGAGGTTCTTGACCTCGCCCAGGTTCTCCTGCTTGGCGACGTAGGTGAGGCCGATCAGATAGGCCAGGAGCGCCGCCGCCCCCCAGTAGAGCGCCGGATCGGGTGCCGCCACCGCGGCAAAGCCGGCCACCGCATAGACCAGGACCCGGCAGGCGCCCATGACGACGGGGCTCAGCAGGTTGCCCTTGTGCCAGGCGTCGTAGAGCACGATCGCCCCGGCCAGCAGCACGCCCGCCACCGCCGCCGCGAAGGCGACGAACGCCAGGAGCACGATGCCGGCCCCGAGCATCCCGAACCCCATGGCGTAGACCGTGCCCCGCCCGATGCGGCCGCTCGGAATCGGCCGCTCCGGCCGTTCGCGCGCATCGATCTCGGCATCGAACGCGTCGTTGAGGAACATGCCCCCGGTGTACATCAGCGAGGCGGCGACGAGCACGGTCACCAGCGGCAGCGGGGCCAGCACGCCGCCCGCCAGGACCATGCCGGCCAGCACGTTCGACCAGACGGTCGGCAGGTTGGAGATCCGGCCGAGCTGAAGGAGCACGCGCGGCTCCACGGCTAACCCGGAACGCGCCGTCATGCGGCGAGCCGCTCCTTGACCCAGTTGAGCTCGCGTGCGATCGACGCCGCCTTGTCCTCACCGGCGAAGGCGGGCGGCAGAACGTCCCAGGTGTAGGTCTCCGCCTCGAGATGCGGCGACACCAAACGCTTCCGGCATTCGTCCAGGATCTCGACGAGAAAGCCCTGCGTGGTGCCCAGCCGATCCAGCGTCTCGAGAAAGACGGGGACATGGCAGTGCACCCGCCATTCGCCGCCGGCCTCCCCCCGCCGCAGGGCGGCGAACGCCTCCTGCAGGTCGAGATGCCGGGTCAGCCGGCCGGCACGGCGCTCGATGGTCTGGTGCAGATAGACTCCCTCGTCGAAACGCCGCAAGAGCGCCTCGCTCCCGGGCATGACCTCGGGCACCGCCAGCGCCGAGCTCAGCTGCAGCTTGGTGATCGCAATGCCGGCATCGTCCAGCGCACGCAGGCTGGCGAGCGGGTCCTCGAACTCGACCGCGGCATGGCAGACGTCATAGCACACGCCGAGATGCCGCCCGAGCGCCACGCGTGCCGCGCCGGCGTCGAGCCCTGTGGCCTCGGCCAGCCGCGCACAGGCGGCAGGCGCGAAAAGGTGCTCTGCGAAATAGCGCACCGTCTCCTCGATGGTCTCGAGGAAACAGAAGGGCTCGGGCTCGATCGAAACGGCGATGTGCTTGCCCGTCGCCCGCTCGAGCCGCACCAGATGCGCGGCATGGTCGACGTAGTTTTGCGTCATCGCCTCGACCGCACCCGGCGCCGAGGCCAGCGGCTTGAACGTGCCTGGCACCGTGCTGACGCTGCCGGTCAGGCCGTCGGGCAGCAGCGCCGCCAGGATGTCGGCCGCCCGGTTGGTGAAGCGCAGCCGCTCGGCCGTCGTCCAGTCCGGCTGGTAGACCTCCTCCTTCACCCGCACGCCGTGGAAGGGGCCGTAGGGAAAGGCATTGATCGTGAAGACGTAGACGCCCGCCTCGGCCAGGAAGCGCTTGAAGACGTCGAGGGTCGCCGGCTCGACCAGGGCATCGGCAGCGATGCCGGAAAGCCTGAGGCCCAGGCCCATCTGGCTGTTCGGTGCCACCGCCGCCTTGATCGACGGCAGGTGGTGGGCCAGGCTGGACGCAATATCGGACCAGCTCTCGCCGGCGTGAATGTTGGTGCAGTAGGTGAGGTGCGGCGCGCCCGGCAGATGATCGAGCCGCATCAGACCGCCTGCCGCGCCTCGAGCCAGTCGATCGCGGCAGCGACCCGGTCCGCCGCCATCTCGTGGACCTCGACGCCCTGGCCGATGCCCTCGAGGAGGGTGACCGTAAGCTCGCCGCCCAGATGCTCCTGGAACTCGCGCAAGCCTTCCAAAAGGACCAGTGAGCCGTGGTCGCTCGTCATCCGCACCGCGGCGTGCCAGAGGCGGAAGCCCAGATGCTCGAGCAGCACGGCGATCCTCTCGTCCGCCCCCTCCGGCAGCAGTCCCGCCAGCACCGAGTAGCGGGCGTCGAGCGCTATGCCGATCGCGACGGCCTCGCCGTGCCGCAGGTGATGGCGGGTCATGCCCTCGAGCTTGTGCGCCGACCAGTGGCCGAAATCGAGCGGCCGCGCACTGCCCGTCTCGAACGGGTCGCCGCCCTTGGCGATCTGGTGCATGTGCAGCTCGGCACAGCGCCGGATCATCCAGGCCATGGCCTCCGGTCGGAAGGTGGCGAGGTCGTCGGCATGCCGCTCGAGCCATTGGAAGAATTCGCCGTCACGGATCAGCGCCACCTTCACCGCCTCGGCCATTCCGGCGATCTTCTCGCGCGGCGGCAGGCTGTCGATCAGGTCGAGATCGTTGAGCACGGCAAAGGGCGGGGCGAAGGTGCCGACGAGGTTCTTCTGGCCCATGAAGTTGACGCCGTTCTTGACGCCGACGCCCGAGTCGTTCTGCGAGAGCACCGTCGTGGGCACCCGGATGTGGCGGATGCCGCGATGCGTCACGGCGGCCACGAGCCCCACCGCATCCAGAAGGGCGCCGCCGCCGATGCCGACGATGTAGGAATGCCGGTCGAGCCGCTGCTCGACCACCCGGCGCTGCATGTCCTCGACGAAATGCAGGTCCATCTTCACCCGCTCGCCGCCCGGCACCCGGACCGGTGCAGCTACCAGCGCCATGCGGCCGGCATGCGCCGCGGCATAGGCCTCGATCGCCGCCGCGAGCTCCGGCAACGCCGCGGCCAGCCCGTCGTCGAGAAACACCATGCAGCGATGGCGCCGGTCGCGCTCCAGCCGGCCCAAAGTGTCCACCAGCACCGGATTGGCCGGATCGAACAGCCCCCGGGTGAAATGCACGGGATACTCGTAGGTCACGGCGAAGCGCTGCACGTGCACCGCCTGGCCGGCAGAAGCTGCACTCTCCTGCTGGCCCCGATCGGCCGTCTCTGCCATCGCTCCCCGTCCCGTCTTCGTGTCCTTGGCCTGACGTCGAGTCAGGCCTTGTCACACTGCCGTGGCGCCAGCGAGAAAGCAAGGCGGCAATCGGGGCCGGGAGTAGCGCCGCCGACCGATTTGCGATGCTGTCGCCAGTTGGCTAGAAGCCTCGGGCAAAACGAATCTCGGTCGGGGAGCACGTCGGCATGCGCGACACCGTCGTCTTGAACATCGTTGGCCTCGCACCGGCGATGGTGGGCCCGGCGACGCCGAACCTGGCCAAGCTCGCGGCCAGGGGGGGCATGCAGCCGATGGCCACCGTGACCCCGGCCGTCACCTGCACCGCCCAGACCAGCATGCTCACCGGGCTCCTGCCCCGCGACCACGGCATCGTCGCCAATGGCTGGCTGTTCCGCGACCTCATGGAGATCTTCTTCTGGCGGCAGTCCAACCGGCTGGTCGCGGGCGAGCGCGTCTGGGACGCCGGCAAGGCGCGCGACCCGGGCTTCACCTGCGCCAACCTGTTCTGGTGGTACAATATCGCGGCCTCAGCGGAAATCGGCGTCACGCCGCGACCGATGTACCCCGCCGACGGGCGCAAGATCCCGGATTGCTACGCCACCCCTCAAGCGCTCCGGGATGAGCTCAACACGAAGCTCGGCCACTTTCCGCTGTTCAAGTTTTGGGGTCCGGCCACCGACATCTCGTCGAGCCAGTGGATCGCCGATTGCACGAAGCACGTTCGGGCGAAGCATCGGCCAACGCTGACCCTCGTCTACCTGCCGCATCTCGACTACAACCTGCAGCGCCTGGGCCCCGACCACCCGGACATCGCAAAAGACCTGACCGAGATCGACGGAGTCGCCGGCCAGCTCATCGACGAGGCCCTTGGCAACGATGCCCGGGTGATCGTCGTCTCCGAATACGGCATCACCCCGGTCAGCACCCCCGTCCACCTCAACCGGCACCTGCGCGATGCCGGGCTCCTCGCCCTCCGGGTCGAGCTGGAGCGCGAGTATCTCGATCCGCCGCAATGCCGCGCCTTCGCCGTGGCCGACCACCAGCTGGCACACGTCTATGTTGCCGATCCCGCCGACATCCCGCGGGTCAAGAGCCTGCTCGAGGGGATCGACGGCGTGGAGGAGGTGTTGGACGAGCCCGGCAAGGCGAGGCACGGCCTCGACCACCCGCGCTCGGGCGAGCTGGTCGCGATCGCCCGGGCGGATGCCTGGTTCACCTACTACTACTGGCAGGACGACGCGCGGGCCCCCGACTATGCCCGCACGGTCGAGATCCACCGGAAGCCTGGCTACGATCCGGTGGAGCTCTTCGTCGATCCCAAGCTCGGCAACCCCAAGGTGGCTGTCGGCTGGCGCCTCCTCAAGCGCAAGCTCGGCTTTCGCACGCTGCTCGACGTGATCCCGCTCGACGCCACCCTGGTGAAGGGCAGCCACGGCCGACCGACCGACGACCCAAAGGACGGTCCGATCTTCATCACCAGCGAGCCCGCGCTGGCGCCCGAGAGCCGCGTCTCCGTCCTCGAGGTCAAGGCGCACATCCTGGCGCACGTGTTCGACTGAGCAGGGCGCGCTTCGCCCGCGCCGGCTGCTACCGCGGCGCGCGTGCCGACGCTGCCTGCTTGAGCTCGGCCACGATCTCATGCGTCGTCGTCAGCCGGCCGTAGCCCTTGAAGGCAGCGAGGGCCGCCTCGTGGCGCGCCGCCGTGTCGGTGGTGCAGGCGTCGGTGGCACAGATCATCCGAAAGCCGCGATCGGCGCCGTCGCGCATGGTGTGGTCGACGCACTGGTCGGTGAGAAACCCGGTGACGATCACCGTATCCAGCCCCATGTTGCGCAGGAGGAACTCGAAGATGGTCGAGTTGAACAGGCTGGAAGAGGTCTTCGGCAGCACGATCTCGTCGGCCAAAGGCCGCACCTCGTCGCAGACCTCAGCTTCGCGGCTCCCGGGCGGGAAGTGGAAGCCGGTCTCCTTGTAATCGATGCTGCGATCGCGACCGTCCAGGGTCAGACTTTGAATCACCGTGAAGATCACCTCGACGCCCGCCTCTCGGCCAACGTCGAGGAGCCGGCGGATGTTCGGGACGGCGACCTCGGTGGCGGAGCTGTAGAACCAGGGACGCTGGGCGGCCGCACCCGCATGGAGGATGCCCTTCTGCACGTCGATCACCAGAAGCGCGGTGCCGGCGGGAACGAGCGGCGCCGCGCGCCGGGGCCAGGTCTCGCGGGTCATGCCCCATCTCCACCGCCGGCCGCCGGTCGCGGCAGCCGGCGATAGGTGTCCGCGGCCCGGTTCAGAACTCGGGCCAGCCGGTCGGCCCAGGCGACCTGAGCCGCCTCCTCCCCCAGCAGGTCCTGGCGCAGCTCGATCTCGAGATAGTCGAGGCCGCGATCCTCGCCGTGCACAGGGATGGAGTAGTCGTGCACCATATCGACCGTGTAGGGCTCGTTGGCGCCGATCACGAGATCGCAGTCATCGTCCGCCAGATGCAGCAGCGTGTGCCGGGAGAAGCGCTCGCTGGGGCCCCAGCAGAGTCCGATCGACCAGGGACGGTCGGCGGGCTGGGTCAAGAGGCGCGGCGTGAAGCTGTGCATCGCGACGAGAATGGTGAAGTGTCCCCGCGCGGCGCGCGCGTCGAGGCAGGCCGCGATGGTGTCGTGGTAGGGCCGCATGACCTCCTCGATCCGGGCCGCGCGGGCGGCAGCGTCGAGCCCGCGATTGCCCGGCACCTCGGTACCGTCGGCAACCTCCGCCATCGCCGTCGGCGCGTGCGGCTGGCGGTTGCAGTCGACCAGCAGCCGCGAGTAGCGCTGGTAGACCAGCGTCGCCCCCAGCTGCTCGGCCAGCGCCCGGGCGACCCCGAGGATGCCGATGTCGATGCCGATGTGGCGGTCGAGCTCGGCCTGAGGCAGACCGAGCGTGCCCAGGCGGCGCGGCACGGCGTTGCCGGCATGATCGCAGATGAAGAAGAAGGGGCTGTCCGACCCCTCGTTCAGGATGCCGACCGGTGCCGGGTCGTCGGGACCGAGCAGGGTGCCGGCTCGCGGAGCAGCTTGCATGACCGGCATCCTCAATAGGCCTCGGCGTAGCGGCGGCAGATCTCGTCCGCGTCGAGCCCCTGCAGCATCGCGATCTCGCCCCGTTTGTGCATGAGATAGGCGGCGGCGAGCGACGGCCCAAGCCAGGCCTTGGCGACGGCGTCCTCGTCCAGTGCCTGGAGCGCCTCCTCGAGGCTGCGCGGCAGGTCCTGGATTCCCAATGTCTGCCGCTCTGCCTCGCTGAGCTCCTCCGGATCGCCCTCGTGAAGGGCCGGTGACGGCAGGCCGTCCCTGATCCCCTGCAGCCCCGCCATGACCAGCATGCCGAGCTGCAGGTAGGGGCTGGCTGCGGCATCGGCGGCCCGGAACTCGAGATTGAAGCGCGGCGCCGGGTCGATGTCGGCTGCGGCCGGCAAGGGGCAGATACGCAGGAGCGCCTCGCGGTCGCGCTGGCCGAGATTGCCCCAATAGGCCGACCAGGCATGCGGCCGCAGCCGCTCGTAGGAAAGGAGGCTGGGCGCCGTCACCGCACACACCGCCCGGACGTGGCGGAGGATGCCGGCGGCGAAGGCGGCGATGGTCGCCGCCAGCCCGCCCGGTGCAGCCGGGTCGTAGCTGACCGGGTTGCCGTCGAGGTCCTCGAGGCTGAAATGGACGTGCACGCCGTTGCCGACGATGCCGCGTGTGACGACCGGCGAAAAGCTGGCGACGAGGTCGTGCCTCTCGGCCACGGCACGGCAGATCTCGCGCAGCTTGACGGCACGATCCGCAGCCTCGACGCCGATTGCCGGGCGCACCGTGACCTCGTACTGGCGTGGGCCGTATTCCGGCAGGAAGGTCTCGGGCTCGAGCCCGTTCACACGAAGGGCGGCGATCAGCTCGCGGGTGAAGAGGGCGACGCTGCGCAGCGAGCTCAGGGCATAGGAATCGCCGCTACGATGCGCGGCCCCTGCAAGGTGGAACTCGTGCTCGAAGCTGGCCTTGAGCCTGAGCCCGGCCGCGGCCGCGAGCTCGCCGAGGGCGCGTTTAAGGAACGCCCTGGGGCAGCAGTCCCAGGGCGTCTCGTCGAGGTTCAGGATATCGCCGACGAACCATCGCTCGACCGGCGTGCCATCGGCGAAATCGAGCACCACCTCGGGCGAATCCGCCGGCACGAGATAGAGATCGCCGCGCGGGCCGAACGGCGTGGCGGGAATCGAGCCCAGGCAGTTGATCATGATGTTGGTGGGCGTCCAGCCGACCCCGAACCGACGATGCTGGTCGAGGCGGCTCTTGGGAAACCCCTTGCCGCGCACCTGCCCCGCGATGTCGCTGCAGCAGATGAGGATCAGGTCCTCGGCGGCACCGGCGACAGTGGCACTGGTCGACGTCATGGCTTCATCTCTCTCGCATCGCGCGGTGGTCTCGGAGCAATGGGCGGCGGATGCGGCGAGGCGCTGGGCCTCGCCGCCCGGTCCGCCGCGCCGCCTACTCGGGCCGCCAGATGTCCTCGACGTTGAACTCGGCGCCCTGGACCGAAATGATCGAGACCGGCTTCGGCGGCACCATGTTGTCACGCGTGTAGGAGATCGTGCCGGTGACCGCCGGATAGTCGCGCGTGGCCGTCATGGCCTCACGAATCGCCGCGGGCTCGGCCGAGCCCGCCCGCTCGATGGCGTGGGCGATCAGGCCGATCGCGTCGTAGCCCAGGGGTGCGAACGAGTTCTCCGGCGCGTGGCCGAACTTGGCCGTGTAGTTGTCGATGAACGCCTGCACCTCGGGCCGGTCGTCGGCGAGGTAGGTATGGGTCGAGAAGAACACGTCGTTGGCGAGCTCGGGCCCCGGGACGGTGGCGACGAGCTGGGTGTCGAAGCCGTCGCCGGAGACGATCGGCATGGTGATGCCGGCCTCGCGGATCTGCCGCACCGAGAGCCCGGCCTCGCTCGGAATGGCGGAGATGAAGACGGCGTCGGGCGGCGGATCGACCGCCTCGAGGCGGGCGATCTGGGCGGAGAAGTCGGTATCGCCCATCATGAAGAAGTCCTCGTCGATGATCTCGCCGCCACGCGCGGTGAACCGCTCGACGAAGAACTGGGTGAGCGCCCGGGTGAAGTCCATCGAGTTGTCGGTCCAGACATAGACCCGGCGCAGGCCCATCGTGTCATAGACATAGTCGGCGATGGCGTAGGACTGGTCGTCGTCGCCGAAGGCGGTCATGAACATGTTGTCGCCCACCCAGGTCGGCAGCATCGGGTGGGTGGCGCCGGAGGTGACGAAGGGAATGCCCGCCTCCTGAAAGGTGGGCGCCGCGGCCATCACGAAGGTGGTGTCGGACTGCCCGAAGCCGGCGACGATGTTCGAGGAGACCGCCTCCTGCGCCGCGGTCGCCGTCACCTGCTGGTCGGTGCGGGTGTCGAAGACGACGAGCTCGAGCGGTCGGCCGAGCACCCCGCCGGCCGCGTTGATCTGCTCGACATGCAGCTCCGCCCCCTTGAGCGACGGACCGTCGAGCGACGACAGGCCGCCGGTCAAGGCATAGAGGGCGGCGACCCGGATCGGCCCCTCCTGGGCCATGCCGTGGCCGGCGCTCATGCCGATGACGAGCGCCATGGCGCTAGCCGTCAGCAAGTGTCTCCTCTGCATCTTCGACCTCCTTCTCTCAGTTGTCCGCCGGCGCCGTGGCCTGGCGGTGCCGAGGATCGGCGGATGCCGATCCTCCGGGTTCACGGGAAGCTGGCCCCGCCCGCAGCCAGCGCGGCTCCGAGCTGCCGAAAAAGCCCTGCGGCCGCAGCAAGAGCGTGCCGATGAGCAAAAGGGCGACGATGATCTGGACCAGCCCATAGGCATTGGCCGTCTGCTCGAGCGGGCGCAGGACCTCGCGCAACAGCATGATGGCGACGGCAGCGATGACCGCCCCGGTGAGGCTGCCGCTGCCGCCGATCACCACCATCACGACCAGCATGAAGGCGAGCGCCAGATCGAACGAGTTGGGCGTCAAGTTGGTCAGGAGGTGCGCCCAGAGCGCTCCCGCCACGCCGGCGAAGAAGGCGCCGAGCGCGAAGGCCACGAGCCTGGACCGGGCCCGCCTGACCCCCATGCAGGCGGCGGCCATCTCGTTCTCCCGGATCGCCATGAGACTGCGCCCGACCGACGAGTGCTTGAGCCGCCAGCAGACCCAGAGCGTGATCGCCAGCCAGAGGAGGATCCACCAGAGATTGGTGAGCCGCGGAATGCCATTGAGGCCGAGCGCACCCCGGGTCAACCCGTCGGCATTGTTAATCACGACGCGCAGCACGATGATCAGCCCGAGGGTCGCGACGGCCAGGTAGTGGCCGCGCAGGCGCAGCACCGGAAAGCCGACGACGATGGCGACCAACGCCGCCGCGAGCCCGCCAGCCAGCGTTGCCGGCAGCAGCGAGAGCTCGGCCGTCGCCAGCCACGCGGGCAGGTCCGGCAGCATGAAGCCCTTGCGAGCGACCGGAAAGGTGAGGATCGCCGCGATGTAGCCGCCGACCATCATGAAGGCCGGGTGGCCGAGCGAGAACAGGCCGGTAAGGCCGTTGGCGAAGGTCAGGCTGACGGCGAGGATGGCGTAGATGCCGGCGAAGCCGAGCACCGTCCGGCCGTAGCCGCTGAAACGCGCCTCGGCATAGGCGGTGACCGCGACGGCAGCGAGCGCCAAAAACGCCCATGCCAGGTGATGCCGCTCCAGACTCAAGCGCGCTCCTCCTGCGACCGGCCGAGCAGGCCGTTGGGCATCACGAGCAGGATGAGGATCAAAAGCCCGAAGACGAAGGCGTCCCGATAGGCGCCATAGAGCGGCGGCAGCAGGCCGACGAAGAGAACCTCGGCGAAGCCGAGAACGAAGCCGCCGAGCACGGCACCGGGCAGGCTGCCGACCCCGCCGATCACCGCCGCCACGAACGCCTTGAGACCGGGGAGGAAGCCCATCAGCGGGTCGATCTGCCCGGCACGACCCGCCCAGAGCACGCCGGCGAGCCCGGCCAGCGCGCCGCCGAGCGCGAAGGCCGTGGCGATCGCCCGGTTGATGCGAATGCCCATCAGGCTGGCGGCGAGCGGGTTCTCGGCCGTGGCCCGCATCGCGAGGCCGAGCCGGGCATGACGAACGAAGAGGACGAGGCATGCCAGCACGACGATGCTCAGGACCACGATCACGAGGTCCAAGACGGTCATCCGCGCGCCCAGGACGTCGAGATTGCCCTTCACCCAGGGCGGCAGGTTGAACGGTCGCGGCTGGCCCGAGAGCAGCAGCACGCCCAGGTTCTGCATCAGGATGGCCACACCCAGCGAGGTGATGAAGCCGTTGACCTGCGGTGCCGACCGCTGCGGGCGAAAGGCCACGAGATCGATAGCCATGGCGAGGATCGCACAGAGGGTGAGCACCGAGAGGATCACCGACCAGAGCGGCAAGCCCAGCACCGTCAGCAGGGCCAACGCCGTGAAGGCGCCGACCATGAGGATGTCGCCGTGGGCGAAGTTGATCAGCCGGACGATGCCGTAGATCATCGAGAAGCCGACGGCGATCAGCGCATAGAGCGAGCCCAAGACCAGCCCGTTGATCAACTGCTGGAGGATGTAGCCGCCGCTCAACCGACCGCCTCCGCGCCGGCCGGGCTGAGGCCGAGATAGGCCTCGCGCACCCTGGGGTCGGCGGCGAGGTCGGCCGCCGGCCCGGCGAGCTGCACGGCCCCGCTCTCCAGCACATAGGCCCGATCGGCCAACTCGAGCGCGAGGCTGGCGTTCTGCTCGACCAGGAGCACGGTGGTGCCGGCCGCACGGATCTCCGCGATCGTAGCGAAGATCTGCTCGACCAGTTGCGGGGCGAGGCCGAGCGACGGCTCGTCCAGCAGCAGGAGACGCGGCCGGGACATCAAGGCGCGGGCGATCGCCAGCATCATCTGCTCGCCGCCGGAAAGCTGCCCGGCGAGCCCGTCCTGCCGCTCGGCCAGGATCGGAAAGAGCGCCAGCATCGCCTCGAGGTCGGCCGGCACCTCGGCGGCATCGCGCAGGTAGGCACCGAGCCTGAGATTCTCCAGCACCGTCATGCCGCCGAACACCTGCCGTCCTTCGGGGCAGTGGGCGACGCCGAGACCGACGATCGCCGCCGGATCGAGCCGCGCAAGATCATGAACGCGGGCGTCGATCTCGAGCGTCAAGCGGCCGGCCCGCGGCCGCAACTGGCCCGAGATGGTGAGCAGGGTCGAGGTCTTGCCGGCGCCGTTGGTGCCGAGCAGCGCCACGATCTCGCCGGCGCGGACCTCGAGGTCGACCCGGCGCAGCACCTGCGACGGCCCGCGCCAGACATCGAGGGCCTCGAGCCTCAGCATGCCGCCACCCGCGCTGCCCGCCGGCGACCGAGATAGGCCTCGAGCACGGCCGGGTCCTCCTGGATCGCCCGCGGCGGGCCCTCGGCAATGAGCAAGCCGCGATCGAGCACCTGAAGGCGGGTGCAGAGCGACATCACCAGGCGCATGTCGTGCTCGACGACGATCATCGTCAAGGGCGCTCCCTCGGGCGTGCGCACGGTGCTCGCGAGGTCGCGCAGCATCACCGTCAGCGCCAGGGTCTCCACCGGATTCATGCCGGCCGCCGGCTCGTCGAGGAGCAGGACCGAGGGCCGGGTGGCGAGCGCCCGGGCGATCTCGACCTTGCGCTGCAGCCCGTAGGCCAGCTCGCCCGCCCGCCGGTCGGCGAGATCGGCGAGACCGACGAGGGCCAGGAAGTCGCGCGCCGCGGCCCGGATCGCCGCCTCGCCCCGGCGTGCGACGGCGAGGCCAAGCACGGTGGCGACCCAGCCCGGCCCAGCGCGCATGTGCAGCCCGACCGCGACATTCTCCCAGACGGCCAGATCGCGGAAGAGGCGGCTGTTTTGAAAGGTGCGGCCGATGCCCGCCCGCGCGAAGGCCTCGGGCCCGGCACCCGTCAACTCGCGGCCACGGAGCACAATGCGGCCTCCGCTCGGCTCGAGCACCCCGGACAGTAGGTTGAACGCGGTGGTCTTGCCGGCACCGTTCGGACCGATCAGGCCGAGAATGGCCCCCTCCTCCAGCTCGAGCCGGTAGTCGCTGAGCGCCAGCAGGCCGCCGAAGCGCTTCGCCAAGCCGAGCACGTCGAAGACAAGGGCGGCGCCGGAGGTCATGGGCGGCTCCGGATGATGCACGGGCCCCAAGCAGGCCGCGGCACGGCGTTCTCCTCGGAAAACAGGGTTACGGAGTTCGTTTCAGGCGGTCAATCCGTAACGTCGAGAACAGCTTGCTCGTCGCTGCGGCCAGGCGCATCGGCGGCCGTCGAGAGCGCCTCCCTGGACCTCTCGATGGCCTCGATGCGCAGCCGCGCCTTGGGCCAGACGCGCTCGTCGAAGGCGTGCACGACGAGCTCGATCAGCCCCAGCATGCCGACGAGGCTGTCCCAGCGCGACGGTCCGTCGACCCGGGCACGGAACACGATGGAGGCGGCGTCCGCCGCCTCCGACATCCACTGGTCGGTGAACAGCACGGTCTTCACGCCGGCGGCCCTGGCAAGCCGCACGGTCGTCACCGTGTCCCGCTGATAGCGGCGGATGTCGAAGGCGATGACCACGTCGGTACGGCGCAGGTCCGCGAGCACGTCGGCGCGGCGGACGAGGTCGTGATCCAGGAGATGAACGCGCGGGCGCATCTTGCGCAGATGGAACTCCAGATGCCGGGCCACCGCCTCGGTGAAGTCGCCACCCAGGATGTGGATGCTGCGGCGCTCGTCGCTGAGCAGGTCGAGCAGCCGATCGAGCTCGGCCCGCTGGCACATCTGGACCGTCTCGTGGAGGATCGCCGCCAGCCGCTCGGCCAGGGCGCCGAGGTCCGAGAAGGCGCTGCCCACCGTCGGCGGCCGGGTCAGCGGGAACTCGGCCATCGCCTCGAGCTCCTGGTGCAGCGCCCGGCGGAATTCGGCATAGCCGGCAAAGCCGAGCTTGCCGATGAAGCGCAGCACGGTCGGGCCACTGACCCCGGCGCGCTCGGCGAAGAGCCCCACCGTGTCGAGGCCGGTCGTCGGGTAGCGGGCGAGCAGGGCGTGCGCCGCGCGCCGCTCGGCGGTGGTCAAGGACGGCATGCTGGCGGTAATCCGGTCGACCAGGGTCGGCGGCTGCTTGCGCGCGGGTGAGATCAACGCCTGCCTCCCATTCGTCGCGACGGCGACCGTTGCTCACGGTATTCCAGACTGCGCCATAATCGCCTAATTGGTAGCGGAGGAAACAACAAGCCTCCCCCAGCCCTTAACGGAGCCCTCGCGATGCCTCAGGGATTGCCGCCGATCGACGCACCCGGTGGAGCCTACCGCGAACGGCCGATCGAACCGGGGCGCACGGCGCTCCTCTCCGTCGACATGCAGAACGGCGAGTACAGCACCGAGCAGCTGGCCAGGGCGCGGGCCGGGGCGGCCGGGGAGCAGCACCATCGGGATTTCCTCGAGCGCCTCGCCGGCATCGTCCTGCCCAACCAGCAGCGGCTCCAGGCCGCCGCCCGGGCGCACGGCATCGAGGTGATCTTCACGGTGATCGAGAGCCTGACCCTGGACGGCCGCGACCGCAGCCTCGATCACAAGATCTCGCGCATCCACCACCCCAAGGGCTCCTGGGAAGCGCAGGTCATCGCCGAGGTGGCCCCCCGGGCGAACGAGATCGTCATCCCGAAGACCGCGTCCGGCATCTTCAACGCCACGAATATCGACTACGTGCTGCGCAATCTCCGCGTCGACTACCTCGTCATCTACGGCGTCATGACCGACCAGTGCGTCGAATCGGCGGTTCGCGATGCCGCCGACCGCGGCTTTCTCGTCACCCAGGTCGAGGATGCCTGCGCCGCCCAGACCGAGGCCGGCCACCGCCGCTCGATCGAGGCCATGGCCGGCCACTACTGCCGGCTGCGCACGACCGACCAGGTAATCGAGGAGATCGAGCGGCTCGCCGGAGCCGGCTACAACCCTCGCTAGCGTCGCGCAAAGGGCGTCGGGATCGGTAGGCGAGGAGCCCGGCCGGTTCGCTAGTGGCCGGCCGAGTCGAATTTCTGCAGATCGACCGGGCCGACGTCGCGCAGCTCGACCGCCTCGAGCTCGGCATGGCCGAGCGCCACCCGGGCGGCGGCGTCGATGTTGTGGATCAGATCGGCGACCTGCCGGTCGTCGTGCAGCGGGTGCATGCCGATCATCACCGTCCGGTCGAGGATGTCGAGCGAGCGGCCGCACATGTCGCGGCTGTAGTCCATCCGGCAGCCGGCATTGGCGGGCATGAGATAGGGGTTCATCGCCGGATGCCCGGCCCCCTCGCGCATCAGCACCTGGTCCCACTCGGTATAGGTGTGCCGGCCGGTCCTGCCGGCGACGACGCCCGGGGCTAGCCCGGCCATTCGCTTCGCCTGCTCGGCCGTCGGCAGCTGGAACATCAGGTGCGCCCCGCAATCGTGATCCGGGCTGTTCATCGGTGCGACCGCGAGGCCCAGATTGTGGAGATGCGCCGTGCCCTGGAGAATCCGGGCCCGTTCGGCGCGCATCGCCCGGACCATGCCGTCGAGGCGGTCGAGCTGGACGTTGAGCATCGCGCCCATGATCTCTGACGCGCGCCCGCCATTGCCGGCGAAGGGCTTGAGGGCGTCGCCCCGGCCCTGCCAGTAGAAGTGGCAGGGGTCGATGGCGCAGCGCACCCGCTCGGCGACCGCGTCGTCCGAGGTCGCGACCCCGCCGCCCTCGCCGCAGGTCATGTTCTTGAAGTAGTTGAAGCTGAAGGCGCCGGCATCGCCGATCGTGCCGAAGCTGCGACCCTCGTAGGCGCCCCCCACCCCCTGGCAGGAATCCTCGACCACCAGGAGGCCGCGGCGCCGGGCGATCTCCATGATGGCGTCCATGTTGCAGGCCGCCCCCCACATGTGCACCGGCACCACCGCCCGCGTCCGCGGGCCGATCGCGTCCTCGACCGCCGCGGGATCGATGGTGATGCTCTCGTCGACATCGACGATCACCGGGATGGCGCCCACCGCCAGCACCGAGGTGGCCGAGGCCATGTAGGTGTGCGCCGGGATCAGCACCTCGTCGCCCGGACCGATGCCGAGGCCGATCATCGCCGCCGTCAGCGCATAGGTGCCGCTGACGGTGAGCGCGAAGTGGCCGCAGCCCAGGTGCTCGGCATAGCGCCGCTCGAAACGGTCGCACTCGCCGCCTTCGCCGTAGCGGAAGAGCGCGCCGGAGCGAATCACCCTGGCAACCGCGTCCGCTTCCTCTTGCCCGACGATGTACATGGCACCCTCCCCAAAGAAGTGGGCCGTTGCCGCCCGCCGACCGGCTTAGCCGCCCGGCCGGCGCGGCGGAAGAACCGTTTCGCAGCCAGCGCGGGCGCAGCCGCCTAGAAACCGAGGGCGATGCCGTCCTTGCGCGGATCGGAGCCGCCGGTCAGCACGCCGCGCGCCGAATCGATCCAGATCGCCTGGCCGCCGCCCCATGCCGACCGGACCCGCTCGACGTTGTGGCCGAGCTCGGCCAAGCCGCGCGCCGTGGCCTCTGGCACCCCCGCCTCGAGGCCGTACACACCATCCCAGTGCAGGGCCCGCGGGCAGTCCAGGGCACGCTGCACGTCCATGCCGTGATCGAGGGTGTTGGTGAGGACATGGACGTGGCCGGTCGGCTGGTAGTGGCCGCCCATGACGCCGAACGGCATGCGCGGCTTGCCGCCCTCCATGAGCATCGCCGGGATGATCGTGTGCAGCGGTCGCTTCCTGGGTTCCAGGCAATTCGGGTGGCCCGGCTCGAGGACGAACCCGCAGCCGCGGTTCTGCAGGATGACGCCCGAGCGCGGTGCCGTGATCCCCGAACCGAAGCCGCTGAAGAGCGAATTGATGAACGACACGGCCATGCCGTCACCGTCGACGACGCAGAGATAGACGGTGTCGCCCTGCCCCGGCAGCGTCGGCCCCGGCAGCGCGGCCATCACCCGGTGCGGATCGATCGCACCGCGCAGCGTCGCCGCATGGTCCTTCGACAGGAGCGCTGCCACCGGCACGTCCGCCATCGCCGGATCGGCGACGTAGGTGTTCCGGTCCTGATACGCGAGACGCATCGCCTCGGCCTCGAGATGCAGCCGCTCGATACCGAGCGGGTCGAGCCCGGCCAGATCGAAGCCCTCAAGGATGTTGAGGCCGATCAGCGCCGTGATGCCCTGGCCGTTCGGCGGGATCTCGAGCACCTCGAAGCCGCGATAGCTCGCCCTGATCGGGGTCACCCAGTCGCCCCGATGCCCGGAGAAATCCTCCGCCGCGTGGCGGCCGCCCTTGGCCCGCAGCGTCGCCACGATGTCCTCGGCGATCCAGCCCTCGTAGAAGACTTCGGGCCCGTCCGCCGCGATGGCGCGGAGCGACGAAGCGAGCGCCGGTTGCCGATGGACCTCGCCCACCGCCGGTGCGCGGCCGCCGGGCAGGAAGATCGCCACCGTCTCGGGTTGCTGTGCCAACTTCGCCACCGCCCCCTGCCAGTCGGCGGCGGTGCGCTCGAAGACGACGTAGCCGTTCTCGGCGAGGTCGATGGCCGGCGCCAGCACCCGGTCGAGGCCGAGCCGGCCATGCTCGGCCACGAGCCGTCCCCAGGCCTCGACGGCACCCGGAACCGTAACGGCGTGCGGGGTCGTCTCGCCGATGCACGTCTCGCCCGCCGCGAGGAGCTGCTCTGCGGTCAGAGCTGCCGGTGCCCGACCGGACCCGTTATACGCGGCGATCCCGCCGTCCGGCTTGGCGACGATCGCGAAGCAGTCGCCGCCGATGCCGGTCGACATGGGCTCGACGACGCATTGCACGGCGCAGGCGGCGACCGCCGCATCGACCGCGTTGCCGCCCTGGCGGAGGACGTCGATGGCGGCGAGCGTCGCCCGCGCGTGCGAGGTGCAGGCCATGCCGTTCTGGCCATGGGCGAGCGAGCGCCCGGGCATCTGGAAGTCACGCATCAGCGACGAGTCTCCAAACAGGTCTTCAGCGAGCCTTCAGGCGTCGCGCGGGTCGAGGGCATCGCGCAGGCCGTCGCCCAGAAGGTTGAACCCGAACACCACGAGGAAGATCGCGAGGCCCGGAAAGAGTGCCATCCATGGCGCTTGGCTGAGGAACTGTCGAGCGGTGTCGAGCATGCTCCCCCACGATGGCGCCGGCGGCTGCAGACCGAGACCGAGAAAGGCCAGGCTCGCCTCGGCGATGATCGCCAGCGCCACCGTCAGGGTGGCCTGGACGATGATCGGCGGCAGCACGTTGGGCAGGATGTAGCGCCAGAGGATGCGGGCGTGCAAGGCACCGACGGCCCGCGCCGCCTCGACATAGTCCTCCGTCTTGACCGCCAGGGTCTGGCCGCGGGTCAGCCGGATGAAGACCGGCGTCGCGGCGATGCCGATGGCGATCATGGCGTTCTGCAGGCTCGGGCCGAGGAAGGCGCCGAAGGCGATCGCCAGGATCAGGAACGGGCAGGCCAGCAACGCCTCGGTGCAGCGCGAGATCACCATGTCGGTGAGGCCGCCGAAATAGCCGGCAGCGAGACCCAGCGGCACGCCGAGGCAGACGGCGATGACAACGGCCACGACACCCGCCTGCAGCGACGCCCGCGCCCCCCAGATCACCCGCGCCAGCACGTCCCGGCCGAGCTCGTCCGTGCCGAACGGGTGCGCCAGCGACGGCGGCTGGCGGACGGCGAGCCAGTCCGACGCGATCGGGCTCACCGGCGACAGGAGGGGCGCGGCGAGCGCCACGACGACGAAGAAGAGCACGATGCCGCCGCCGAGCACCGCACTCCTGTTGCCGCGCAGCCGGCGCCAGACGCGCAGGGCCGGCCACGCCCGGATCGCGGCGATGCGGCTCACGCTCAAGGCCTTCCCCCCATGCTAGCGCCGCAGCCGCGGGTTGAGCAGCACATAGGCGATATCGGCGAGCAGGTTCATGAAGAGGAAGGCCACGGCGACGCAGAGCACCACCGCCTGGACGACGGCGTAGTCGCGGGTGAAGACGGCATCGACGATGAGCTTGCCGAAGCCAGGGATCGAGAAGACCTGCTCGGTCAACACGGCACCCGCGAGAAGCTCGCCGAACTGCAGCGTGCCGAGCGTCACCACCGGGACCAGCGCATTCCTGAATGCGTGCTTGAGCACGACGAGGCGCTCGCGCACGCCCTTGGCCCGGGCGGTGCGGATGTAGTCCTGGCGCAGCACGCCCAGCATGGCGCTGCGGGTGTGCCGCATCAGCACCGCCGCGTTGCCGGTGCCGAGCACCAGCGCCGGCAGCAGCATGCCCTTGAGGTTGGCGGCGAGATCCTCGCCCGGGCTGACGTAGCCGCCCGACGGCAGCCAGCCGAGCTGCACCGAGAAGAGCAGGATGAGCATGATCCCGAGCCAGAAATTCGGGATCGAGAGGCCCGAGAGCGCCACGACGTTCGCACCGTGGTCGAGCCGCGTGCCACGCCAGACCGCCGCCACGATGCCCGCCGGGATGCCGATCAGGATCGCCACCAGCATGGCCATGACCGCGAGCTGGATGGTGATCGGCAGCTTCTGCAGGATCATCTCGCCGATCGGCAGCCGGGTGCGGATCGAGACGCCGAAATCGCCCTGCAGGATGGAGCCGAGCCAGTAGGCGTACTGGACCGGGAGCGGCTGGTCGAGGCGGTACTTGGCGCGCAGGTACTCGATCACCTGGGGGTCGCGCTCCTCGCCGGCCATGGCCTCGACCGGATCGCCGGGCAGGAGCTGCTGCAGCGCGAAGACGAACATCGAGACGAGGACGAGCGTCGGCAGCATGACGAGGAGGCGCTGGCCGATGAAGCGCAGCATCTCAGCCCTCCCCGCCCGTGCCGACGGATCGCGCGCCCTGGGCGCGGAACAGTACCAGCCGCGCCCGATAGGCCGGCGAAGGGGTGTTCGCCCCGGCGAGCAGGTCCTCGGCCGGATGGAGCTCGCGCCAGAAATGGCAGGCGACCTCGTGGCCCGATGCGTCATGCTCGAGAGGCGGCGGCTCCACGCGGCAGCGCTCTCGCGCGTGCGGGCAGCGGGTGTGGAAGCGGCAGCCGGCGGGCGGGGCGAGCGGGCTCGGCACGTCGCCCAGCAGCGGCCGGCGGGGGGCGGCGGCGGCGCGCGAGCGCGGCACGGCAGCGATCAGCGCCTGCGTGTAGGGGTGACGCGGTGCGGCGAAGAGCTGCCGGGTCGGGGCGAGCTCGACCACCTTGCCGAGATACATCACCAGCACCCGGTCGGCGATGTGCCGCACCACGGCGAGATCGTGGGCGATGATCACGAGCGTCAGCCCGAGCTCGCGCTGCAGCGCCTCGAGCAGGTTGATGATCTGCGCCTGGATCGACACGTCGAGAGCGGAGACGGGCTCGTCGCCGACGATCAGCTCCGGCTCGGCGGCAAGCGCCCGGGCGATGCCGATCCGCTGCCGCTGGCCACCCGAGAACTCGTGCGGGTAGCGCCGTGCGGCGGCCGCATCTAGCCCCACCTTCACCAGGAGCTCGCGGACCCGCGCCTCCCGCTCGCGGCGCGGCACGATGCCGTGGATGGCCAGCGGCTCGGCCAGGGTGTCGCCCACCGACATGCGCGGGTTGAGCGACGCGAACGGGTCCTGGAAGACCATCTGCGCGCGCCGCCGGAATGGCCGCATCGCCCGCTCCGAAAGCCCCGCGATCTCGGTTCCGGCGAAACGGACACTCCCTGCCGTCGGCGCCAGCAAATTCAGCAGAAGCCGGCCCACCGTCGACTTGCCGCAGCCGCTCTCACCGACGACGGCCAGCGTCTCACCCCGTGCGACGGTGAAGTCGACGCCGTCCACGGCGTGCACGACTCCCTTGCGGCCGGCGGCGAACCCGCCCCCCACCGGGAAGTGCTTGACGAGACCCCGAACCTCGACCAGCGGTGCCGCCATGCCGTTCACCCGGCGACCTCACCCAGATGCAGCTCGAGCGGCGCCCGCCAGCAGGCGACCCGGTGGCCCGGCGCCAGTGCTGCGAGCGGCGGCTCCTCGGCCCGACAGCGCTCGACGACGAACGGGCAGCGGCCGGCGAACCGGCAGCCGTCGCCGAAGGCGCTCGGCGGCGGCACCGAGCCCGGGATCGTCAGGAGCGGCTCCGGGTCGGCATCGACCCGCGGCACCGAGCCGAGGAGGCCGATCGTGTAGGGGTGCTGCGGGTCGGCGAACAGCGCCCCGACCGGTGCCGCCTCGACCACCTTGCCGGCATACATGACGAGCGCATCGTGGCCGAGCTCCGCCACGACACCGAGATCATGGGTAATCAGCACAACGGCGGTGCCGCGCGCTTCCTGGAGGTCGCGGATCAGCGTCAGGATCTGCTCCTGGATGGTGACGTCGAGGGCGGTCGTCGGCTCGTCGGCGATCAATACGGCCGGATCGTTGACCAGCGCCATGGCGATCATCACCCGCTGGCGCATGCCGCCCGAGAGCTGGTGCGGGTAGTCGCGGAGCCGGCCGACCGCCGCCGGGATGCGGACCCGCTCCAGCATCTCCAGCGCCCGCGCTTCGGCGGCCCGCCGACCGATCGGCTGATGGCAGAGAATGGCCTCGACCAGCTGGTCGCCGATCGTGAAGGCCGGGTTGAGCGACGTCATCGGCTCCTGGAAGATCATCGCCAGCCGGTTGCCGCGCAGGGTCCGCATCGCCTGCCGGTCTAGACCGAGCAGGTCCACCCCCTCGAACGTGACCCGGCCGCCGGCGATGCGTGCCGGCGGGGTCGGCAGGAGCCCCATCACCGCGAGTGCCGTCAAGCTCTTGCCGCAGCCCGATTCGCCGACGATGCAGAGGGTCCGGCCGGCCCGCAGGCGGAGATCGACGCCGTCGACCACCGGCAGCGGCCCCTCGGAGCTCTCGAGGTGGATGCGCAGGCCGGTCACCTCGAGGGCGACGGCCGGATCGCCGTCGCCCGAACGCTCGAGGCTCACTCGATCCGCATTCCCTGCAGCCGCGTGATCGCGTCGGGGTGCGGGACCAGCCCCTGCACGCGATCGTTGACCCCGAAGAACCAGGTCAGGTGGTAGATCGGGATGGTTGGCAGCTCGGCGAGGTAGATCTCCGCCGCGTCCCGGTAGTGGGCGTAGCGCTCGTCGGCGTCGCTGGCCGCCCGGGCGGCGTTCAGCGCGGCGTCGAGCGTCTCGCTACAGAAGTGCCCGTGGTTCTGCGAGCCCTCGCAGGAGAGGATGGTGTGCAGATTGCCGTCGGGATCGGGGCGGCCGCTCCAGTTGGCGAGGAAGAGCTCGAAATTGCCGCCGAACAGGCTCTGCACCGCGGTTGCGGTCTCGAGCGGCTGCACGGTGATGTCGAAGCCCGCCTCGGCCGCCATCGACTGGACGATCTGCGCGGCGCGGACATTGCCGGCCGAGTTCTCGATCATCAGCTCCACCGGCACCCGCTCGTGGCCAGCCTCCGCGAGCAGCGCCTTGGCCGCCTCGACGTCGCGCGCCGGGATCGGGAACTCCTTGATGTAGTAGGGGCTCTCCGGAGTGACGAGCTGGTTGCCCGGCAGGAAACCGCCGTCGAAGGCGACCTGGTTGATGATGTTGCGGTCGAGCGAGAGCTCGAGGGCTTGGCGCACCCGCGCGTCCTGGCCGAGCGGCGTCTCGGACCGCTCGCCGCGGTCGGTGTTGACCTGGAGATGCGACACGCCAAGGCCGACGATGCTCACAAGTTCCAAATTGGGGTCGTCACGGACGGCAGCGAGATCGGTGGCGGCGACCCGCTCGGCGATGTCGATGTCGCCGGCGCGAAGCTGGGCGAGCCGCACCGTCGGGTCCTCGACATAGCGATAGATGACCTCGTCGATATGCACGTCGTCGGCGTTCCAGTAGTCAGCGAACTTCCGGAGCGTGATGCTGTCCTGGGCGATCCGCTCGACGAACTCGAACGGTCCGGAGCAGGCGGGCGCCGTCGGGAAGTCGGCGCCGAGCTCGGCCGCCGCCTTGGGCGAGACCATCATGCCGGCGCGGTCGGTGAACTGGGCGAGCAGCGGTGCGAAGGGCTGCGACAGGTGCAGGCGCACCGTGTACTCGTCGACCACCTCCACGCTCTCGACCTGGGCGAGCTCCGCCTTGCGCCGCGATTCCTCGAGCGTCTTCGAGCGCTCGATGTTGAACTTCACCGCCTCGGCGTTGAACGGCTCGCCGTCGTGGAAGACCACACCCTCGCGCAGCTGCATGGTCAATTGGAGATTGTCCTCCGACCACTCCCAGCTGGTCGCCAGCATCGGCTCGATCTGCAGATCCGGGGTGATGTCGACGAGCTTGTCGCACATGGCGGCGAAGATCACGCGGCCGCCATAGGTGCCGCCCTGATCCGGATCGAGCGCATCGGGATCTTCCTGGACGGCCATGCGCAGCGTGGCGGCATGGACGGAGGTGGCGCCGAGCAGGGCGGCGGCCACGAGGGCGACAGCGGTCAAGGTCTGCCGAGGTGCGAGCACGTTCTTATCTCCCTTGAGGGTCACTTTTTGCCGTGCGGAGCACGGTCACGACGCCCGCGAAGAGTGTCAGCTATCCACGCGGTGGTCCAGTGGCCATCGGCGTGCTTACGCCAATTGCTCCAGGGTCCGCGGCGACATCAGCCAGCGCGCGGCGAGCGTCTTCTGGTCCAGGTTCGGCACGATTGGGCAGGCTCCGACTCGTTCGGCGCCCCAACCTGCTGATGCGCTCGATTTCGCTCCCGATCGCGCCCGCCTGATCTCTGGAGAACGCCGACATGCCTCAGACGCTTCGCGCCCCGCACAGCCGCGCAACGCTGCTTCTCGCCGGCGAGCCGTCGCGCCGACCGATGCCACCCGCGCTTGCACGCCACGACGCATTGGCCAGGGTGACCCGATCGCCAGGGTGGAGCCTCGGACGGTGTCGAAGCGCTTCGACGTCTTCTCGACCTATCGCCACAAGGATCGCGACGTCGCGACATGCCTCCGGACCCCTGACCGCGGCAGGTTCAGCCAATGAGCCGGGCCGAGCCGATCGACGTGCTCGTCTCCTATAAGCGCGAGGAACGCGAGGTCGCCAAGGCTCTCGCCGAAGCGCTGGCGCAGCTCGGCTGCAAAGTCTGATGGAACATCGAGCTCTTCACGGGCGACCGCTTCGTCGACGCGTTCGTGGCGGTCATCGAGCAGGTCAACGCGGTCATCATCCTCTGGCAGCGCCAGGCGGTCGCCTCCGACAGCACCTGTGCCGAGGCGCGCGGCGGACAGGCCGGGCAAGCTTAGCCCCGTCCGCCTCGAGTCCTGCGACCCAACGCTGCCGTTCGACGAGTTGCGGGCGCTCGACCTCGAGGCATGTCTGCAGCGCCACCCGAACGGCGTCTTCGTCGAACTGGCGCGCCTGCGGATCGAGGAGCTGGAGACGGCTGGTGCCGCCGGAAAGGCGACAAGAGCGCTCGTCACCACCAAGAACGTCATCATCCCCCTTGGTGCCATGGCTATCGCGGGCACGGCCTTGTTCACCTTCGGGGATCGGTTTCTGGTTCGTCGCCAAAGCTGGGGCTGGTGAGCCGCGGCAGTGAAAATGTCGAGGCCGAAACTGCCGACGAGCGGCCCTGGTCGCCCCGCCGGGCCTGCCGGTCGCGGAAATGACCCGCATTCAGCGCGGCGACGAGTACCGAACCTTCACATTGGCTGCAACGACGGGTCCGGAGCGCGAGCGATCGACCCGCGTCGTGATCATCGCCCGGCCGTTCCTGGTGACCCGGACCCCGATCACCTGCCAACACTACGTCGCCTTCGCCCAAGCGACAGGGCGAACTATGCCGGCCCGAGCCTATTTCCACGGGAACGCCGCCCCGACGACGCTGCCTCTCGTTGCCGCCACACGGCAGCATGCACGCAACTATGACGAGTGGATCGGCGGGCAGAGCGGTGCAAGTTACCCGCTACCGAGCGAGGCGCAGTGGGAAGTCGCCTGCCGCGGCGGAACTTAAACGGGCTATTGGTTGGGCGACCGCTTCGGTACGACCATGGCGGACACGGGCGAAGGCGGCACCGGGCGGCCCACGCCGGTCGGAACCTTTCCGCCGACTCCCAACCCCTGGGGCCTCTGTGACATGAGCGGCAATCTCTGCAAATGCACCCTGGACCGTTGGAACGACAGTTGCCGCAACACGCCCGGGGACGTCCCCGCCTGGATCGACGCGGCAGCCCAGCAGAATAGTCCCGGGTGCTGCGCGGCGGGTCCTGGGGCGGCGACCTGGACGTCGCGCGCTGCGCCTATCGCTCCGGGTTCGACCCGACCAACCGGGGCTACGGCATCGGCTTTCGCGTGGCGTGTTCGTCCCCGGCGAGATGTGCCGGCAGGCGCTGCGGAAGCCGCGTTGACGGTCAGCCGTCGACCTGGAGCCGGATGACGTTCCAGGACGCGGGCGGCAGGGTCGCCGCGAGGTGCGCGCCGTCGATGCGGACCCCGGCGAGCGGCTGTGGGCGGATCCGGTCGGGCTCGTCCCTGGTGTTTACCGCACCGAGGTCGGCGTCGTGCAGCGTGTGCGCCTCACCCGGCGTCATGCCGCGAAAGCCGCGCGCCTCGACCGACAACGCCAGCGGCTCGTTCAGGTGGCGGTTGAGGGCGAAGAGGGTCAGCGTGCCGGCGTCCGCGTCGTGGACGGCCGCGAGCTTGAGATAGGGGACCTCGGGCACCGGGAAGTGCAGCTCGTCCTTGCCGCGCGGGTCGTAGTAGGTGGCGGCATAGGTGGGCGACTCGACCCGCGTGCGCAGCACCCGGCCGCGGCCGCGATTGCTGAAGTCGGCGAACGGCCAGAAGATGGTCTGCCGCCAAGCGGGGCCGCCGGTCTCGGTCAGGATCGGGGCGATCGCGTTGACAAGCTGGGCGAGGCAGGCGACGCGCACTCGGTCGGCGTGGTTGAGGAGCGAGATGCAGGCCCCACCGAAGGCCAGCGCATCGGCCATGGTGTAGACCTCCTCGAGGATGTGGGGGGCCGTGGGCCAGCCGCCCTTGACCCGGCTCTCGTCGCCGCGGCGGGTCCGATACCACACATTCCACTCGTCGAACGCCAGCATGATCCGTTTGCTCGAGCGGCGCTCGGCCGCGACCGCGTCGGCGATCGCCACCACCTCCTCGATGAAGCTGTCCATGAGGTCGGCGCTGGCGAGGAACGCCGGGACGTCGTCGGCGTAGTTGTTGAGGTAGGTGTGCAGCGAGATGTACTCGACATGGTCGAAGGTGTGCTCGAGCACGATCCGCTCCCAAACGCCGTAGGTCGGCATGGTGCGAGACGAGGACCCGCAGGCGGCGAGCTCGATCGTGGGATCGACCAGCTTCATCATCTTCGCCGCCTCGGTGGCGATCCGGCCGTATTCCGTGGGCGTCTTGCGCTCCATCTGCCAGGGCCCGTCCATCTCGTTGCCGAGGCACCAGAACTTGATGTCGTGCGGCGCCTCCCAGCCGTGCTCGCGCCTGAGGTCGGAGAGCGTCGTGCCCCTGGGATGGTTGCAGTACTCGACCAGATGCCGGGCCGCGTCGGGCCCGCGCGTGCCGAGATTGACCGCGAGCATGGGCTCGATGCCGGCGGCCTTGCACCAGTCGACGAACTCGTTGGTGCCGAACTGGTTGGTCTCGGTCGATTTCCACGCGAGATCGAGGCGCCGTGGCCGCTTGTCGACCGGGCCCACGCCGTCCTCCCAGTCGTAGCCCGAGACGAAGTTGCCGCCGGGGTAGCGCATGATGGTGGGAGCGAGCTCCTTGACGAGTTGGAGGACGTCGCCCCGGAAGCCCTTGGCGTCGGCAGTGGGATGGCCGGGCTCCCAGAGGCCGTCGTAGACGCAGCGGCCGAGATGCTCGACGAAGGCGCCGAACAAGCGCCGGTCGGTGGTGCCGATGGTGAAATCGCGGTCCAGAAGAACGTCACTTTTGGGCATGGGTACTCCGATCGGGGCGGCTCAGGGGCGGGGAACGGACTCAGGATCGGGCGATGGTCTCGCCCTCGTGCCGGCTCGAGGCATCCTTCGGGCGGGCCATGCCGAGGATGCCCTCGCCGATGGTGTCGACCGAGAGGACCGACTCCTTCAGCAGGATCGAGTAGGGATGCTGCGGGTTGTCGAGGACCGCACGGGCCTCGCCGCTTTCGACGACCTTGCCCTTCTGCATGATGATGATGCGGTCGCTGATGTAGTAGGCGGTGGCGAGGTCGTGAGTGATGTAGATGATCGAGACCCGAAGCTCGTCGCGCAGCGACTTGAAGAGATTGACGATCGACATGCGCAGCGAGGCATCCACCATCGAAACCGGCTCGTCGGCCACGATCAGCGCCGGTCCCGGGATCAGGGCGCGGGCGATCGCAGTGCGCTGCAGCTGGCCGCCCGAGAGCTCGTGCGGGAAGCGCCCCCTCACCTCGGCGAGCGAGAGGCCGACCTGGCGCAGTGCGGTGTCGGTGCGGGCCTCGATCACGGCGTTGCCCGTGGCGTCGGTGAAGCGGCGGGCGGTCATCAGGAGGTAGCGGTCGACCTGCTTGAGTGGATTGAACGCCTCGAAAGGGTTCTGGAAGATCGGCTGGACCCGGCGCATGAAGTCCATCCGCGCCCGGTTGCCGCGGATGGAGGCGAGAGCGGTGCCAGAGAAGTGGATGCTGCCGGCGGAGGGCTGGACAAGGTTGAGGATCATCCGGGCGAGCGTGGTCTTGCCCGAGCCGCTCTCGCCCACGATCGTGAAGATCTCCGGCCGCTCCGCCTCGAGGGTGAAGCTCACCGCGTCGACGGCATTGACGCTGCTACGGCCGAAGAGCCCGCCCAGTGTGTAGCGCCGGACGACCCGGTCGACCTCGAGCAGGCCCGGGCTCATGGGCGGCCCTCCGCCGCAGCGGCGCTTGCGGCGCCGGACGGCTGCACGGCGGGGTCGGCGGCGAAGCAGGCGACCCGGTGGCCGGGCCTAAGCATCGTGAGCACCGGGTTCTCGCGGCGGCAAATGTCCATGGCGAGCGGGCAGCGCGGGTGGAAGCGGCAGCCCCGAGGCGGGTCGGCGAGGTTGGGTGGGGCTCCGGGCAGCGCCTTCTTGGTGGAGAGATCACCGATCCGGGGCAGGCTCTGGATGAGATGCGCCGTGTAGGGATGCAGTGGCTCCTTGAAGAGTTCGGGCGTCGACGCCTCCTCGACCAGCCGTCCGGCATACATGATGCCCAGCCGGTCGGTCATGTTGGCGTGCACGGTCATGTCGTGGGTGACGAACATGATGGACGAGCCCAGCTCTTGCTGGACCTCGCGGATCATCGCGAGCACGCCCTTCTGCACGACGACGTCGAGGGCAGTGGTCGGCTCGTCGGCGATGATGAACTCGGGCCGGCAGATGGTGGCGAGTGCGATGGTCACCCGCTGGCGCATGCCGCCCGAAAGCTCGTGCGGATAGGCCCGGAGGATCTTGGGCTCGAGGTGCAGCCGCTCGAGATGCCGCTCGACGACCTCGCGGAACTCGCGGCGGGGCTTTGCGATGTGGCGAAAGGCGAAGTCCTCGAACGACTTCTCTACCCGGCGGACCGGATTGAGGACGTTCATCGAACCCTGCATGATGTAGGAAAGGTGCTTCCAGCGCACCCGCGCCAGTTCCTCCTCGCCGAGGCCGAGGATGTCGCGGTCGAGGAAGCCGAAGCGGACCGACCCGCCGATGACGTTCAGGGGCGGACGGTTGGCGGCGGCCACCGTCTTGATGAACGAACTCTTCCCGCAGCTCGATTCGCCGGCGATGCCATAGATCTCGTTCTTGTTGACGTGCAGCGTGATGTCGTCGACCGCGCGGACCTCGCGCTCGATGCCGAAGTAGCGCATCTGGTAGTAGGCGCGGAGGTTCTCGACCTCGAGGATCGGTGCGGCCGCAGGCGCCATCGCCGTCACCCTCCGCCCTGGCCCATCCGGGCGAGGCGGCTGCGCGGGTCGATGTACTCGTTCATCGAGACCGCGAGCAGGAAGAGTGCAATGAAGGTGAGTGTGATGCAGATGGTGGGAAAGGCGAACCACCACCACACGCCCGCCACCATCGCACTGTGCTGGTTGGCCCAGAAGATCATGGTGCCGACGGTCGGCGTGTTCATGTCGGTGAAGCCCAGGACCGATAGCGTCACCTCGAGGCCGATCGACCAGTTGATGTTGTTGAGCGTCGTCGAGAAGACGATGGGGAGCACGTAGGGCAGGTGCTCCTGCACCACGATCTCGCGCATCTTCATGCCGGAGAACACGCTGGTGCGGGTGAACTCGCGGGTCTTGAGGCTCATCATGACGGAGCGAATGAGCCTCGCGTCATAGGCCCAGCCCAGGCAGGCGATGACCAGCGCCAGGAGCACCCAGTTCATGTTGTCCCGCATCACGAAGTAGAAGAGGACCAGGAGCGGAAAGAGCGGGATGACGATGAAGGTGTCGTTGATCGACATCAGCACCCGGTCGGTCAGGCCGCCGCGATAACCGGCGACGAGGCCGATGACGAGCGAGAGAATGCGGCTCAGGATGGCCACCGCGAAGCCGAACAGCAGCGTGTTCCTGAGCGCGAAGGTGAGCTGCCAGAAGACGTCCTGGCCGCGCGAGTTGGTGCCGAAGGGATGCGCCCAGGAAGGCGGCATGTCAGGCGGGACGACGTAGATTCGGTTCGGCGCGTAGGGCGAGAAGAACGAGAGGCCGGCGAGGCCGAGGATGAGCAGCGTGAGGATAGCGCCGACGGCGAATTCGCGGTTGTAGCGGAGGAGGTCGCGGATGATCTTCAGCATCGGCGGCGCCTCAATCGAGCTGCACCCGGGGGTCGAAGACCGGGTAGAGGATGTCGATCAGGAAGACCGCGGCCGAGACGGCGATCACCGAGATCGCGGTGACACCGAGGACCAGGCTGTAGTCGCCGGCGTAGACGGCGGCGATCAGGAGCCGGCCGAGCCCCGGATAAGCGAACACGTACTCGACGATGATGGCCCCATTGAAGATCGCCCCCAACGACATGGCGAGGCCGGTGATCTGCGGCACCATGGCGTTGCGCATGACATAGAAAGGCAGGATCCGCCGCCGCTTCACCCCGCCGAGCTCGGCATAGGTGACGTAGTCCTCGGTCACGATGTTGGAGACGAGGGCGCGCATTCCCATGAACCAGCCGCCGATGCTGACCAGGATGATGGCAGTGGCCGGAAGGATCGAGTGGCGCAACACGCCCAGGATGAACTCGGCGGTGAAGTCCTGCGGCACGTTGGGTGCCGAGCCGCCGCTGGTCGGCAGGATCGGCCAGAGAAAGCCGAAGATGATAAGCAGCACGAAGGCGATGATGTAGTAGGGGATCGGGTGGAAGCCCATGGCGACCACGCCGAACAGCTTGAGCGAGCGGCTCTTGCGGTAGTAGCCGGCGAGCCCGCCCATCACATTGCCGAGCAGCCAGGCGATCAGCGTGCAGGTCAGGAGCAGGCCCACGGTCCAGGGCAAGGCCCGGCCGATCAGCGACGCCACCGGCGTCGGGAAGGCCGAGAGCGACGGCCCGAAATCGGCGACGAGAATGCGCCGCCAGTAGACGAGATACTGCTCCCAGAGGGGGCCGCCCGTGCCGTAGAGCTCCTGCAGGGCCTGCCGCATCAGCGCCACCGCCGCAGGGTCGCTCTGCCCGTAGGCGGTCATGCCGGCGATCATCTGCTCGACCGGGTCGATCGGCGTCAGGTGCGTGATGAAGAAGGTCAGCGAAATCCCGACGAAGACGACGAGCAGGAACTGCCCGAAGCGCTTCAGGACGTAGACGCCATAGCCGTGCATCGTTCGATCCGGGCGGGCCCGGGAGCGGCAGCCGCGCGCCGCCCCCGGTCGCCACTCGCAGGTGGTGCCAGGACGCTACTCTTGGGTCGGCCGCAGCCGCACCATCATGTAGCGGGAGTTCGACCAGTTCGGCACCGGGTTGGTGTAGGGATCGGCCGCTGTCGGGTAGCCCTCCCAGTAGGTCGTGTCCATCACCGTGAAGACGTTGTAGGCCATGATCGGGATGGTCGGCATTTCCCGCACGGTCAGCTTGACGAACTCGTGGCCGAGCTCGACGCCGCGCGGATCGTCGAACGAGACCGTGCGGATCTCCTCGATGATGGCATCGAGCTCCGGCGACGACCAGCGCTGCCAGTTGCGCGGCGCCTGGACGGTGCCCGCCGGCTGGACGAAGTCGGAGTGCCAGCTGTCGAGGAAGAACGAGAGGTCGGGATGCCCGCCCCAGGTCTCCACGCTCCAGCTGATGGTCGCCTCGAAATCGCCGCCGTTGCGCCGCGTGAAGAACGCGGCCTGGGCGTTCTCGGTCGTCGCATCGACGCCGAACTCCTGCCACTGCTGGGCGATCATGGCCCCGGCCCGGGTCATCACCGGCCGGCCGTCACCCTCGACCATGAGGCGGATCGAGAAGCGCTCGCCGTTCGGCATGTACCAGTCGTTGCCCCGGCGGGTGAAGCCGGCCCGCTCGAGGAGCTGCGCCGCGGCCTCGAGGTCCTGCTGCCACCAGCCGGCGCCGAACGCCCGCATGATGGCATCCGGGTCGGTCGGGATCTGGTCACCCATCGACGGCCGCAGCATGTCGGCGATCTGCTGGCCCATGGTGGAGTCGTAGGGCCGGATGACCTTCTGGCCGGTGTCGAGCTCGAAGCTCTCGAGCCACCCGGCGAGTGGCAGATGGTAGTAGTCCGGATGCGTGCCGGTGGGCGGGACCTGGATGGCCGAGATGGTGGCCGCCCCACGATAGGAGGCCATCGAGACGGCCTTGATGTCGATCGCCAGGGCCAGGGCCCAGCGGACGTCGCGGTCCAGGAACTTGTCGTGCTGGTGATTGAAGATGATCGCCGGCAGGGTCGGGTCGGGATGCGCATATGGGAAGCCGTCGAACCAGGCGATCGAGCTCGGCGCATCGCGGGCGAGGGTGAACATGCCCTCGGGCGAGACGTCGTGGATGATGTCGAGCTCATGGTTCATCTGCGCGATGACCCGGCGATCGGGTGGCCCCGGATCGACATAGGTGACGAACTGCGGCCCCGGCTCGCCGTGGCGGGCCAAGCTCGTCCGCTCCCAGTCCTCGCGCTTCTCCCAGGTGAACCAGCCGCCGTTCGGGTCGTAGCTGTGCAGCGTGTAGGAGCCGAGCGAGACCGGCGGATTGAAGTTGAACTCCAAGGGATTCTGCCCTTCGAAGATGTGCTTGGGCATCATCCAGGCGGCGTTCCAGCGAACGGTGAAGAGCGCGTGGAAGCGGGAGTTCGGGCGCTTGAGGTTGAAGACGACCATGTAGGGGTCCGGGGCCTCGACGCTCTCGACATTGACCTGGTAGGCCGCGCTGCGCACCAGCCCGTCGGTGTTCATGTGCGTCTCGGCGGTGAACACCACGTCGTCCGCGGTGAACTCCACCCCGTCGCTCCAGAAGATGCCCTCCCTGAGGCGCACCGTCATCTGGGTGAAGTCTTCGTTGTAGATGGGCGGCTCGGCGGCCAGCGAGTTGTCCCAGACGCCATCGAGTCCATAGTCAGGATCGATGTACCAGAACGTGTCCATGGCCAGCTGGTGCAAGCCGGTCGGCTGGTTCGAGTTGCCGGCCGGGGTCCAGATGTTGAACCAGTCCGGATTGGCCATGGTGCCGTTGGGGTTCTCGACGATGAGATTCTGGTGGCGCGGCACCTCCTGGGCGAGGGCCGTGGTCGCCATGAGCGACACCGCCGCCACGACGGCGAGCGTACGGAACGACATCTCGGCTGCTCCCTGATTGTCGACGTTTGTCGTTACTCTACGGCCAGCACACGATACGGCCGCGGCCGTCACGAGTCAACCGAGGCACTGATATGTATCAGCTTTGCTAATAACCTTTGCGAGCAATAGATTTTTCAACCCACTGGGGTCGCCGCACCCGCCTTGGCGAAGAGACGCATGACGATGTCCTGGTCGTGATTGCCGAAGCCCCGGCCGAAGATGTTGACGCCGCCCGGATGACGAGCGTCGTCGGCGATGCCGATGCGGAGCCGGATCGAGTGGTGGTCGTCGAGACCGAGATCGGCGAGCCGCACGTCGGCGACGCGCCGGCCGTCGATGAAGCAGCCGTCGTCGGTCACTCGCCAGGTCTTCAGCTCGCCGTATTGCGAGCCCTCGAGCTTCCACCAGCGCGGCGTGTAGATGCCGCGCTTGTCGCCGAAGTCGCCGGGCGAGGTCCAAGTGCCGATAGGCACGTCGTTGATCCACAAGGTGATGTCGGAGGGCCAATCGGCATTGGTGCCTGGCACCTCGGAGGAGAGCTCCAGCGCGACCTCCAGGGCGTCGAGCGCCGATCCGCGGAGCTTGGCGTTGTTCGGGAACTTGTACTCGACATGGCCGCGCTCGAACCAGATGAGGCCCGCCTTCATCCGGCTGGGGTCGAGGAAGAAAGCCGGCACGTCCAGGAGGCCGATCACGCCCTCGCGCGAGCAGAGGCCACAAGGTGCCGTGACGCTGCAGCTGGTGTAGAGGCCCAGGGGCATCGCCACCTCGATGACGTTGTCCACGGCCCGCCGGCCGTTGTCGCTGAAGCGGATGACGATCTCCTGGTAGCGGGCGGCACAGATCTTCTGGTGGCCGTTGCTGGCCTTGACGGTCTCCGAGCGGATCAGGCCGGTCTGCTCCAGCACCTGGACGTTGGTGGCCACGGTCGATTGCGGCAGGGTCAGGGCCTCGCTGATCTCGTTGACATTGAGCGGTCCGCGGTGATGCAGGAGCCGCAGGATTCGGATCCGGGCGGGCGACGCCAGCCCCCGCAGCGCCTCAACGCTGTCGTCAGCGTGGATCACCAGGAGGCTGCGGTCGAGGTCATCGGGTGTGGTCATGAAGAGCGTCCTTACCAGCGCTTCCGGACCGTATCCGAGACACGGGCATTATCCAACGCTGCCGCTGTGGGATGGCCCAGACAGCCGCACCCGCGGCGCTGGCCCCTTCGTCGGCGTCATGCGCGCGCTGGGACGGCCCACCCCGTCCACCACCTCGCTGGTGTTGAAGAGCTCCTCGCTATCTCGCAACAAGCCGGGTTCGGCGGCTCAGAGAACCTTGGGGGCGGGGGAGGGCCACGCAGATCGAGGTTGAGCGCTCTCGCAGCCCTCGCGGGTCGGCTCCGACGGCCACAGCGAACGAGATCCACCTGCGTTGGCAGCTCGACGCTTTCGGAGTTCGTCCCCCATCTTCTTCAGCGCGTAGCGGGCGAACTCCGGGATGTCCGGGAACTGCAGACCGTCGCCCTGGCAGACGCGCGTGTAATGCCAGGCGCCTGCGAAGGCTTCCGCGCGCGGTACGACGCCACGCCGCAATGCCGGTTCGAGGCGGCGTCGAATACCGACCGCGATAGTGCCCCATGGCGTGGTGTAGGTTCTGGGTGAGGTGGTCACCGGCGATGT
>CAYWSB010000001.1:0-160499 GCA_964460465.1 uncultured Geminicoccaceae bacterium | reverse complement strand
TCAAAACTACATCGACAATGCAGGATATGTACGGTCAGCGTGAAAATGCTCTAGGTCAGCGTCGAGCCGATATAGCCGCCACCCGAGGCCGTGGAGAGATAGTCGAGCCGCTGCAGGATGCCGTGATATTGCGGCGCATGCAGCACGCCGAGGCCTAAGGCCGCCGAGCGAATGCCGTCGCCGGAGAAGGCGCTATAGGGTGCGTCCGCCGGCCCGGCACCGATGCCCTGCCGACGTCGCGCCTCGCGGATCGCGGCAATCCGGTCGTGCTCGGCCTGCAGAACGGCGTTGAAATCGCTGGTGTAGGTCGGCTGGTGGTCGCTCATCGGCGCCAACCATAGGCGCGCTTGCGCATGGGACTCTCGCCATGTCGGGCAACGTGAAGCAAATTCCGCCAGATCAATCCTTGATGAGGATCAATCTCGATGCCGGTGGCTATGAACGCTGGCCAAGCTTGCTTGTCGGAGCGCGGGGCGCATGATACCCGGACCAACCAGCGAGCAAAGGACCAGGGGAGGCTACCACCATGATCGGCGACGCGCCGCTGCTCACCCTCAAGCGCCGCTTTCCGCGCCCCACCGCCGATCAGGTCGCGGCCTTCAGGGGCGTGCTCACCGGCTTCGTCGTCGATGCCATGGGCGGCCGGGGGGCACTCGATCCCACGGTCAAGCCGATCGCCGGCTCGGCCCCGTTCTGCGGCGTCGCCGTGCCCTGTGCCGCCGGGCCCGCCGACAACCTCGCAGTCTTCGGCGCCTTGATGATCGCCGAGCCGGGGGATGTCGTCATGTGCGCGACCGACGCCTTCCTCGACACCGCGGTCACCGGCGACCTGCTGCTCGGCATGCTCAAGAACAAGGGGGCCGTGGCCTTCGTCACCGACGGGGCGGTGCGCGACCTGCCCGGCATCCGCGACGTGGGCCTGCCCTGCTACGCCGCCGGCGTCACCCCCAACTCGCCGGCCAAGAACGGGCCCGGCACGGCCGGGCAGCCCATCGTGCTGGCCGGGGTCGCAGTGGGGCCCGGCGACATCGTGGTCGGCGACGAGGACGGCGTGGTTGTGGTGCCGCATGCGCTGATCCCGGCCACCATCGAGCGGCTCGAGGCCGTCAAGGCCGCCGAGGCCGAGCTGCTCGCCAAGGTCCAGGGCGGGCTCACCGTGCCCGACACCATCGAGGCAATGGCGGCCGCCGGGCGCTTCGTCGAGGTGGAGTGACGCCCATGCGCATCGCCGTCATCGGGGCGGGTGCCATGGGCGGCATGTTCGGCGCCCGCTTCGCACGGGCGGGTGCTGACGTCGTCCTGATCGACCGCGACGCCGAGCACGTCCGGGCGATCGTCGCGGACGGCCTCGCTGTCGAGGAGAACGGCCAGCAGCACTGGCACCGACTGCCGGCGTTCACCGACGGAGCTGGGCTCGAGCCAGTCGACGTGGCGCTGGTCATGGTCGACTGCAACGCCACCCGGGCCGCTGCCGCGACGGCGAAGGGCCTGCTGGGGCCCGACGGCACGGTCGTCACGCTGCAGAACGGCATCGGCAATGTCGAGACGCTGGTCGAGGTCTTTGGTGCCGCGCGCGTTGTGGCGGGGCCGACCATGAACAGCTGCGCTCGCACCGGCCCCGGCCGCATCACTCACACCTATCTGGGCGAGACCATCATCGGCGAGCTCGATGGGCGGACCACCGACCGATTGAATGCCCTTGCCGACCTCCTGCGCCGGGCCGAGCTGCCGGTGGAAACCACCGACAACGTCCAGGGCCACATCTGGCAGAAGTTCGTCCTGAACGCCGCCATCAACCCGGTCGCCGCCATCACCCGGCTGCGCCCCGGCGAGATTGCCGAACGGCCGAGTGCCGTGGCCCTCGTCGACCGCCTGCTCGACGAGATCATGGCGGTGATCGAGGCCGAGGGCATCAGTCTGCCCGACCCTGACACGCGCCACACCATCCAGCGGCACATCGTCGGCCGGCAGAACAAGCCCTCGATGCTGCAGCACATCGAGCAGGGCCGCCGCACTGAGATCGATGCCCTGAACGGCGCCCTGCTGACCTACGCCGCCCGCCACGGGATCGCCTGCCCGGTCAACGAGACCATCGTGCAGCTGGTGAAGGCGATCGAGGGGCAGGGATAGACATGGGGAAGATGATCTTCCCCACGCCCCATCGGTCTTTTGCGCCGGCGGCCTTCATGGGCGATGGCGCCAAGTAACGGTGGGGCACGGGGAGGCGCTGCCTCCCCGTTCCTTGCTTTAAGCCACTGCCTCGATCACGCCCCTGACCTTCTCGACGATCTCGTCGATCTGCGCCTTGGTCACGATCAAGGGCGGCGACATGGCGATGGTGTCGCCGGTGATGCGGATCATGATGTCGAACTCGTGGAAGGCCTTGCACATCGCGTCGTAGGCGCGGTGGCCGGGCTTGCCGGGGTAGGGGCCGAGCTCGACGGCACCCATGAGGCCGATGTTGCGGATGTCGATGACGTTCGGGGCATCGCGGAGTGAGTGCAGCGCCGCCTCCCAGTAGGGGGCCAGCTCGGCGGCGCGCTCGAACAGGTTCTCCTCCTGGTAGGTCTCGAGCGTGGCGAGGGCGGCGGCACAGGCGAGCGGGTGGGCCGAATAGGTGTAGCCGTGGAAGAGCTCGATCACCTTGGGGTCGGCCTGGCTGCCCACGATGGTATCGTGGATGTGCTTTCGGGCCATCACCGCCCCCATCGGCACCACGCCCGAGGTCAGGCCCTTGGCGGTCGTGATCAGGTCCGGCTGGACGCCGAAATACTCTGCCGCCGAGCCCTTGCCGAGCCGGCCATAGGCGGTGATCACCTCGTCGAAGATCAAGAGGATGCCGTGCTTCTCGGTGATGGCACGCAGGCGCTCGAGGTAGCCCTTGGGCGGCGGGTAGACGCCGATCGAGCCCGCCACCGGCTCGACGATGACGGCGGCGATGTTGGAGGCGTCGTGCAGCGCCACCAGCCGCTCGAGCTCGTCGGCGAGCTCCGCCCCGTGCTCGGGCAGGCCCTTCGAGAAGGCGTTCCTCTGGATGTCGAGGGTGTGGGGGAGGTGGTCGACGCCGGTGAGCAGCGAGCCGAACCACATCCGGTTCTTGACCATGCCGCCGACCGAGATGCCGCCGAAGCCCACCCCGTGATAGCCGCGCTCACGGCCGATCAGCCGAGTGCGGGTGCCCTCGCCGCGGGCACGGTGGTAGGCGAGCGCGATCTTGAGAGCGGTGTCGACCGATTCCGAGCCCGAGTTGGTGAAGAAGGCGTGGTCGAGGTCGCCGGGAAAGAGGGCGGCGAGGCGCGAGGCCAGCTCGAACGCCTTGGGGTGGGCGAACTGGAAGGCGGGGGCGAAGTCGAGATCCGCCACCTGCCGCTGCACCGCCTCGACGATCTTCGGCCGGCTGTGCCCGGCGTTGCAGCACCACAAGCCGGCCGTCGCATCCAGCACTTGGCGGCCGTCCACGGCCATGAAGTGCATGTCCTTCGCCCGCGCAATCAGCCGCGGCTCCTGCTTGAAGTGCTTGTTGGCGGTGAACGGCATCCAGAACGCGTCGAGGTCGTTCGGGACGGCGACGGTGGCGGCGAGCTCTTTGGTCAGCATCTGGTGGCTCCCTTGCGGCACAGCGGCGAGTATCGGTCGTGGGCCCGGCTCACGTCAATTGCACACCTACGATCCCACGCGCAGCGTCGCGGTCAGGCCGCGCAGGAGGGCGATGGTGCTCAAGGCGGTGATCTTCCCCGTCCTGGGGTTGGCCGCCGATGGCACGTTCTCGATCGCCAGCGTGAAGCGCGCACTGTCGGCCTCGACCCGGATCTCGTGCATGTTGCGCGTCACCCCGGGATCGGCCCAGATCTCGAGCATCGTCCGGTCCGGGCCGATCCCGGCGAGGCTGAGCGCCGCCGCCACGTTGACGTTGGCCGGAAAGCCCCTGGCCCCCTCCCGCGCCGTGCCCTGGAACACCCGAAGCGGTGCGGTCAGCCCGTCAAGCTCGATGCCGTTCGCGACGAGATAGGGTGCACCCGCGAGCCCGTTCGGCGGCTTGCGGGTCACCATGGTGGCGCTTTCGATCTTGCCCTCGGCCGCGGCCCGCACCGCGTCGAGGCCGAGCAGCGCGCCCGTTGGCACCAGGATCCGGGCACCGGTCCGCTCGGCCATGGGCACGAGGTCCTCGTGCACCAGTAGCTGGCCCACCGACAGCGGCACCAGCGTTCCGCCGGCCTCGATCACCGGCAGCGCCAGCTCGCGAAAGACGGCCGCCGGCGCGCACTCGACGACGATGTCGGCGGCCGCGGCGAGCTCGGCCAGCGGCAGCACCGGCACCGCCTGCCGGAAACCGTCCAGCGCACGCCGCGCCTTCGCCTGGTCGCGCCCGCTCACCGCTGCCAGCGTCAACCCAGGAATCCCGGCATCGAGAGCCCGCGCCACCTCCTGGCCGATGGCTCCGAACCCGCCGATAGCCACCCGTCGTTTTGTCATGTCCTGGTCTCCCTTGCCGGCGCCTTGTTAGGCGCCCTAAACCCGGCTCCGCAAGACTGCGCGGCAGCCGCCAGGGAGCCCCGATGAGCAAGCAGCCGATCGTTGACCGGGCCGAAGTCGCCATCGACTTCCCCGACAAGTCCTATCTCGGCTCGTTCACCCACCACTCGGCGTTCGAGGCCAGGGCCGACAGCGAGGGCGTGCTGATCCGCCTGCTCCGCAGCGGTGGCGAGAAGCGGCAGGTGGACATCCACCTGCACTACCATCTCTTCTCCGCGGTGCTCGACGAACTGGCCCGCTCGATCGAGGCCGGCCATCCGGTCGACGACGCCCATCGCCGCCCGCTTCTGGCTGCTGCGGAACGGCTGGTCGCGTCACTTCAGGCGTGAGCGGGCACACCCCTTCCGATCAGGCGGCGAAGGCGCGCGGCAGGCCGGTGCGGTAGTCGTCGCTGACGTCGACCCAGCCCTGCCGGTCCAGATGGCGCAGCAGGGTGTGCGGCAACACCCGGGCATAGCTGCGCTCCGGCACGATCGGCAGCCCCAGCCGGGCGAAGGTCCGGGCCACCAGCTCGGAGCAGAAAGCCGAGCGGTCGTCGGTCTCCTCGCGCACCCGCTTGAAAATGAAGCGGAGGTTGTAGGGCTGGCCGAGCTGCGCGGCGATCGCCTGCTGCAGCGCCTGCTGCCGTTCCGGGGCAGCGGCGATGTCGGGGTGGCGGAACGCTGCCACGAGCCTCCGCCGCCACATCGGCCGGGTGACCGCCGCCGGCGCGCCGGCCGGTGGCGACCGCTCGAGCCGCTCGACCACGCCGTCCATGCAGAAGAGCTGCGCCGGCAGGAGGCTGACCCCGAACCGGATGCTGGCGTCGACATAGTAGCCCGGGGCCGCCACCATCATCGCATGCGTCGCCCGCGCGATGCCCCCCTCCAGAACCGACTGGATCGCTGCGTTGAGGTGGCTGATCGGTCGCCGGCCACGGGTGAGGACGATGTCGCCGGGTCGCTGGAAGCTGGCCCAGGCGCTGCCGCCGTTGGCCCCGACGAGCCGCTCCAGCAAGCGTTCGGCATCGGCACCCAGCCGCCGTGCGTCGTCACCGATACGCCGAACGAAATCCTCGATCGCAGCACCGGCCACCGGATCCATTGCCCGTCACCCTTGGCGTTGCCGTTTCACCCGGCAGTAAAGTAGACGCCGGCTGCGGCCATTTGACTGCAATTGTGTGAAAGTTTGTCCATATGGCGGCACATCTGCTCGCGCCGGCGATCGACAAGCTCTGCTGCCGCTCATCGTCCGCGGCGGATGGCCTGGACGACCCGGTCCATGGCCTCGAGGAAGCGCGAGCGATCGGCCTTGCCGAACGCCCGCCCGCCGCCCTGGATCGTTCCGGCCTCGCGCAGGGACGTCATGAGGTTGCGGGTGGCAAGGACGTCGCCGATGGTGCGGGCATCGAGCACCCGGCCGTCCGGCGTCACCACCCTGGCCCCGACCTTGATCGCGCGGTCGGCCAAGGGGATGTCGCTGGTGACCACGATGTCGCCGGGCCCGGCGCGCTCGGCGATCCAGTCGTCGGCCTCGTCCAGCCGGTCGCCCACCGTCACACGCTCGATTGTCGCCGTCTCCGGAACCCGGAGCCAGGCATTGGCGACGACATAGGTGTGCAGGCCGTAGCGCTCGGCGACGCGATAGGCCTCGTCCTTCACCGGGCAGCCGTCGGCGTCGAGAAAGAGGGTGGTCAAGGCGGCCTGCTCCCGGCTGTCTGGGCGATCCCTGCATGTCGCATGACGAACGCCGCCCGCTCGGCCACGGCAGCGCGCGGCACCTCGACCAGACGGTAGCCGGCTGCCTCGTAGGCCTCGACCGTCGCGCGGTAGTCGTCCAGCACCTCGGTCCAGATCTTGCGCCGCTCGGCATCGTTGCGAAAGATCGCCCGCCATGGCGGCGTCACGAACACCGGCCGGGCATAGCGGCATGCCCGGGCCGGCGCGAGCCATGCTTCGGGCATGGCGAGGCCGTGCTGCCTGGAATAGGCGATCGCCTCGATGATGCCGCGGTCGAAGAAAACCGGCCCCGGCCGGTCGGCCATCTGCTCGAAGGCGGTCAGCGAGCGGGCGAACAGCAGGTCGCGGAACGCGGCACGATCCTGCCAGGGCGTCGCACGGCCACCGACGACGAGTTGTTCGGCGACGATCCGCCGTCCCGGTTCCTCCGCCACCGTGAAGCCGTGCGCCGCCAGTTCGGCGAGCAGCGTCGACTTGCCACCGCCAGAGGCACCGGTCAGCACGAAGAAATCGGGACGACTGTCCGGCGTCGGAAAATCTCCTACTCGACCGGCGGCAACTTGGCCTTGAGGATGCGCCCCACCACTTGAGGGTTGGCCTTGCCGCCCGACGCCTTCATCACCTGGCCGGTGAACCAGCCGATTACCTTGGGGTTCTTCCGGTAGGTCTCGACCTGGCCGGGATTGGCGGCAATGATCTCCTCGACGATGGCCTCGATCGCCGCGGTGTCGGTCACCTGGCGCAGGCCCTTCTCCTCGACAATGGCCTCGGGATCGCCGCCGGTCTCGAACATGATGGCGAACACGTCCTTGGCGATTCGCCCGGAGATTGTGTCAGACTGCAGCAGGTCGAGCAGCTTGCCGAGGCTGGCCGCGGTGATTGGGCTCTCGCCGATCCCCTTGCCGGCCTTGGCGAGGAGGCCGAAGAGCTCGTTGATCACCCAATTGGCGGCCTGCTTGCCGTCGCGGCCCTCGGCCACCGCCTCGAAGTAGTCGGCCGCCGCACGCTCGGCGACGAGCACGCCCGCGTCGTAGGCCGGGAGCCGGTACGCGGCCATGAACCGCGCCTTCTTCTGGTCGGGCAGCTCCGGCAGCGTCGCCTTCAGCCGCTCGACGAAATCTTCGGGCAGCACGACCGGCAGGAGGTCGGGATCGGGGAAGTAGCGGTAATCGTGCGCCTCCTCCTTGCCGCGCATGGAGCGCGTCTCGCCCTTCTGCGCATCGAACAGCCGGGTTTCCTGGACCACCTTCTCGCCCGCCTCCAAGAGCTCGACCTGGCGCTTCGCCTCGTGCTCGATGGCCCTGGCGACGAAGCGCATGGAATTCACGTTCTTGATCTCGCAGCGAGTCCCCAGAGCGGTGTCGCCCACCCGGCGTACCGAGACGTTCGCGTCACAGCGCAGCGAGCCCTCCTCCATGTTGCCATCGCAGGTGCCGAGATAGCGGAGGATGGAGCGCAGCTTGCGCAGGTAGAGCACCGCCTCCTCGGGCGAGCTGATGTCCGGCTCGGAGACGATCTCCATGAGCGCCACGCCCGAACGATTGAGGTCGATCAGGGTCTCGCCCTCGCGCTGGTCGTGCATGGATTTGCCGGCATCCATCTCGAGATGGAGGCGTGTGATGCCGATCGGCTTGGTGCTGCCGTCGAGGAAATCGATGAGCAGCATGCCGCGGCCGACGATCGGATGCTCGTACTGGCTGATCTGATAGCCGTTCGGCAGATCCGGGTAGAAGTAGTTCTTCCGCTCGAAGATCGAGACACGGTTGATCGCTGCCTCCAGCCCGAGCCCGGTCCGAACCGCTTGCGCGACGCAATGCCCGTTCAGGACGGGCAGCATTCCTGGCATTCCGGCGTCGATGGCGCTGACCTGCGTGTTGGGTGCCGCCCCGAACGCGGTCGATGCCCCCGAGAACAGCTTGGCATTCGAGGTCACCTGGGCGTGCACCTCGAGCCCGCAGACGATCTCCCAGGTGCCGGTATTGCCCTCGATGGTATAGCTCATCGCAGTGATCGATCCTTCCGCTTCGCTCGGGCGAGTGTTAGCGGCAGGCCCCCCGTCAGGACAAGCCGATCCGGCGCATGCCCCCCTACGCCATGAACCAGGCCATCCCGAGCACGGCGGACCCGGCCAGCGTCCAGCCGGTGCCGAGCTTGAAGCGAAAGACGGCGAGGAGCGCCAGGGCCGTCAGCGTCAGGGCCGCAGGATCGAGCGAGGCGGCTACGGGCAGCTCGAGGGCGAGGCCGAGGCGCTCGACCTTGACGACCTCGGCGAAGAGGCTGTGGATGGCGAACCACACGACGAGGTTGAGGATCACGCCGACCACGGCCGCGGTGATCGCCGAGAGCGCGCCGGTGAGTGCGCGGTTGTCCCGGAGCCGCTCGCTGAACGGGGCACCCAGGAAGATCCACAGAAAACAGGGCACGAAGGTGACCCAGGTGGTGAGCACGGCGGCCATGGTCGCGGCAAGCAGCGGCGGCAGCGTGCCGGGATCGCGAAAAGCGCCCATGAAGCCCACGAACTGGACGACCTGGATCAGCGGTCCGGGCGTCGTCTCGGCCATGCCGAGCCCGTCCAGCATCTCGCCTGGCTGGAGCCAGCCGTAGTTCTGCACCGCCTCCTGCGCCACGTAGGCGAGGACGGCATAGGCGCCGCCGAAGGTGACGACGGCCATTTTGCTGAAGAACAGGGCGATCTCGGAGAAGATGTCGTCCGGCCCGGCGAGCGCCATGAGCAGCACCAGCGGCCCGAGCCAGAGCAGCAGGAAGACCGTGGCGATCCGCGCCGTCCAGCCGCGGCTCGGCCGGGCATGGTCGGGCGTGCCAAGGCCGAGCGCGGAATCGGCATCGCCGAGCCCGGCATCCGCCTTGCCGCCGTGGCCGCCGCCGAGCCTGAAGGCGGTCGAGCCCAGCCGCGTGCCGAAATAGCCGACGAGACCGGCGCCGAGCACGATCACCGGAAAGAGCACGTCGAAGGCGAAGATGGCGACGAAGGCGAGTCCGGCGATCGCCAGGAGCAACGTGTTCTGCAGGGCCCGGGACGCGATCCTGGCCAGGGCGGCGACGACGATGGCGAGCACGGCGGCCTTGAGCCCGAAGAACAGCCCCTCGATCGCCGGCAGGTCGCCGAGCAGCACGTAGATCCAGCTCAAGGCCAGGATGGCGAGGAAGCCCGGCAGGACGAACAGCGTGCCGGCCACGAGGCCGCCCTTGGTCTTGTGCAGGAGCCAGCCGAGATAGATGGTGAGCTGCTGCGCCTCGGGGCCGGGCAGCAGCATGCAGAAGTTCAAGGCGTGCAAGAACCGCGCCTCGCCGACCCACCTCTTCTCGTCGACCAGGATGCGGTGCATGACGGCGATCTGCCCCGCCGGCCCGCCGAAGCTCAGGGCGGCGATTCTGAGCCAGACCTTGACCGCCTCGGCGAAGGGAATGCCGTGATGCGCCGTCTGCGCGTCGCGCCGGTTGGTCGTGGTCTCTTGCATCTCAGCTCGCGGGCCTGTTGCTGGGCCAGTTGTGCGTCTCGTCGGTGGCGTCGCGGCACCAGCGATAGAAGGCGTCGTAGAGCGCCATGCCGGCCTCGAGCTGGGCCAGATCGTCGGCATGGAGGCGCGAGAGGCCGAGCGAGGCGGCCAGCAGCCCGGCCGCCTCGGGCTCGAGGTCGAGCCTGGCGGTGTCGGCGCCGCGGACGATGCGTGCCAAGTGGCGCAGCGGCGGTGTGCCGAGGCCGAGCTCCTCGACCATGACGTCGAAGGTGCAGTGCTCGCCCCGGTGGCTCCAGAAAACCCCCTCCACATCGAACGGCGTGGCGGCGAATCGCTCGGCCACGCCCGCCACCTCGCCCGGCGCGACGAACAGAAAGACCGCCGCCGGGTCGACGAAGCGGCGGATCAGCCAGGGGCAGGCGATCCGGTCGATCTTGGGCCTTGCGCGGGTCACCCAGATGGTGCGGCCCAGGGTGTCGGGCGCCGGCAGCGCGGCCGCCGGCACCGCCGGCTGGCCTGCCTTGGTCCAGGCGCGAAACCCGCCATCCAAGACTTCGGCGGCAACGCCGGCGTGGCGAAGCCAAGCCGCCGTACCCTCGCTCAGCTTGCGGCCGCGCTCGCAGACGACCACGGCCGACCGGCCGACGAGCCCGGCGGCCCAGTCCGCGGCGTCGGCATGACCGCGCCGGATCGCGCCCGGCACGAGTCTTGGGTCGGCCGCGAAATCGTCGGCGGTCCGCACGTCGATCACGAGCGGCGCCCTGGGCGTCCCGACCAGCCGGGCCAGCTTCTCGACGGAAATACTTGTTGATGACGGCATGCCGCGTCCTCCCGTTCCGGGTAAAGATGGACGCGATGCTTCAGCCTGTCGCCTCGTGGGGAGATCGCCGTCCCCAGACCACAATTCTTCGATCTGACGGCGGGCCTGTCAAGCGGCTGTCGGTTGACCGTCTCGCCCCGCCGGCACAGTCTTGAGATCTGAACTTGGACCACCGGGACGCAGCCATGCCGGCACGGCGACGCTGGATAATGACGCTGGGGCTGGGTCTGGCGCTCCTGGCCGCTCCTGCCCGCGCCGAGATCGAGGTGGATGTGGAACTCGTCCTCGCCGCCGACATCTCGAGCTCGATGGACATGGGCGAGCGCTACCTGCAGCGACAGGGCCACATCCAGGCCCTGCGCCACCCCGACGTGCTGAGGGCGATCCGCGCCGGCCTCCACGGCCGGATCGCCGTCACCTATTTCGAGTGGTCGGACCCCTATATGCAGCGCGTGATCTTGCCCTGGACCCTCGTCGAGGATGAGGCCAGCGCGGCGGCCGCTGCCCGGGTCATCGAGGCAGCACCACCGCTGGACGGTATCCGCACCTCGATTTCGGGTGCCCTCGAACGGGCGCGGGCGATGCTCGCCGAGAACGGCTACAGTGGCTTGCGCCGGATCATCGACATCTCGGGCGACGAGCCCAACAACGCCGGCCGGCCGCTCGCGGAATCACGGGCCGACGTGCTGGCCCAGGGCATTACCATCAACGCGCTGGCCATCATGCTGCGGACGAGCCCCAGGGGCACCGGCGACACCGCCACACTCGACCGCTACTTCGCCGATGCGCTGATCGGCGGCCCCTTGGCCTTCGTCATGACTGTCCGCCACCGCGACGAGATCGTCGAGGCCATCCGGCGCAAGCTGGTGCTGGAGATCGCGGGGCTGGTCCCATAACGTTATCTCGCGAGATAAGGCAATTTAGGGGCTGACTTGGCCAAGTGCCAAGCAATCGGATGCCTACCCATCGCAGCAAGGTTTTCAGGAGGTTGCTGGCGGGCCAGTGGTTGAAGCGCCACTCGAATTCCTCGAGGAACAGGTGAAAATGGTGTCGGGGGATGCCGTTGTGGCGGCGGATAGGCGCTGCCGCCCCGCCCTTCCGCCTCGGATCGACCCGTCAGTTGACCGAGAGCCTGTCCAGCCGGCTCTGCACTAGGGCGTGCTCGGGCGTCGCGGGGTCTAGGCCGGCCAGCACCTTTTCCCAGTGCTTGCGGGTTTCCGCGGGGTTGCCGTCGGCGAGGGCGCGGATTCCGAGATACCAGTGAAGCTCAGGGTCGTCGGGAGCCTGGGCCAGGGCCTTCTCGAGGTAGGCCAGGGCGTCGTCGGGGATGACGGGCAGGCCCTCCGGCTCGCTCGGCGCCTGAAGCAGGGCGGTGGCCAAGTCCTTGTTGAGGGTTGGGTCATCCGGCAGCTCCACCAGCGCCTGGCGGAACGCTTGGGCGGCCGCCTCGCGCTCGCCCATGATGAGATAGGAGCGGCCGAGGCGCTGCCAGTCGTCGGGGCTGCCGCCCTCGGCCGCGAGCCGGTCGGCGAGGCTCTGCACCATCCGGCGGATCTCGGCGCTGCGCTGCTGCGGGTCTAGCGCCGCCAACTCCCTGGCGCGCTCCTCCCGCGGCGTGGGCGGGGCGGCCAGCGCCAGGATCGGCTCGGGGTCGATGCCGAGTTGGGCGGCGGCTTGGCGGATCGATGGCTCGACCTGGGCCCGCCAGGGGGCATCGGCGGGACTGCTCTCCAACAGCACCCGCCAGCGCTCCAGCGCCCCGTGATGGTCGCCGGCCTGGGCGTCGGCGAGGCCTATGTAGAAAAGCGGCCGGGGATCGCCGGGCTCCAGCTCGGCAAGGCGGAACATGAGCTGGCGGATCTCAGGGGTGACCACCCCCATCGAGCGCTCCAGCAGCGCCTCGGCAAGACCGGTGATCGCATCGATGCTCGCCGGTGCCCGCGCCACCGCCTCGCGATAAGCCTCGATGGCGTCGTCGGCATTGCCCAGCGTCAGCTTGCTGCGGCCGAGCATCAGCCATCCCTGGACGTCGTCGGGGTCGGCCTCCAGCCGCGCCTCAAGGCCGGCCACCATCTGCAGGATCTGTTCGGGCGGCACGGCAGGCGCTCGCTCGACCTCGCGGGAGGCGAGCGGCATGTCGGGCATCGCCGGCGCACCCAGCCGGCCGTATAGGGCGGCGGCACCAGCCGGCAGGACCAGGATGGCCAGGATGACCAGGGTGCGGCCCAGTCGGGTGCTCTCGAAGGCTCTCGCCGTCGGGCGAGCGGCGGCCTTGAGGATGCGGCGCTCGACCTCGAGCCGGGCGGCCTTGGCCTCGGCCTCGCCGATCAGGCCGCGACGCTGGTCGCGCTCGAGCTCGGCCAGCTGGTCCTTGAGGATGACCACGGTGCTGTCGGCCGCAGCGTCCTGGGAGCGCCGGCTCATCAATGGCAGGGCCAGCGCCGCCACGGCGATGGCGAGCGGGATCAAGATGACGACAAGGGCGCCGGTGGTCATGACGAGCTCCGGCCCCGGCTGTCGCTCCCGTCACCCAAGAGCTCAGCCAGACGGCGACGCTCCTCGGGCGAGAGCTCGGCCTCGCCGGCCGCGGGCTCGCGGCGGCGGCGCCAGGTCCAGGCGACCATGCCGGCGCCCAGGAGGAGCATGGCGAACGGGCCACCCCAGAGCAGGATGGTGGCGGTGGTGACCGGCGGCTTCAGGAGCACGAAATCGCCGTAGCGGTCGACCATGAAGCGCAGCACCGCCGCGTCGTCGTCGCCAGCCGCCACGCGCTCGCGGACGATGCGGCGGAAGTCCCGGGCGAGATCGGCATTGCTGTCGTCGATCGACTGGTTCTGGCAGACGACGCAGCGCAGCTCGCGGCCGATCGCCCGGGCACGCGCCTCGAGGGCCGGGTCCTCCAGCCGCTCGTCCGGCAGCAGCACGGCGGAGGTCGGATGCGGGGTCGCCACGAGCACGGCCAGGGCCAGGAGCAGGGCGCGGATCATCGGCGCAGCCGCTCCAGGATCGGGCGGATGTCGCGCTCGACGTCGCGGGCCTGGAGCGGGCCCACGTGGCGGTGGACGATGGTGCCATCCGCGTCGACGATATAGGTCTCGGGCACCCCGTAGACGCCCCATTCGATCGCACCCCGGCCATCGAGATCGAAACCCACGCGGGTGAAGTTGTCGCCGAGCTCGAGGAGCCAGGCCTGGGCATTCGCAGCCTGGTCCTTGTGGTTGATGCCGTGGATGGTGATGCCCTCCTCGGCCAGTCGGTTGATGAGCGGGTGCTCGACCCGGCAGGGCACGCACCAGGAGGCGAAGACGTTGACGAGCGCGGGCTCGCCGGTGCCGAGATCCGCCCGGCTGAAGCCGTGCTCGTCGCGGCCCGGCAGCGGCGGCAGCGCGAAGTCGGGGGCCGGCCGGTCGAGCAGGGCCGAGGGCAGCTCGGACGGGTCGCGGGTCAGCCCGACGGCGAGAAAGCCGGCGATGACGAGAAACACGATCGCCGGGACGATGAAGAGAAGACGCCGCATGATGCTCCGTCGCTGGCTCCGTCTTTGGCGCGCTCGGCGGCCGGGGCGTCAGGTGCTCGCCGCGGCGGCCCGCGCGCCGTCTGTCCCACCGACCAGCTCGCGGCCGCTATGTGTGGCGGCTGTCGTCGGGGCGCCCACGCGCAGGCGGCGGTCGAAGAGCGAGACGAGGCCGCCGAATGACATGATCCCGACGCCCCACCAGAGCCAGGCGGCCATGGGGTTGATGTAGAGCCGCACGGCCCAGGCGCCGTCCGGGGTCTGGTCACCGAGGACGAAATAGAGGTCACGCCAGAAGCCTGTATCCAGGCCGACCTGTGTCGTCGACTGCGCTTCGACCGGGTAGAAGCGCCGCTCCGAGACGATGTCGGCCACGTGCCGACCGTTGCGGCTCGTGGCGAAAACGGCTCGCGTCGCCAGCCAGTTCGGTCCCTCGACCTCGCCGATGCTGGTGAGCTCGACCGCGTAGGCGCCGATGCTGGTGGTCTCGCCCGGGCGCATGGTGAGGATCCGCTCGGTCTGCAGCGTGCTGGTCGCGACCATGCCGGTGATCATCACGCCGAGTCCGGCATGGGCGATGGAGACAGCGAAAGCCGACGCTGGCAATCCCTTGAGCCGCTGCCAGGCACGGGACAACGGCACCTGGAACAGGCCGATCTTGGCGCGGAGGTCGTCGAGGGCGCCGAAGACCAGCCAGGCGGCGAGCGCGAACCCGAAGGCAGCGCCCAAGCTCCCGACGTCGAGGAGGGTGAAGGTGAGGATTGCGGTAGCGAGCGTCGCGGCCATGGCGAGCTTGAGACGCCCGAGGACCGAGGCCACGCTGCCCCGTTTCCAGGCCAGCATCGCCCCGATCGGCACCGCGATCAGCAGCGGCAGCATCAGGGGCACGAAGGTGGCGTTGTAGAACGGCGGGCCCACCGAGATCTTGCCGCCGCCAACAACTTCGAGGGCAAGCGGGTAGAGCGTGCCGAGCAGCACCGTTGCCGTCGCAGTGGCGAGCAGCAGGTTGTTGAGAAGGAGCCCGCCTTCGCGGCTCACCGGGGCGAAGGCGCCACCCGGCTGTAGCGCCGGGGCGCGCCAGGCAAACAGAGCCAACGCCCCGCCGATGGCCAGGATCAGCATGTAGAGGATGAAGCTGCCGCGGTCGGGGTCGACCGCGAAGGCGTGGACCGAGGTGAGCACGCCCGAGCGCACCAGGAACGTACCCAGCAGCGAAAGCGAGAAGGCCACGATCGCGAGCAGGATGGTCCAACTCTTCAGCGTGTCGCGCTTCTCCACGACGATGGCGGAATGCAGCAGCGCCGTGGCAGCCAGCCAGGGCATGAAGCTGGCGTTCTCGACCGGGTCCCAGAACCACCAGCCGCCCCAGCCGAGCTCGTAGTAGGCCCACCAGGAGCCGAGCGCGATGCCAAGGGTCAAGGCCACCCAAGCGGCCAGCGTCCAGGGTCGCACCCAGCGGGCCCAAGAAGCGTCGACGCGGCCCTCGATCAACGCCGCCATGGCAAAGGCGAAGGTAACCGACAAACCGACATAGCCGAGATAGAGCATCGGCGGATGAAACGCCAAGCCCGGGTCCTGAAGGATCGGGTTGAGGCCCCTACCCTCGAGCGGGGCCGGGTCGAGCCGCTCGAACGGGTTCGACGTCAAGAGCAGGAAGAGGAGGAAGGCCACGCCGATCAGGCCCTGGATCGCCAGGGCGCGGGCCTTGAACGGCAAGGGCAGGTTCCTGCCCCAGAACGCCACGGCGGCCCCGCACAAGGCCAGGATCCAGACCCAGAGCACCAGCGAGCCCTCGTGGTTCCCCCAGACGCCGCTGATCTTGTAGATCATCGGCTTGGCGTCATGACTGTTCTGGTAGACGTTGACGACAGAGAAGTCGGAGGTGACGTAGGCCCACGTGAGCGCCGCGAAGGCGATGGACGTGCAGGCGAACTGGGCCACGGCGGTCGAATCGCCGAGCCGCATCAGGGCGAGGTCCTGGCGCTGCGCACCGAGTAGCGGCAGGCTGCCCTGGGCGATCGCAAGGGCCAGAGCCACGACCAGCGCGAAATGACCGAGCTCGACGATCACTGCCCACCTCCCCCGGCCGCCGTCGCCTCGACGGCATCCTCGCCCCCGTGCTGCCAGTAGCCAGCCTGCTTCAGGGCATCGGCGACCTCCTTCGGCATGTAGTTCTCGTCGTGCTTGGCCAGGATCTCGGAGGCCTGGAACACCATCGCCTCGTCGAGCGTCCCCTGGGCGACGATGCCCTGACCCTCACGGAAGAGGTCGGGCAGGATGCCCCGATAGATCACGCGGACCTCATGTGCCGTGTCGGTGATGCCGAACCGAACGGTGCCGTCGGCGAGCCGCTCGATGCTGCCGTCGACGACAAGGCCACCGACCCGGAAATTGCGGCCAGGCTCCAGCTCACCCGCCGCGACGTCCGTTGGCGAGATGAAGAAGGCGATCGTGTCCTCGAGGGCCGTCAGGATCAAGGCCGCGGCACCGCCGAGAAGCAGGGCCGCAAGGCCAATGACGACAAGACGTTGACGTTTGCGAAACCGCATGCTGCGCTATGTTCCAGATGATGGGCCAGACGCGGCCAAGCCGCGCGAGCCGGGCTCGGCCGACAGTGTCGCCACGCTCTGCGACCTCCCCGGCCGGGTCGCCACAAGTCGCCGCGGTGGGGTGCGGCCCGCGGTGTCGCTGCCGCTGCGCACGCCGCTGCGGACAATGCTGCGCAGCGCCGCCAACTCGTCGGCTCGGCGCCGCTGCGCGCGCCAGCTCAGCCAAAGGAGGCCGATCATCGAGATCAGGGTGAAGCCGAAAGCGGCCCAGACGTAACCGCCGTAACCACCCATCGCCAGCGCCTGCACAGTTTCCTCCCGCGGAGCGCCCACCCCCTAATGGGGGGCCTTGTCCGCCAACCGACCTTCGGCTCCACAACGGATCCTTCATTCCACCGGATTATAGATGCTCGCCAGTGTAAACTCGTCCAGACAAATCCGCGAGACCTTCGGCCGCACGCGGTCGGGTTTTGCCGCGGGCCGTCGGCCGTGTACGGCGGATCGACTTCGGGCCGCCCGCATGCCGACGGTGCCGGGCGGATGGCGGCGACCGAGCGGTCGCGGTGGTGCCCAACGCAGTGGTGGGGCCGGGTGCGCATCGGAAGGTGCGGGGTGGCGGAGACGGTAAATCGATGACGGAGGCGACCCTGCCCATGGCGCTTCTCGAGGGCGCGGTACGCGACCGCGCCGAGGTCGATAGCATTGCGCCACCGCGGCCCGGCCTCGATCGCTGGCGGCAGCAGGTGGCGACCGAACGGGCGGCGATCGCGGCACCGCTCGATACGGCGAGCGAGCCTGGGAGCCCCACCGAGGCAGTGCGTGATCGCATGCGCCGGACACTGAGCAATGGCCGAGCGCAGCTCAAGGCCCGGTTCCTGGTCGACGGCAACGGCGTGGCCGACGCCGCGGCGCATGCCGAGTTGGTCGACGGAGTCCTTGGCGGTGCCATGGAATTCGCCGACCGGCGACTCTATCCGATCGCCAACCCGACGCGCGGCGAGGAGCTGGCGCTGATCGCCGTCGGCGGCTACGGGCGGCGCGAGCTCGCACCGCATTCGGACATCGATATCCTTTTTCTCTACCCCTACAAGCCGACTCCCTATCTCGAGCAGATGGCCGAGTTCCTGCTGTATCGGCTCTGGGATTTGGGACTCAAGGTCGGCCAGTCGACCCGCTCCATCAACGAGTGCATCAAGCTGGCACGGCAGGACCTGACCATCCAGACGACGCTGCTCGAGACGCGGCTCTTGTGGGGCTCGGAGCGGCTGGCCGCGGAGCTCGAGCGGCGGGTACGCGATGAGATCTGCCGGCGCAACGAGAGCGCGTTCATTGAGGCCAAGCTCGCCGAGCGCGACGCCCGGCACCAACGGATGGGTGACAGCCGCTACCTGCTCGAGCCGAACATCAAGGAGGGCAAGGGCGGACTCCGGGATCTGCAGACCCTGGTCTGGCTGACCCGGCACATCTACGATACGCGCGACTGGGGCGACCTGGTCGAGCACGACGTCCTGACCCGGGCGGGACTCAACAGCTTCCTGCGCGCCCGGCGCTTCCTCTGGACCGTGCGCTGCCATCTCCACTACCTGACAGGCCGCGCCGAGGAGCGGCTCACCTTCGACCTGCAGGCGCCGATCGCCCATGCCATGGGCTATCGCGACCGGCCCCGCTCGCGCGGTGTCGAGCGGTTCATGAAGCGCTACTACCTGATGGCGAAGGAGGTCGGCGCGCTGACTCGGGTGGTCTGCGCCGCGCTGGAGGAGCAGTTCAAGCGCAAGCCGCGCTTCGTGCTGCCGCGGTTTGGCCCGACCCGGCGGCGAATCGACGGTTTCGTCGTGCAAGGCAATCGCCTGGCGCTCGACGATCCCGATTTGTTCGCCAAGCGGCCGCGGGCAATGGTCGAGCTCTTCCACATCACCCAGGCGCGCGACCTCGACTGCCATCCGATGGCGCTGACCGCGCTCGCTCGCAATCTTCGCCGTGTGGCCCAGGAGCTTCGCGCCGACCCCGAGGCGAACCGCCTCTTCCTCGAGATCCTGACCAGCCACAAGGACCCGGCGCAAACGCTCACCCGGATGAACGACGCCGGCCTGCTGGGCCGACTCATCCCGGAGTTCGGTCGGATCGTTGCGCTGATGCAGCACAATCTCTACCACGTCTACACGGTGGACGAGCACACGATCCGAGTGATCGACAACCTGCACAAGATCGAGGCAGGCACCCTCGCGGCAGATCTGCCGCTGTCGACCAAGGTGATGCCGCAGGTGACCTCGCGCACCGAGCTCTACGTGGCCGCCTTTCTGCACGACATCGGCAAGGGCCGCGGTGGCGATCACAGCGCCATCGGTGCGGAGATCGCGCTCGCGCTCTGCCGGCGTCTGGGTCTCGGCGACGCCGCCACCGAGACCGTCGCCTGGCTGGTGCGGCATCATCTGGTGATGAGCCAGTTCGCGTTTCGGCGCGATAACGAGGACCCGCAGACGCTCGCCGACTTCGTCGGCATCGTCCAGTCGCCCGAGCGACTCAGGCTGCTGCTCGTCCTCACCGTGGCCGACATCCGCGCCGTGGGCCCGAACGTCTGGAACGGCTGGAAGGGCCAGCTGCTGCGCGAGCTCTACCACGAGGCCGAGGCGGCGATGGCGTCCGGCGACCTCCGAGGGCGGCGGCAGCAGCGGCTCGAGGCCAGCAAGCGGGCGCTCGCCGAGGCTCTGGAGTCCGGCGACCCAGCCTGGGCCCAGGACGAGATCGCGGCTTGGCTCGAGCTCCACGACCCGCGCTACTGGCTGGGCATCCCGCTCGCCGCGCACATCCGCCACGCCAATCTGGTGCGGCGGGCGACGGCCGAGCGGGCGCCCGTGGCTGTGGACTACCATATCGACCGCTTCCGCGCCCGGACCGAGGTGACGGTCTACGCCGCCGATCACCCCGGGCTATTCATGAAGGTGGCGGGAGCATTGGCGATGGCCGGGGTAAGCATCGTTGACGCGCACATCTTCACGACGGCCGACGGCATGGCGCTCGACACTTTCGGGGTGCAGGACGCCGACCGGCAGGCTGCGGTCGACGATCCGCGGCGCTTCACCCGGATCGAGCAGCATCTGCGCAAGGTGCTCGCCGGCGAGGTCAGGCTGGAGACGGCGCTCGCCGGCCGCCAGTCGACATTGCCGGCGCGGACCGAGGTCTTCACCGTCGAGCCTCGGGTTCTGGTCAACAACCAGGCGAGCCGCACGCACAGCGTGATCGAGGTGAATGGCCGCGACCGGCCGGGGCTACTGTTCGCCGTCGCGAAGGTGCTGAAGGAGCGGGGCTTGGTCATTCACAGCGCGCACATCAGCACCTATGGTGAACGGGTCGTCGACGTCTTCTACGTCAAGGACGTGTTCGGGATGAAGCTCACCAGCAAGGCCAAGATCGAGCGGCTGGAGCGCGAGCTGAAGGCGGCCTTGGCCGAGCCGCCCCGGCCGGCCAAGGGCAGCGGCGCGGGATGATTCGCCCTTGAGCATGGTCAAGGCGGCCTTGACCGTCGGTGGGTTGACCGGGATCTCGCGGGTCCTCGGTTTCATCCGCGACCTTCTGATCGCCGCCGTCCTGGGCGCGGCGGCAGCGGCGGATGCCTTCTTCGTCAGCTTCAAGCTCGCCAACCTGCTGCGCCGCCTGTTCGCCGAGGGGGCGTTCAATGCCGCCTTCGTGCCGCTCTTCGCCCGGGCGCACGAGGGCGAGGGACCGGAGGAGGCGCGGCGCTTCGCCGAGGAGACGCTGGCCGTGATGACGACCGTGCTGCTGGTCGTCGTGCTGCTGGCGCAGCTCGCCATGCCGTGGCTGGTGCGGGCGCTGGCCCCGGGCTTCGAGGTCGAGGGCGAGCGCTACGGCCTAGCGGTCGAGCTAAGCCGGATCACCTTTCCCTACCTGATGTTCATCTCGCTCGCCGCGCTCTTCAGTGGTGTCTTGAACTCGATCGGCCGGTTCGCGGCCGCGGCCTTTGCTCCCATCATCCTCAACGTCATCCTGATAAGCACCCTGCTCCTGGCCAGCCTGCATCCGGCCAGTCCGGCGCATGCCTTGGCCTGGGGGGTCTTCGTCGCCGGGATTCTGCAGCTCGCCTGGGTCGCGGTCGCGGCGCGACGCAACGGCATGCGACTCCGCCTGCGGCTGCCGCGCTTGACGGAGCGGCTCAAGCGGTTGTTCAAGCTGATGCTGCCGGGCGCCATCGGCTCCGGCGTCTATCAGATCAATCTGGTGATCGACACGCTCTTCGCGTCGACCCTCTCGGTGGGGGCGATCTCCTATCTCTTCTACGCTGACCGGCTGAACCAGTTGCCGCTCGGCATCATCGGCGTGGCGATCGGCACCGTGATCCTGCCGCTCCTGAGCCGGCAGCTCCGCGCCGGCCAGGACGTGGCGGCCAGCCACACGCAGAACCGGGCGATCGAGATCGGCCTGCTCCTGACGCTGCCGGCGGCGGCGGCCCTGGTCGTCCTGGCGGCACCGATCATCCAAGTGCTGTTCGAGCGCGGCGCCTTCGGTCCCGCGGACACGGCGGCCACCGCTGCGGCCCTGATGGCGTTCTCGCTGGGCCTGCCGGCCTACGTCCTGATCAAGGTGCTGATCCCGGCGTTCTTTGCGCGCGAGGACACCGCGACCCCAGTCAAGGTGGCCGCGGTCTGCCTGGTCGCCAATGTCGTTCTGATCCTGGTGTTGATCGGCCCGCTGGCGCATGTCGGCATCGCGCTGGCGACCGCCCTGTCGAACTGGCTGAACGTCGCGCTCCTAGCGACCATCCTGCACCGCCGGGGCTATTTGCGCCTCGATGCCCGGCTGCGGCGCTGCCTGCCGCGGATGGTGCTGGCGACCGCGCTGATGGCGGTCGTGCTGCTCGCCGTCGCCAGGCTGCTCGATCTCGGCCATCCCGCGATCGAGCTGGCGCTGGCCATCGCCATCGGCGGCACCGTCTACTGCGTCACCGCCATTATCTCGGGCGCCGCGGACGCTGCGGAGCTGAAGCGCCAACTCACGCGCCGGCGGGGCAGCGTCGAGCCGAACGCTTGACAGCCGCTGCGCCGCGTGGCTCCAACGCGCTTGCTTGACGATCCGCCTGGAGTTTCCCGATCGATGCAGGGCCGCATTTTCTCCGGCATCCAGCCGACCCACGGCATTCAGCTCGGCAACTACTTGGGGGCGATCCGCAACTGGGTGCGGCTGCAGGACAGCTTCGAGTGCATCTACTGCATCGTCGACCAGCATGCCCTGACCACGGTCCACGACGCGGCCGAGATGCGCCGCAACACGCGCGAGGTGGCGGCCGCCCTGATCGCGTCGGGGATCGATCCCGCGCGCTCGATCCTCTTCGTGCAGAGCCACGTGCCGGCGCACAGCAAGCTCGCCTGGGTGCTCAACTGCGTCACCCCGCTGGGCTGGCTCAACCGCATGACCCAGTTCAAGGAGAAGGCCGGCAAGCACCGCGAGAACGCACCGGTCGGCCTGTTCGTCTACCCGGTGCTGCAGGCGGCCGACATCCTGGCCTACAAGGCGACCCACGTGCCGGTCGGCGAGGACCAGAAGCAGCATCTCGAGCTCAGCCGCGACATCGCCCAGAGCTTCAACCGCCGCTTCGCCGAGGATTTCTTCCCGCTGCCGGAGCCGATGATCCAGGCCGAGGCGGCACGGGTGATGTCGCTGCGCGACGGGACCAAGAAGATGAGCAAGTCCGACCCGTCGGACATGAGCCGCATCAACCTGACCGACGACGCCGACACCATCGCCATGAAGATCAGGAAGGCCAAGTCCGACAGCATCCTCGGCATCACTTATGAGCCGGAGACGCGGCCGGAGGCGAGCAACCTCCTCTCGATCTTCGCCGCCCTCGCCGACCGGCCGCGGGCCGAGGTGGCCGCCGAATACGCCTCGACCAGCTTCGCCGCCTTCAAGGAGCACCTGGCCGAGCTCTGCGTCGAGAAGCTGAGCCCGATCAATGCCGAGATGCGCGGCCTCCTCGCGAATCCCGGGCACATCGACGCGGTCCTGGCGGACGGTGCCGCCCGCGCCGATGCGATTGCCGCGCCGATCGTGGCCGAGGCATACCGGGCCGTAGGCTTCCGCTAACGGTCGGCTGGTCTGCCGGCACGTCCGCACACGGTGTGCGCGGGCGGTTTCGGCATTCTCCGCTCTGGTGCAGGCGCGACTGGCCGCATGGGTGCCGCGGCGCAAAGATGCTGCGGCATGGGCCCCGGGCCGGGTGCCCGCAACGCGCGGCCGACCAGCCATGTCTATGTATGTCCACATGGCGTGTTGACAGTCCGGCTGCGGGCTCGGCACGAGGTGCGGCAGTCTCAGTCGCGGCTCGATGACACAGCCTTGTATCGCGCTGAAGCTCTGCTCACGCTGCACGGCGAGCCAGGAAAGGTCCGAGACCGACCCCCGGCCTCCCTGGTCGCTGCTCGCGCCGCTGCCGCAAGCTCCGAGAGGCGCGCGGCGAGGTCCATGGCGAGCACATGCGCAGCGGCGGCGCCGCTGGCACAACCCCGCAGCAACACGATGGGATACCCGGCGGGCGGCGCGGAGGTCAGCAGGTGCCGTGGTCGCGGTCCGCATGGCAGAGCCGGTGCGGGGCCGGGCTGTTGGCGCTGGTGGTCGAGGCTCGATCGGTTTCCCGCCGGGTCGGCCATGCGCCAGCGTTCATCGCGGCAGGTAAGCACGGCGATCGGGCCCGAACGCCCGGTCCATGGCGAACCGGCGACGCCTCGGCCGTTGTTGAAATCAGAAGCGGTAGTCGAGGCTGAGGCGGATGCGCTGCTCATGGTCGGCGCGATCGGCCGTCAGCCCGTAGCCGGCGCGCAGGTGCAGGTCCCGGGCGAGGCCGAGCGCGGCGTCGAGCGTCAGGTCGAACCGCGCGATACGCTCGCGCTCGATCGTCTCGCGTTGATCGAGGTCGGGCATCGCGGCTTCGCGCATCGTGACCTCGACATCGTCACGGTAGAGGCTCGAGACGTAGGAGGCGCCGCCGCCGAGCCAGAGGTGAAGGCCGCCGCCCAGCGCGATCGGATCGTGCCGCAGCTCCAGGCCGAGCGCCCCTGTCACGTCGGTCGCCGAGGCACCGCCGTAGCTGATGTCGGACGTGTAGAGGCTCTTCGCCGAATAGGGGTCGAGCTCATGCGACTGATAGCCGAGGGACGCCCAGGGCGTGAGCGTAGCCCGCCCGGTCCGGGTCGGGCGGGCGAGCCTCTGGTCGAAGGCCCAGGTGCGGCCTGTGTGCCGGGTGACACCGCTTTGCCCGATCATGTCGTCCTGCGCGCGCTCGCTGAAATAATGCTGGAGGAAAGCGAACTGGCTTGTTGCCTGGATGCCGCCGTGGGTCCGTTGCCAGTAGAGGGCCAAGCCGTTGGAGCTCTGCTCCTCGCCAAGGCTTGCAGCGCCACGATTGGTGCCGCCGAAGCTGTCGTAGCGGCTGACGGCGAGACCGAAGCGCTGGTGCGGGGCTGGTCGGTAGTCCAAGGCGATGCCGCCTGCGGCCGACCCGACTCGATAGGTCTCGGCGAATCCGGTGCGGCTCGGACCGTCGAACGCCGAGGGTGTCGTCTCGGCCGCGGCCGACGGTGGCCGGACGTTCCCGCCATTGCCGAGTGCCACCGTGGACAGGCCCAGCCTGGACGTATCGGCGCCGGGGTCGCCAGCCAGCGCCAAGAGGCCGTTGTCGAGATCGCTGCGCAAGCGCTGGGCGGCGGCGCCACCGGCAGCGAGACTGTTGGCCCAGTCCCAGCCGCGCGTCAGGTAGTGGCGATAGACCCGGGCGATCAGCTCCTGGCCCTTGTTGCCGAAATGCAGGGGATCGAAATAGAGCGCGTCCGTCGTCGACCGTGCCACGTCGACAGTGGTGACGTTGGCGAGGCCGTAGTCGCCTGGTCGCTCGAAGACGCGGTTGAACGCGGTGAAGAGATCGACGGCGATGATCCGGTCGTTGCCGTTGGCGATGCCGGCGACGAAGGTGTTCCAGTCGACGACCTGCTGGCGGCTGACGCCGTTGGTCTGTGGATTGCGGCTCCAGTCGTGGAGCATGGTGACGAAGAGCCGGCGGTTGTCGCCCGTCGCACCACCGGCGACCAGCCGATCGACGCCCTCGCGATATCCAGCCTGCGACGCCGCAACGTCGCCGCCAAGGTCGTTGTGGCCGATGTAGACGACGGTGAGATCGCTGCTGCCGATGGCACTGCCCGATCCCTGCCAGTTGTCGATCTGGGTCTCGAGCGAGTTGCTGCCGTTGCTGTTGGCACGAGCACCGCCGAACGCGTAGCTCTCGGTGCGCGCCACTGTGCCCTGCTTGCGCAGCGCGGTGCTCCAGACGGTCGTGCCGCCGAAGCCTTCCTGCGAGTAGCTGTCGCCGAAGACGCGCAGGTCGTCGACCCTGACCTGCTGCACACTGGTCGCCCCTGGGACCGCGAACGGGTTGGCGACGGTGAACGGCGAAGCAGGCGGTGCGGGTGGTGCGGTGGGCGGGCTGGTGACCGGGCCGGGCGCCGAACTGCCACCACCGCCGCCGCCGCCGCAAGCAGCCAACACCAGCATCGCGGCGGCCAGCATGCCGAACCGCCTCGTCCCGTCACCCACGCACGTCGCCTTCCCCCCATCTCCGGCACCGGCCGCTGCACAGGTGGAGGTCATTATCGAATGTCAACCGATGTTGTCCATGTGGTTGCCCGGCCCCGGTTGCAACGGCGGATGCCGGCTGTGGCCATGCGGCCGCGCCCGACGGTCTCGGCAATCGCGCCCGATCGCGTCGCGGGTCATGGCCATGCTCGTGCGGGATGCCTAAGATGAAGCCGATGTCGGCCGGGCGGCCCGCATTCTGGGGGTGTCGATGACGACGGACGAGACGGTGCGCGAGGCGGTGGCGGTGATCGAGGATGTCGAGTCGCTCGAGGCGGTGGTCGAGGAGCTGCGGTCGGCCGGGTTCGCCGCCGGCGACATCAGCCTTCTCGCCGGCCATAGCACGGTCGAGCGCAAGCTCGGGCGGATGTACGAGCGGGTCGAGGAGCTCGAGGACGATCCGGCGGCACCGCGCACCGCTTTCGTTTCCAGCCGCACGGTGGAGCAGCACGAGAGGCTCGTCGTTGGCTCGATGACCACGCTGCCGACGCTGATCGCGGCGGGGACTGTCGTGGCCTCCGCCGGTGCCGTGGCAGCCGCGATCGCCGGCACCGCGGTCACGGGTGCGCTCGTCGGCAAGGCGCTGGCCGCCTGGATGGACCAGCGCCACGCCCAATGGCTGGAGGAGCAGCTCGAGCGGGGTGGCATCCTGCTCTGGGTCAGGACGGTCGACGAGGCGCACGAGCGGCAAGCACTCGCGATCCTCGGCCGCTATGCGGCCCATGACATCCACGTGCACGAGATACCGATCTCTGGCCGCTGAGCACGCGTCATTGGCAGGCGCAGCGATGACGGCCAGTCTCGTCCCGTGTGACGGGATCGTGCGGCTGGTGCCGGAGGCCGTGGCGGCCCCGGCGGCGACACTCGAGCGGCTGCTGGCCGAGATCGACTGGCGCCAGGACGTGGCCCGGATCATGGGTCGCCACGTGGCCCTGCCACGACTGACCGCCTGGTACGGTGAAGCCGGCTACCGGTATAGTGGAATCGACAATCCACCGCGGCCCTGGCTGCCGGTGTTGCTCGAGCTCAAGGCCGCGGCCGAGTGGCTGGCAGCGGCCCGCTTCAATAGCGTCCTCTTGAACCTCTATCGCGACGGTCGGGACGGCATGGGCTGGCATAGCGATGACGAACGGCCGCTCGGACGCGATCCCGTGATCGCCAGCCTGTCCTTTGGCGCCACGCGCCGGTTCCGCCTGAAGCACAAGAGCCGACCTGATCTCGCGCTCGGCATCGACCTACCACCGGGCTCGTGCCTGATCATGGCGGGGCCCCTGCAGCACCACTGGCGGCATGCGCTGCCGAAAACTGCGCGGCCGGTCGGACCCAGGGTCAACCTGACCTTCCGGCTGATCGGCTCCTGAGCGCCGCCCGGGTCGGGATCAGCCCCCAGTAGTCGAGGTCGAGCAGGACGTTGGGGTTGTAGCGGCCGTCGTCGCCGTGCAGCGGGAAGTCGTGGCAGGATCGGTTTTTCGTGGCCACCAGGCGCAGGCGCAGAGCGGCGCAGTCGTCACGATCGGCCAGCCGGACCTTGTCCAGCACCTCTGACCAGGCGAAGACGCTGTCGCCGGCACGGGCCGGGTTGACGTGGGTGCCGGCGTTAATCGCCAGCAGGTGCCAAACATTGCCGAGGCCGTTGAAGGAGAGTGCCCGGGCGAGGCTGATCACCACGCCGCCATAGACGATGACGCCACCGAGCCGACCGCTGCGCTCGGCATAGTCGTTGAAGTGGACCCGGGCCGTGTTCTGGTAGAGCCGGGTGGCCACCCGGTGCTCGCTCTCCATGATGCCCATGCCGTCGACATGGTCGATGCGCTCGCCGATGACGTAATCCTCGAAGGTGAACGGCGAGCCGGACACCGTCGGGTCGAGGGTGAGACGGCCGAGGCCGCGCGGCGCCGCAAGAGTCTCGGCGGCCACCGCGGCTGCGAGAGTGGGCACCACCGGCTCACGCGCCGGGCTCGACGCGTCGCGCTTATTCACCAGCACCCAGCGGCAGTAGTCGACCACGGTTCGGTCGAGTGCGTCCGTGCCGGTAGTCCGGACGTAGACGACACCGGCCCGGCCGCTCGAAGCCTCCTTCATGCCGATCACCTCGGATCGGGCGGCGAGCGTGTCGCCGGGCATGACCAGCCGGTGGAAACGGCCCTCCGCATAGCCCAGATTGGCCACGGCGTTGAGCGAGACGTCGGGGACCGTCTTGCCGAAGACGACGTGGAAGGCGAGCAGCTCGTCGATCGGTGAGGCGTCGAGCCCATTGGCGGCGGCCACGGTCGTGGCACTCTGTGGTGCGAAGCGGCTTCCGGTGAGCGCCAGATACAGCGCCGCGTCGGCCGCCGAGACGGTCCGCGGGGTGGCATGCTCGATGATCTCGCCGAGCCGGAAATCCTCGAAGTAGCGGCCGCTCGCGGTCTTGGTCATGAACGGCGAACTCCCATGGCCGGAGGAGGGTCTCGGTCGACGGTCTATCATCCGCCTCCGGCCGCGGCCACGGGTCCGCGACATCGCGTGCCGAGCCCGCAGCCGTAACGCAATGGTTGTATCCAGCGGAAATCGCTTGCGCGCTGCGTCAAATCAACTCCTACTTGGCCGCTTGAGGCTGTTTCTACTTGCCGTCGATACCGAATCGACTCTAGTCTCCTTGGAAATTAATGGAGGTTCACGATGCGCGCGAAAATTGCGGTCGCAGCCGGCGTCGGGCTCTTGGCGATGACGGCCGGGTCGCCGGCTCTAGCAACGAGCAAATTCGGTCTTCTGTTCTCGACCAGTCAGTCATTCCTTCAATTGCCTGGCTTCCCGCGGTTGCCGACCGGACCGCAAGTTCCCACGCCGCCGGCCCTCCCGTCGTTGCCGGTGGTGTCGCCAACCGTTCCGTCGCTGCCGACACCGCCCGGCTTGCCGAATCGTCCGCGCTTGCCGAGTTTGCCCGGCCTGCCGGGCACGCCTGGCTTCCCGGGGCTGCCCAGCTTCCCCTCCTAGGCGTCGAGCCGCGGCGCCTCACCCGGGTCGATTGGCGCACGGACACCATGGCGTGCAGGGGGAGGCGTTGGGCCGATGCGCTCGGCTTGGCTGGGACTTCACCTGATACTGGGTGGGACCCTCCTGTGGATGGGCTCGCTGGCGTTGGCCAGCTTGTTGGCGCGGGCACCGGGCGGCCAGGCGATCGCCCTGGCGAGTATCGATGTGCCGATCACGCCGGATGCGCATCGCCGGGCGACCGCCGGCCTCGGGCGTGCCCTGGCCATCCACGAGCTCAGCCGGTTTCACCGGGAGCAGGGCTTCGTGCACCATAATCTTGGCCGGCAGCCCAAGACGGCTGAGCGGGTGCGGGCCAATCTCTACGATCGCGCCATTGCCGCCCTGCGCGACAGCCTGCGGCGGTCGCCGGTCGATCCGGTCGCCTGGCTCCTGATCGCGCAGATGCGCTACGAGCGCGGCGAGCCGGCCGCGGCCGCCGAGGCCCTCGACTGGAGCCTGCGCACCGGCCACTTCCTCGCACCGCACGCCGTGGCCCGCAGCTTTCTCGGCCTGGGCGTCTGGCCATTTTTGACCGAGGACAGCCGTGATCGGCTGGTCCCGAGCTTCCGTGCCGCGCTGCGCCAGCGTGGCGGCGTCGAGATACTCGCCGCCTGGGCGGTCGCCGTCGACCTCGATGCCGAACTCGTCCGCCGCCTGCGCGACCGCCCCGACGCAAGCGGCGATGCCGACGCGTTCGCGACCGCCGTCGCCGCCAGCCGCGCCAGCCGGCAGGCGGCGCTCGAGCGACTGGAGGAGACCCCGCCGATGCGCAGTTCCGTCGCCGCCGCAGCACTGATCCTGACCGCAGGCCTGCCTCCGGCCGGGCAGGCGATGACCATCGCCGACTACCTGGCGAGCGCGCGTGGCGATCCGTTCGCCGCCGACGCGGCGAGCCTCGACGACTACCTCGTGGGCGTGCTCGACGGTCTGGTCATGCTCGGTGCCATCACCCGCGAGCAGGGGGTAGCGGTCTTTTGTCCGCCGGATCCGGAAGCAATGACCGTCGACCTGCCGGGCTTTCGCAGCCAGCTCGATGCCATGCTCGCCGAGCTGCATGCCGAGGTGCCTGGCTTCGAGGCGTTCGCGCGTACCCGAACGCTGGGCCTCGCGGCCCTGCAGGTCCTGGCCATCCAGTATCCGTGCGACAATTGAAGACCGTGCCGGGGCCGGCTCAGCGCAGCCGCACGTCCGCGTCGCGCCAGATGCCGACCTCGCGGCTCATCGCCATGCGCTCAAGAGCGCGGTAGAGGCCGGGCGCGTCGTCCCGGGCGAAGGCCCAGCCCTCCGCCAGCATCTCGGTCGCGAGATCGATGCGCGCGTCGAACAGTCGCCGGCCGGGGACCGTGCATAGGCCTTCGAGCACCCGCTCGTCGCGTTGCCCGATGATTTCGCAATGAACGAAGCCGGTGACCTTGCCGTCGAGCACCAGAACGGCGCGTGGTCCGCAGCGCAGAGGCGTGAGTGCGGGGCGGCAGACCCGGTCGAAGGTCGGGATATCGATGCCGGCGAGCGCCACCTCGCGGCCATCGATCACGAGGTGGCCGGCGTCGGTGACCCGGGCGAGGCCCTGCAGCGGCCAAGCCGCGGCGATCGCGGGGAGGACGGCAAGGCCAAGGGCGAGGGCAAGGGCCAGCGCCGCCGCCGGGTCAGGCGCGCCAACGCCCCGTCTAGTAGATGGGGAAGCGCCGGCAGAGGCTCGCGACTCGGCCCCTGACCGCCTCTTCGACCGCCGCATTGCCGTCGGCTCCATTCGCGGCGAGCCCGTCGAGCACGTCGCTGATCAGCATCCCGATCTCGCGGAACTCGGCGAGGCCGAAGCCGCGGGTGGTGCCCGCCGGCGTGCCGACGCGGATGCCGGACGTAACCGTGGGCTTCTCGGGATCGAACGGCACGCCATTCTTGTTGCAGGTGATGTTGGCCCGGCTCAGCGCCTGCTCGGCGGCATTGCCCTTGACCCCCTTGGGCCGAAGGTCGACCAGCATCAGGTGGTTGTCGGTACCGCCCGAGACGATCTCGCAACCGCGCTCCGTGATCACCGCGGCCAGCGCCTTGGCGTTGTCGACCACGGCCTGCTGGTAGGCCTTGAACTCGGGGGCCAGGGCCTCGCCGAAGGCCACGGCCTTGGCCGCGACAACGTGCATCAGCGGGCCGCCTTGCAGACCCGGGAAGACCGCCGAGTTGATCTTCTTGGCCAACGCCTCGTCGTTGGTCAGGATCAGCCCACCGCGCGGGCCGCGCAGCGTCTTGTGGGTGGTGGTCGTGACCACGTGGGCGTGCGGTACGGGCGAGGGGTGCAGGCCGGCGGCGACCAGGCCCGCGATGTGCGCCATGTCGACGAAGAAGATGGCACCCACCTTGTCGGCGATCGCACGAAAACGGGGGAAGTCGATGACCCGGGAATAGGCCGAGGCACCGGCGATGAGCATCTTCGGCCGGTGGACGAGCGCCAGCCGCTCGATCTCGTCGTAGTCGAGCAGCCCGTCCGCGGCGCGCACCCCGTACTGCACGGCATTGAACCACTTGCCGGAGAGGGCGGGCCGGGCGCCGTGGGTCAGGTGGCCGCCGGCATCGAGGGACATGCCGAGGATCGTGTCGCCGGGCTCCAGCAGGGCCAGCATCACCGCCCCGTTGGCCTGGGCACCGGAATGCGGCTGGACGTTGGCGAAGCCGCAGCCAAAGAGCTGCCTGGCCCGCTCGATGGCCAGCGCCTCGGCGACGTCGACGTGCTCGCAGCCGCCATAGTAGCGCTTGCCCGGGTAGCCCTCGGCATATTTGTTGGTCAGCACCGAGCCCTGTGCCTCGAGCACCGCCCGGCTGACGATGTTCTCCGACGCGATCAGCTCGATCTCGGTCTGCTGCCGGTGGAGCTCCTGGTCGATCGCTCGGGCGATCGCCGGGTCGGCCTCGGCGAGGCCGCGGCTGAAGAAGCCGGTGCCCGCAGTCGGAAGCGGCTTTGCCTGGGCCATGCTCAACACTCCACCAGATTGACGGCGAGACCCCCGAGCGAGGTCTCCTTGTAGTTCGTGCTCATGTCGCGGCCCGTCTGTCGCATGGTCGAGATCACCTTGTCGAGGGAGACATGGTGCTGCCCGTCGCCGCGCAGGGCGAGGCGCGCGGCGTTGATAGCCTTGACGGCTCCCATCGTGTTACGCTCGATGCAGGGGATCTGGACCAGCCCGCCGATGGGGTCGCAGGTCAGCCCGAGATTGTGCTCCATGCCGATCTCGGCGGCGTTCTCGACCTGCGCGTTGCTGCCGCCCATGACCGCGCACAGGGCCCCGGCCGCCATCGAGCAGGCGACCCCGACCTCGCCCTGGCAGCCGACCTCGGCGGCCGAGATCGAGGCGTTCTCCTTGTAGAGCTGGCCGATGGCGGCAGCGGTGAGGAGGAAGGTCTCGATGCCCGCGGCGTCCGCCCCAGGCACGAAGCGGTGGTAGTAGGCCAGCACCGCCGGGATGACGCCGGCGGCACCGTTGGTCGGGGCGGTGACGACGCGGCCGCCGGCGGCATTCTCCTCGTTGACCGCCAGCGCGTAGAGGTTGACCCAGTCGAGCACGGTCAGCTGGTCCCTCAGGCCGGCCTCCGGCCGGGCGCAGAGCTCGCGGTACAGCTTGGCCGCACGGCGGCGGACCCGCAGACCGCCCGGCAACTCGCCCTCGACCAGGCAGCCGCGCTCGATCGAGGCTTCCATCGCCCGCCAGAGGCCGGCCAAGCCTTCTCTAATCTCGGCCACGTCGCGCACCGCCGCCTCGTTGGCCATGACGATCGCGGCGATCGTGAGCCCGGTCCGCTCGCCGATGGCGAGCAGCTCGTCCGCCGTGCGGAAGGGGTAGGGCAGGGCCACGTTGCGGCCGTCGTCGGCCGGCCGGTCGGTCTCGGCGTCGCTCAGCACGAAGCCGCCGCCTACGGAGAAGTAGACCTCCTCGAGCAGCACCGCACCGTCGCCGGCGAAGGCGACGAAACGCATGCCGTTGGGATGCTTGGTCATCGTCTCGAACTGGCGGAACTGCAGATCGCGCGCCTCACTGAAGGCGATCTGCCGGCGGCGCATCAGGGCGAGGCTGTGGCGCTCGCGGATGGCGCGGACCATGGCCTCGGCGGCGTCCGGATCGAGCTGGTCGGGCCGCTCGCCGGCGAGGCCCAAGAGGATCGCCCTGTCGGTGGCATGGCCCTTGCCGGTGAGCGCCAGGGAGCCGTAGAGCTGCACCTCGACGCGCTCGATCGCATCGAGCACGCGCTGGCTCTCCAGCGCCAGAAGAAATCGGTGCGCCGCCCACATCGGGCCGACGGTGTGCGAGCTCGACGGCCCGATGCCGATCTTGAACAGGTCGAAGACGCTGACGACCATGGTGCTGGCCCCTTCCGCTCCGGTGGCCATACCATATCGGGGCGCGGCTTGCGCCTCCGTAGGCCCGGAATTGCGCGGGTCAGTCGCCCTCCTCGATTGCCAGCGCCCGCTCGTACTCTGCCTCGGTCATCGCGGCGCGCACTTGGCGTCGCACCTCGATCGCCGGCAGATAGCCCGCGTCCACCGAGCGGCTGAGCCATACATGGGCCATGACGCGATCCGGGGGTGCCGTGCGCCCCTCGAACAGCATCGCGCCGAAATAGAACTGGGCACGCCGGTCGCCGGCGTCGGCGAGCCGGGCCCAGATGCGCTCGGCGGTGGCGAAGTCGCCGCTGTTGTAGGCGGCCACACCATCGTCCACGGTGCCGCCGGCCACGAACGTCGTCAGGCGTTGTGGCGTGCCAGTCACGGCGTCGGCTGTCCCTCGCTCGGCCGGGCCGGTCTCCGAAGCGCTCGGTGCAGGCAGCTCGAGGGGCTCGCCCGGAACGACGTCCGGCGCGGCCACGGCCGGCGCATCCGGGGCCATCCTATCGGGCCCGGGCAGTGCCTCCGGCGGGCGCGGGGCACGCGTCGACGGTGCTGTAGGTAGGGGGGTGGACAAACCTGTCGACGAGCCGGGGATGGCGGCCGGTTCGGGCAGCGAGCGGGCCGCCTCCAGCTCGGCGATGCGCGTCTCCAACTCGTCCCGGCTCCGGTTCAGCGCGTCGAGCTGCGCGCCCAGCCGGTCGCGCTCGCTCTCGGCGGCGGCCAGGCGGCGGGCGAGATCGTCGAGCGCCGCCCCTTCGTCGCCCAGGAGCTGGCGCAGCCGCTCGTTCTCCCGCGCCAGCGCATCGGCCCTGGACTCCGCCGCGGCCAGTGCCTCCCGGGTCGCGGCCAGCGCCTCGGCGAGCCGCGCCTGCTCCGCCAGCAGGCCCTGGCGCTCGGCGACGAGCGCGGCGACGCGCGGGTCGGGCGGTGGCGGCAGCGAGCCCACGACGAGCGGTGGCGCAGCCGGGGCCTTCTGCCGCTCGCCGATGACCAGCAGGGCCAGCACAAGCGCGAGCAGGATGGCGAGCAGGGCCAGGTAGCGGTCGAGCCTGATGGGTGGTGCGCTATCGGTGGCGGTCATCGATCGGCTGCGGTGCGGTTGGCCCGGCTGCCGGTGGGCCGACAGCGCCCGGCGACTTAGCCCGATAGGCGTGGCCGATCGCAACGCGGCCGGCAAGTGCCCCGGCCGGCAAAGTGCTCGGGCAATACGCGAATACGGCGGCTCTAACGCCCGAGTATCTCGGCGCTAAGCCGCGGGCACCGAACAGTTGAAGGCGCTCAGGAGGTGCCGGTGCGAGTCAGGTCGCCGGCGAACTCGATCGAGCAGAACGCCCCACCCTGGAACACATCGCCGATTGGATCGGCCGGCAGGGCTGCCTGGGCGGCTAGCGCCTCAGCGGCGAAGTCCTCGGCCCGGTGCACTGGCGCGTAGCCGAGCCGGTAGGCGGTGCGGTTGTCCCACCACGAGCGCTCGTTCAGGCTTTCGCCGTAGACGATGGCATGGTGCAGGTCGGGATGCTCAAGGCCGATCCGGCAGAGCTGGAAGAGGTCCTCGGGATGGATCCAGATCGACAGCCGCCGCTTGTCGATCGGCTTCAGCCCGACATTGCCGATGCGGATCGACAAGACCCTGAGGCCGTGCTTGTCGGCGAAGAAGGCGCCCACGGCCTCGCCGAAGGCCTTTGAGATGCCGTAGCGGCTGTCGGGGCGCACTGGTTCGCCAGTGCCAACCCGGTCGCGCCGCATGTAGAAGCCCATGGCGTGGTTGGAGGAGGCGAAGATGACGCGCTTCACGCCCGCCCCGCGGGCCGCCTCGTAGAGGTTCCACAGCCCCACGATGTTGGCGGCATGGATGTCCTCCCAAGGTCCCTCGACCGAGTAGCCGCCGAGATGGACGATGCCGTCGACCCCGGCGCAGGCTGCGGCGAGGGCACCCGGATCGCCGAGGTCGGCTGCGACGAAGCGCTCGTTGGCCGCCAGGTCGTCGACCGCCTCGCGATCGGACAGCACCAGCGTGTCGCAGATGCCGCGCAGATGGGGGCGCAACATCTTGCCCACGCCGCCCTTCGCCCCGGTCAACAGAATCTGGCGCATCGTCCCTGCCCTCCCCGTTTGCTCGTCGGCCCGCCGCTGCTGCTCCGGCCGATCCGGTCGCGCGACCGCAGCACCGCCCGGCACTAGGCCGGCGCGTCGTCGGCAGCGTCATACGGCGGGAGCGGCGCGATCGGCAATCCGAAAGCCGGGCCGAGCCCCTGGGCCGGCCTGGCAGAGACCCGATCGCGGCCGGCGTCGTCGGAGCGATGGTCACTGCCGGAAAGGCTTGCACCGTTCCGGCATTCTTTCGCAAACGAGACATATCGGGAACGGTTCAGCGCAGGGAGATCAGGGCATGCGCTATCGAATCGAGCAGATCGAGGGCATCGGGGCCGCCTACGGCGCCAAGCTGCGGGCGGCCGGAATTGGCACCACGGCTGCCCTCCTCAAGGCGGCGGCCGATCCGGCCGGCCGGCGCCAGCTGGCCGAGACCACCGGGATCGACGGCAGCCGCATCCTGGCCTGGGCCAACATGGCGGACCTGATGCGGATCAGGGGCGTCGGCAAGCAGTTCGCTGAGCTGCTCGAGGCCGCGGGCGTCGACACGGTCAAGGAGCTGAAGACCCGAAGGGCCGCGAATCTCGCCGCCAGGATGGCCGTGGTCAACGCCCAGAAGAAGTTGACGCGCGCCGTTCCGACCGAGACCATAGTCACGGTCTGGATCGAGGAGGCCAAGACGATGGCGCCGATCTTGACCTACTGACCGGCGCCGGCCAGCGGCCGCCGGCAACCGAGGAGGAAGCGGTAATGCTCGGTGGCCTGATGAAGAAGCTGTTCGGCGGTGGTGGCGGTGGCGGTGACGCCGATGGCGGCAAGCCGCTGGGTGATGCCGCCGAGCACAAGGGCTACACCATCCAGCCGATCGCCATGCAAAAGGGGGGCCAGTACCTGACGGCAGGGATCATCAGCAAGGCGTTCCCGGACGGCGTGCGCGAGCACCGCTTCGTGCGCGCCGACACGCACAGCTCGCCCGACCAGGCGCACGACTTCGCCCTCGTCAAGGCGCGGCAGATCATCGACGAGCAGGGCGACCGGCTGTTCAAGCCCGGCGGTTGAGCCGGTGCCGCTCGTCGACCCGCGCGGCCTCGCCCTGAGCGGCACCTCCGCGACGGCGCTCGAGCGCTACGAGGCGGCTCTCGACGCCGTGCTAAGCTTCCACGGCGATCCGATCGGCGCCGCCGATGCCGCCCTTGAGCTCGACCCGACGCTGGTTTCGGCGCACCTGCTGAAGGCGCATACATTCGCCTTCTCGCTCCATCCGGGCCTGTTGCCCAAGGCGCGTTCGGCGCTCGCCGCCGCCGCCCTGGCCTCGAACCCGCGCGAGGCGCTGCACCTGCGCGCAGCGGCTGCCTGGCTCGACGGCGCGCTCGACCAAGCACGCCGGACTTTCGACCTCATTCTGGCCGAACAGCCGCGCGATCTTCTGGCGCTCATGTTCGCACATCAGGCCGACTTCTTCGCCGCCGCCGAGACGGCGCTGCTGGAGCGCCCGACCGCGGCCCTGGCGCACTGGGGCGACGACCTGCCGGGCCGGGGCTACGTAGTTGCGATGCGCGCCTTCGGCCTCGAGGAGGCCGGCCGCTATGGCGAGGCGGAAGCCGCGGCGCGGGCGGCCCTCGCGGCCAACCCCAGGGATGCGTGGGCGATCCACGCCGTGGGGCATGTCCTCGAGATGCAGGGGCGCGACGAGGAGGGCATCACCTGGTATCGCGAGCGGCGCGCCGACTGGGCCGAGGACTGCTTCTTCGCGGTCCACAACTGGTGGCACTGGGCGCTCTATCACGTCGACCGCGACGAGCCGGCGGCGGCGCTCGAGGTCTACGACCAGGGGCTGGTCCCCGGTCGCCGCAGCATCACGCTCAATCTCTGCGACGCGGCGGCCCTGCTCTGGCGTTTGGCGCTTGCGGGCCATGACACGGGCGACCGGTTCGCGGCGGTCGCCGACGCCTTCGACGCGCCGGCGCGCCAGCCCGTCCACGTGTTCAACGACGTGCACGCGATGCTGGCCTTCGTCGGCGCCGACCGACTGGACCGTGCTGCTGAGCATCTGGCGCTGCTCGAGTCAGCGGCCACGGGCAAGAGCCGCCGCGCAGCGATGCTTCGCAACTTAGGGGTGCCGGCCGCCCGGGCGGTTTTCGCGTTCGCGCACGGGCGCCACGGCATCGCTGCGACCGGACTCGCGGCCGCGCTGGTCGACCTCGGCGAGCTCAGCGGCAGCCGGGCGCAACGAGACGTGCTGACGATGTCGCTGATCGAGGCGGCGATCCGGGCGGGCCAGTACGACACCGCTCGGCGCCTTCTGGAGCCTCGCCTGACGGCCAAGCCGGCCAGTGCCCGCATCCGTCGCGACCTCGGCCGCTGCTGCTGAGGCCGGCCCCGGCTGGCAGTGACGGTGACGCGGTCAGTCCTTTACGAACTCGACCTCGTCCTCGTCCTCCTCGTCGTACTCCTCGTCCTCGTCGTACTCCTCCTCGTCGTCCTCCTCGACGGTGTCGGCGGTCGCCGAACGGGGTGTGTGGGCACGGGCGATGTGGTCGGTGAGGTCGGCGAGGTCGATGAAGAAGTCGGCTTGGCGGCGCAGCTCGTCGGCGATCATCGGCGGCTGGGTCTTGATCGTGCTGACCACGCTGACCTTCACGCCCCGGCGCTGCAAGGCCTCGACGAGGCGCCGGAAATCGCCGTCGCCGGTCATCAGCACTATGTGCTCGACTGCGCTCGCGATCTCCATGGCGTCGACGGTGATCTCGACGTCCATGTTGCCCTTGAACTTGCGGCGCCCAGCGCCCTGGCTGAACTCCTTGAGGGGCTTGGTCACCATGGTGTAGCCGTTGTAGTCGAGCCAGTCGACGAGCGGCCGGATCGGCGAGTACTCCTGTTCGTCCAACAGCGCCGTGTAGTAATAGGCACGCAGGAGCCGTCCGCTGCTCGCGAAGACCTCGAGAAGACGACGATAATCGACGTCGTAGCCGAGTGCTTTCGCCGTCTGATAGAGATTGGCTCCATCTATAAACACGCCGAAGCGTTCATCTGGATGGAAGTGCTTGAAGGCCGAGGGCCTTGCCATAATGTCGACTCCAGGGCTGATGGCTGCGGTCATTGCCGCGCACTTAATGCCGACCGGTCATTTTACCGCCGGGGCGTTGGGATGTCACGTTACAATGATCCTGCGGACGCACCTTACCGGCTTTGCAGCGACGTTCCAAGAGGCCGCATTGCATAGGTATGACAATTGGGGCAATCGATCGAGCCGCTGGCTTGCGAGCCCTGTTCATCACGCTCCGCGCCGGTCGCCCTGCGATCCGGCGGCCATGCCCCGGTGTGGCCGGGGCTTGTGCAGTGCGGCAGGCGCTGTACATTGAGGACCAGACATCGTAGCGAACGGACACAAGGTCAACCATGGCACGCATCACCGTCGAAGATTGCGTCGAGCGCGTTCCCAGCCGCTTCGAGCTCGTGATGCTGGCGGCCCAGCGGGCGCGCGACATCTCGGCCGGCGCGCCGCTGACGATCGACCGCGACAATGACAAGAACCCAGTCGTGGCGTTGCGTGAGATCGCCGATACCACCGTCGATCTCGATCACTTGCGCTATGAGCTGATGCATGGCTTGCGCCGGCATTCCGATACGGACGTCGAGACCTCCGACGATCTGGCGCAGGAGTTGGAGAGCCTGATTCCGAGCCGGCAGCCGATCGACGACGACCTCATGCCTGACGGCATCGACTACGGTGCCGGGGACATCCTCGACGAGGATTGATGGGCATAACCACCCCCAAACGACCTACGCCACGGGCGCCATGCCGCGCGTGGCGTAGGTCTAAAGGGTGGGAACACCGATGATCGAGCCCGTCATGGCCACGGCCGAGGTGATCGCGGCAGCTGCCGCACCAGCCAGCGCCATGAGCAGCCGTGACACGTTGTCGCATACTCTGCAGGCAACACCGGCCGGTGGTCCGGAGTCGGAGCGCAAGCTGCCGCCGCGCAAGATCATGCGGCAATACGAGCTGGTGGAGCTGGTGCGTTCGTACGACCCCACGGTCGACGAGGATCTCCTCAATCGGGCCTACGTCTTCGCCATGAAGGCCCATGGCCCGCAAAAGCGCATTTCGGGCGACCCGTTTTTTCACCACCCGGTGGAGGTGGCCGGGATCCTGGCGGGCCTGAAGCTGGACGCCGCATCGATCGCCACCGGCCTGTTGCACGACACGGTCGAGGACACCGGCATCAAGCTCGAGGATATCCGCGAGCAGTTCGGCGACACCATCGCCCAGCTCGTCGACGGGGTGACCAAGCTCAACAAGATTCAACTCCAGTCGGCACAGACCGCCCAGGCCGAGAACTTCGGCAAGCTGCTCGTCGCGATGTCCGAAGACATTCGGGTCCTCCTGGTCAAGCTCGCCGACCGGCTGCACAACATGCGCACGCTCAACTTCATGCCGCCGGACAAGCGCCAGCGCATTGCCCGCGAGACGATGGAAATCTATGCGCCGCTCGCCGAGCGGATCGGCATGGAGCGACTCAAGGCGGAGCTGCAGGACCTGGCCTTCGCCGAGCTCTGGCCCGAGGCGAGGGGCAGCATCCTCCACCGGCTGCAGCAACTCCGGCGCGACGACACCGATCTGGTCGAGCGGATCATCGGCGAGCTCAAGGGCAAGCTTGCCGCTGCCGGGATCGAGGCCGACATCGCCGGGCGCGAGAAGTCCGCTCTCTCGATCTGGCAGAAGATGGAGCGCAAGAACGTCTCGTTCGAGCAGCTCTCCGACATCATGGCGTTTCGCGTGCTGGTCGACAACGTCGGCGAATGCTACGCGGCCCTTGGAGTCATCCACGCCGCCTACGCGATGCTTCCCGGGCGGTTCAAGGACTTCATCTCGACGCCCAAGCAGAACGGCTACCGCTCGCTGCACACGACGATCCTGGGCCCCGAGCAGCGCAAGATCGAGGTGCAGATCCGCACCCGGCAAATGCACGAGGTGGCCGAGTTCGGCGTCGCCGCACACTGGGCCTACAAGCAGGAAAGCCGCGTCACCGAGGGACGCCAATATCGCTGGATCAGGGGCCTGCTCGACATCCTCGAGCACACGGCCGATCCCGAGGACTTCCTCGCCAACACCAAGCTCGATCTGTTCCAGGACCAGGTCTTCTGCTTCACGCCGCGGGGCGACCTGATCGCATTGCCGCGCGGCGCCACGCCCGTCGATTTCGCCTATGCGGTCCATTCCGAGGTCGGCGACCACTGCGTCGGGGCCAAGGTCGACGGGCGGATGGTCCAGCTCCGCCATCAGCTGGAGAACGGCGACCAGGTCGACATTATCACCAGCCGGAATGCGTGGCCGTCGGCCGCCTGGGAGCGCTTCGTCGCCACCGGCAAGGCTCGTGCGAGGATCCGGCGGGCGCTCAAGACCCGCCAGCGCGAAGACTACATCCAGCGCGGCCGGGAAATGCTGGTCCGGGCAGCCAAGAGCGAGGGTCTGACCCCGACCGAGCGCCAGCTCGAGCAGGCGGCGGCAGCCCTTGGCCAGCCGTCGCTCGAGGACATGCTGGTGCAGGTGGGCGAGGGCCAGCTCGCCGCGCGTCTCGTTTTCCAGGCGATTCCGGCGCCGGCGCTGCGGCTGCCCGGCAAACGGGCGCCGGGCACGGGTGCGCCGGTCGAGACCGCCGACGAGGCTGGCAATGTCCTCCTCTTCAAGAGGCCGCCGGCCGAGCCGGCGGACCGGCCCTCGGGGCTGATCGCCGGGCTGCCGCGAGGCGTCGCCTACCAGTTCGCCGGCTGCTGCCGGCCGATCCACGGCGACCCGATCATCGGGGTGGTGCGCACCGGCCGGCCGATCAGCATCCACTGTCGCGATTGTGCGACCGTGCTCCGGATGAGCGACAGTGAGCACCGCTTCATCGACGTCGGCTGGCAGGCGGAACCGACGGAGGCGATCGCGACCCGCCTCTCCGTTATGGTCGCCAACACGCCCGGAGCGCTGGGCACCATCAGCACCATCATCGGCAAGAACGCCGGCAACATCGTCGACGTCAAGGTGGGCCGGCGATCGAAGGATCTCTACGAGATGCTGCTCGACGTCGAGGTCCTGAACGTCGAGCAGCTGCAACGGATCCTTGCGGCACTCAGGGCCAATGCCGCCGTTGCGTCGGTGGAGCGCAGCCGCTCGTGAGGCGTTCGAACCCTGAACCGCGGCCGCTGCTGGAGCCGGATGAGGTGCTGGCCGAGTTCCGGGCAGCCGGCGCCCTGCTCGAGGGGCATTTCATCCTGACCAGTGGCCGGCGCAGCGGCCACTACATGCAGTGTGCGCGGGTGCTCGTCGACCCTGTCCGGGCCGAGCGGCTCTGCCGCACGCTCGCCGCGCGCATCCAGGCGGCGCATCCCGGGCTCGTCCCCTATGCCGTGGTGGCGCCGGCGATGGGCGGCATCCTCGTCGGCTACGAGCTGGCGCGTCAACTCGGCACCCGCTCACTCTTCGCCGAGCGCGTCGAGGGCCGCTTCACGCTGCGGCGCGGTTTCGACCTGCCTCCCGGCGCGACTGTGCTGATTGCCGAGGACGTGGTGACCACAGGCCTTTCCTTGCGCGAGTGCGCCGATTGCGTGGCCGAGTTCGGCGCCGTGCCGGTCCTCGCCGCCTGCCTCGTCGACCGCTCGAACGGCAAGGCCGAGCTGGGCATGCCGCTCGTCGCCCTTGCCACTGTCGACTTTCCCACCTGGGCCCCCGACGAAATCCCCGCCGAGCTCGCCCGGCTCCCCGCCGTCAAGCCCGGCTCGCGCGGGCTGAAGTAGCTTGGCCAACGAAACGTGGCCGACGCTCGGGCCGCGCTCTGCGGCGTTGTCCCGCAGGCGGCGCATGACCGGCCTTCTCGATGTGGTTCTGGCATTCTGTGGGCGACGTGAATCGGGGCTCGATCCTGACCGCTCCGCCTGACGCGTCAGGTCTGGTGCCGGTCGCCAGGTTGCCGCGGTGGTGGGTCGGCCGATCGAGGAGCGAGGTGGTCAACTTTCCGTCGGCCCTCTCGCGTCCGGCTAGGACCCAGCGGCGCAGCTGGCGGCTGCGGCTGGCATGTCGCCTTCGAGCCAAGCGACGATGTCGTTCCACACCCGTGCCCGTTGATGGTCACGCAGCAGGAGATGCCAGCCTTCGGGATAGACGACGAGCTGGCACGATGCCCCGGCCAACCGCCCGGCAAAGCGGAGGATCACCTCCGGCGGGATGATCTCGTCGCGCTCGCCGACCAGCACGAGCACGGGCAGCGCCAGCTCCGGTGCCTTGGCCACCGCCTCGTCCATCAGGCGCACGAGGCCGGCCACCGCGTCCAGACGGGTCGCCTTGATGACCAATGGGTCGCGACCCAGGGCGGCGAGCGCCGCGTCGTTGTCGCTGGCCCGGCGCTCGAGGCCACGGCCGGTGACCTCGCGGCCCGGCAGGACGGCTGCCGCGGTCATCAGGACGGCCCGATAGAGAGGGTTGAAGGACGCACCGCCCCAGACCGCCGGCGCCGTCATGATCACGCCGTCGATCCGAGGCTCCCTGTTGGCGGACGCGTTGCCGGCAAAGGCAATGGTCGCCACGGCAGCGCCCATGCTCTCACCCAGGATGTAGAGCGGCGTGTCGGGCCATTCGCCCCGAAGCCGCGCCACCTTGCGACGCAGGTCGGTCGCGAGCGCGGCGTTGCCGGGCCAAAGGCCGCGGTTGCGGTTGGCACCGAAGCCCTGCTGATCGAACGCCTCGAGCCTATAGCCGTTCGCCACGGCGAAGGCGGCGAACTCGTCGAAGGCGCCGCGGTAGTCGTTAAAACCGTGCACGGCGAGAATGACCGCCTTGGGTGGCCCGCTCGGCGCATAGGTCACCCAGGGTCGATCGTCGCCGACGATGGGGTATTCGGCGATGGCGCAGCCGGTGGCGATCGTCAGCAGAGCCGCGGCGGCCAACGCCTGCGAAAGTCTGCGCGAGCCCGGCATTGGCGTCGCGGATCAGATATGCTGCTTGAGACCGATCATCTTCCAGATATCGGCGGGCGTGCGGCCGATGTCACGCAAATGTCTCAGCGTGATGGCTCGGTTGCGCTTCGCCAGCCGCTCGCCGCGACTGTCGGCCACCAGATTATGGTGGTAGTAGCGCGGCGGCTCGATCTCGAGCAGCGCCTGCAGCAGGCGGTGGATGTGGGTGGCATGGAAGAGGTCCTCGCCACGGGTGACGAGGTTTACGCCCTGCAGCCGATCATCGACGACCACGGCGAGGTGGTAGCTCGTTGGCGTGTCCTTGCGGGCGAGGATCGGGTCACCCAGCAACTCGGGTTGCGCCTGAACCCAGCCGGCGCGGCAATCGTACCAGGCGAGGGGGCCGGTCAGCTCCAGCGACTTGTCCACGTTGAGCCGCCACGCGAAAGGCTCGCCCTTGGCCATCCGGCGCGCACTCTCCGCCGGCGAAATGTCACGACAGATGCCCGGATACACCAGGTCGGCATTGGGGCCGTGGGGTGCGCGGCCGGACTGCTCGGCCTCGATGCGGATCTGCTTGCGCGAGCAGAAGCAGGGATAGACCACAGTCATGGCCTGCAGATGCTGCAGAGCGGCGGCATAGCGTTCCATGCCGTCGCTTTGACGCAGCGGGATTCCGTGCCATTGCAGACCCAGCCAAGCCAGATCCTCGAAGATCGCGCGCTCGAACTCGGGCCGGCAGCGCTGCAGATCGATGTCCTCGATGCGCAACAGAAACCGGCCACCCGAAAGCCGGGCCGCCTCGTAGCCGAAGAGGGCAGAATAGGCATGCCCGACATGCAGGTAGCCGGACGGACTTGGCGCGAAGCGCGTGACCAGAGGGGGATCGCCGCGCAACGGCATCGGGATCGCATCGACCCCGCGCAGCATGCGATCGTCGGTCGTCTGAAGAGTCGAAACTGTCATGCTGCCGTCGAGCCCACGCTAGACCAGTGCGCGAGAAGGTGACCGGCAGAGTGCCAGCATGCAAGATCGTACGTGCCCCAAAATCGCCAGTTTCGCCGAGCGTCACCGAGTGGCCACGCCTGCCGATAGGCCGCTCAGAAGCGCATGAACGGGTTGAGGAAGCGCGAGAACGTTCCGGTCAGGCGCAGGGGTGCGTCGGTGACGGTGAGGCAGAGGCAATCCTGCCCCATGTCCGCCATCGGCTGATGGTCGACATGAGCGTCGGCAATCGAAAGATCGCCACGCCCGTAGCGGCCGATGCCATCGTTGAAGGCACCTTTCAGCACGACCGTGATCTCCTGCCCGTCATGCGTATGCTTGGGCGCGGACTTTCCAGCCTTCAGCAGGATCAAGCGGGTCCGGTAGGTTGACTCGTCGAGCGGAAGCGTTGCCTCGGACACGCTGCCATAATGTTTCCAGGCCAGCTGCGTCACACCGCCCGGGACGTAGGCGCGAAGCGGTGCGGGCAGGTCGCGATCACCGTCATCGGCCGCCACGCCGGTGACATCTCGACCTGCGTTGATGGGCTCTACCTCGTCATCCAGGCGGGCCAGAAGGCGGTCGAAAGCACCTTCGCGCAACTCGGCAGGAGCCAGATCCTCGAGCATCGCGCCGCCGAGCGCCTCGTACTCACGATACGCCGAGCGGCTAGGCGCCGACAGCGCAAGATGCGTCGCTACTACCAGACCGACCGGCTCCGGTAAGCGGCCGGCAGCGTGCGCCAGAAGCAGATCGTCGACTGTGATGTGCTCGCTCGTCATGCCACACCTTCGAGAAGACCACGCAACTTGGCCACAGCCAGCCGCAGTCTCGATTTCACCGTTCCAAGAGGCAGACCCAGCTCGTCCGCGATCACGCTGTGAGTCTTGTCCTCGAAATAGAAGATCTTCAGTAGCTCGGCCTGCTCCTGCGGCAGCGACGCGATGGCCCGGCGGATTTCGTCCTTCACCAGCTCGGTCTCAGCGTGGGTGTCGCCACGCGGCGCCTCGCCGGCATCCAGTGTAGGATCATCCGGATCGAAATCCGGATGGCGCTCGCGTCGCAGAGCATCGATCCGCTTGTTCCGCGCGATGGTGTACACCCAGGTGCTCAGCGCGGCTTTCTGCGGGTCGAACTGATGCGCCCGGCGCCAAACCGTCAGCAGCACCTCCTGGGCGAGATCCTCGGCGGTATCGCTCTTCGCCCCGACCCGACGCAGATAAGCTGCCACTCGCGGCGCATAAAACCCATAGAGCCGACCAAATGCCTCGCGATCCCGCTCCATCGCCACCTTGCCGATGTCTGCGAGCAGGGCCAACTCAGCGTCGCTCTTGCTGCCATCCATCCGCCCTTTCAACTGCACCGCCGACCGATGCGCAAGCGGCATGTCGCGACAGTCGGCGGCGCTGGCCGCCATCGTCGGAGGCACAATCGTCGTCATCGTTCCCCGCAAGCACGTCTCGGGATATAGCTACGCGCAGCCGGCGGGGGCGGATCACCGCTGCCCGGAAAGATCACCTTTGGGATGCAAGCCGGGGCGCGGGGTGACCCGTTTCGCCCGATCAACGAAAAGAGCGATCCAGCAATGAAGAAAGACCAAGACGACGCCCTGCGTCGCCAGATCATCGCCACCTGCCTCAAGATGACCGAGCTCGGCATCAATCACGGCACCGCTGGCAATGTCAGCGTTCGGGTCGACCAGGGCCTGCTGATCACCCCGTCAGGAATGCCCTATGACCGCATCGAGCCAGCCGACATCGTGCTACTCGACCATGAGGGCCGGTACGAGGGTCGGCGGCTGCCGTCTACCGAGTGGCGCTTTCACTACGACATCATGCGCCATCGCCCTGACATCAACGCGATCGTCCACAACCATGCCATGCATTGCACGGTGCTGGCCTGCTTGCGCATGGAGATCCCGGCCTTCCACTACATGGTCGCGGTCGCCGGTGGTGAGAACATCCGGGTGGCGCCCTATGCCCGTTTCGGCACGCAGGCCTTGTCCGATCACGCTCTGGCCGCCCTGGAGGGACGCAAGGCATGTCTGCTGGCCAATCACGGCATGATCGCGCTGGGCACCGATCTCGAGAAGGCGCTCGCCCTCGCCGTGGAGGTGGAAAACCTCGCCTCCTGCTACTGGCGCTGTCTCCAGGTCACGCGCCCGGCGATCCTCACGACAGCGCAAATCGACGAGGTGCTGGAGCGGATCGCCAGCTACGGCAAGCAGCCTGAGGAGCTGTCGCCCGGCCAGTTGCCGGCCTTCGAGGCACCGCAGCGGCTGCAGACCGCCTGACGCGCGGCCCGGCCATTGGCATCTCCCGGTCCTACTTGCTGCCCTGGTTGCGCATGATCGCGACGATGCCGGCGCCGATGGCCAGAAGAAGGGCGCTGCCGAGCCCCGTGGCGATCGCCGCCGTGAAGCGCGCCTTGGCTGCGTCCCAGCCGCGGGCCAGGCGAACGGCCATGCGCAGTCCCTCCTCGTCGTGCAGGCCCAGGCGATGGACCAGCTCGCTGATCGCCTTCTTCGCCGCCTCCTCGGCCGCAGCGCTGGCAACGCGGTCGATCTCGGCACGCATCTGCGAGCGGTGCACCGCGATCGTCTGGTGGAACGCCTCGGTCTGTTGCAGCAGCATGCGGAGGATCGGCAGGCCGTCGTTCTTGTCGTGCAGATGGGCGGCGCCGAGCAGGTCGAGCTGCCGGCGAACGCCCGTGCTGAGATCGCCGGTGCTGACGACGATCGGAATGCCGGGTGCGGTCTCGCGCAGGATCTCGAGGGTGCGGGGCCCGCTCGAATCCGGGAGGTTGAGGTCGGTGACGATCACGTCGGGCGCACGCCCGGGCGTGGTCAGCCGGATCAGGCCCTCCGCCAGGGTGTCGGCGAGGACGACGTCGAAGCGGTCGGCGAGTTCTCGTCGCACGGCCAGCGCATCGGTCGGATCGTCTTCGAGCACCAGGACGCGCACCATTGTCTCCGACCAAGCAGCGGGCGTTGAGCGTTGGAATAAGATTTATATCCTATAACTTACGCCGAGTAAAGGGCTCCCGCGAGCGGTCGCCCCGACGGCCCGGCGCTTCAGCCGACCGTCGGGCCCTCGCTCTCGGCAGCACTGACCGCAAATCCGGCTCGACCGAGGACTGCGGTGATGCTCGCGGCGTGCCGCGCGTCCCGCGTCTCGATCACGAAATCGACGATCGCATCCCGGACCGAGCCCTTGGAGAACGCGCGCTTGTGGGTGACCTCGACCACGTTGCCCCGGGCGTCGGCGATCAGCCGGGTCAGCCGGGCGAGGCTGCCGGGGCTGTCCGGCACGGCAACGGCGAGGCGGATCAGCCGCTCGCTGCGCACGAGGCCGCGCATGATTACGGCACTCAGGAGCCGGCTGTCGATGTTGCCGCCGCAGAGGAGGAGCGCCACCCGCCGTCCCGCGAAGCGCTCGGGCTCGGCCAGCACCGCGGCGAGGCCGGCCGCACCCGCCCCCTCGACCACGGTCTTCTCGATCTCCAGCAGCTGCAGGACGGCGCGCTCGAGGTGCGGCTCCTCGACCAGGAGGATGTCGGCGACGAGGCGGTCGATGATCGCACCGGTCAACCTTCCCGGCTGCTTGACGGCGATGCCGTCGGCGATGGTTCGCCCGGGGCCCGCCACCGGCGCTCCGGGATGCCGGCGGGCATAGGCCGCGGCAAAGTGCGCGGATTGCACGCCCAGGATCTCGGTCGCTGGCCGCCGGGCGCGCAGCGCCGTGGCGATGCCGGCGATCAGCCCGCCGCCACCGATCGGCACCACGACCATATCGAGCGGCGGCGCGTCCTCATCGAGCTCGAGCCCGATCGTGCCCTGGCCGGCGATGATGAGTGGATCGTCGAAGGGGTGGATGAAGACGAGACCGCGCTCGGCGGCGATCGCATGAGCATGCCCGGCGGCCTCGTCGACCCCTTGCCCGTGCAGCACCACCTCCGCACCGAGCTGCTCGGTGTTGTGGATCTTGTTGAAGGGGGTGCTCTCCGGCATCACGATCGTGGCCCGGATACCCAGCCGGCGGCTGTGAAAGGCCACCCCTTGCGCATGGTTGCCGGCGGACATCGCGATCACGCCGCGGCGGCGCTCGTCGGGTGTGAGGCTCGCGAGCTTGTTGAGCGCACCCCGCTCCTTGAACGACGCCGTGTACTGGAGGTTCTCGAACTTCAGCCAGAGCTCGGCCCCGGTGATCTCCGAAAGGGTGCGCGAGTGGCGCAGCGGCGTGTGGAGGACCTGGCCGGCGAGCGTGGCTGCGGCCGCCTCGATGGCCGCGACGTCGACCTCCGGAAGCTCCGTCGCGGGCGTGCTCACCTCAGGGGAAGACCGGCGCCAGCTGCAACCCGGCGGCCTCGGGCAGCCCCGTCATCAGGTTCATGTTCTGGATCGCCTGGCCCGAGGCACCCTTCACGAGGTTGTCGATGACGCTCAGAATGATGACCTCGCCGCGAATGCGGCTCGGATGCACGGCGATCAGGCAGAGATTGCTGCCGCGCACGTGCCGCGTCGCCGGCAGGGCCTTGGGCGCCAGGACCTTGACGAACGGGGCCCCGTCATAGGCTGCCTCCAGCCGTTGCTGCAGGTCCGCGACGCCGGCACCGGGCGCCAGCCGGGCATAGATCGTCGCCAGGATGCCGCGGTTCATGGGCACGAGATGCGGCGTGAAGGTGACCTGGATCGGCGCCCGGCTGAAGTCCGAGAGGCACTGCTCGATCTCCGGTGTGTGGCGATGGTTCGCGACGCCGTAGGCGTGGAAGCCCTCGCTCACCTCGGCGAACAGGTTGGCCTCCTTGGCCGCCCGCCCGGCACCGGTGACACCCGACTTGGCGTCGATGATGATGCCCTGCTCCTCGATCAGCCCGGCCTGGAGCAGGGGGATCAGCGGCAGCTCGGCCGTGGTCGTGTAGCAGCCGGGATTGGCCACGAGCCGGGCAGCCGCCACCGCCTCGCGATAATGCTCGGTGAGGCCGTAGACGGCAGTGGCCTGCAGCTCCGGCGCCTCGTGCGGCTTGCCGTAGGTCGCCTCGTAGAGCGCCAGATCCCGGAGCCGGAAATCGGCCGAAAGATCGACGACCCGCACCGCCCTGGGCAGGCTTTTCGCCACCGCCTGGGTCAGCCCGTGCGGCAGGCAGCAGAAGACGACGTCGACCGCGTCGAGCTCGACCGCCTCGAGCTTCGCCAGCGTCGGCAGGCCGAGATGTGCGAGATGCGGGAACAGGGCGCCCACCGGCTGCCCGGCATTGCGGTCGGCGGTGAGCCAGCGGATCTCGGCCGCCGGATGGCCGACCAGCAGGCGCAGCAGCTCGGCCCCGGTATAGCCGCTGGCACCCAGAACGCCGATTCGGACCCGTTGCATCGCCACCACCACCCGCTGCCACTCGCCACCCCTCGATTCCGGGGTCAAATGGGTCTATCGGAAGCGTGGCACGTCCGGCAAGCGTCGGCACGGGGCCGAACCTGTTCCTGAACGACGATCCCGGACCCGACCCATGCGTTTTCTCGTCATCGGCGGTGGCGGCCGCGAGCATGCGCTCTGCTGGGCGCTGCAGGCGTCGCCGGTCGCCACCGAGGTGCTCTGCGCCCCCGGCAATGACGGCATCGCCCGCGACACCGAATGCCTGCCGGTTGCCGTCGACGATCTCGACGGCATCGTTGCGCTGGCCCGCTCGCGGGCGGTGGACGTGGTCGTCGTCGGGCCCGAGCTGCCGCTGGTCCTGGGGCTGGTGGATCGCCTGGAGGCGGCCGGAATCAGGGCGTTCGGGCCGAGCGCGGCCGCCGCCCGGCTCGAGGGCTCGAAACGCTTCATGAAGGCGTTCTGCACCCGGCACGGCATCCCCACCGCCGCCTATCGCGTGTTCGAGCGGGCCGATGCCGCGGCGGCACTGGCCCATGTGGCGGCTGCCGACCTGCCGCTGGTCGTCAAGGCCGACGGCCTCGCCGCCGGCAAGGGTGTGGTGGTCGCCGAGACCCGTGCGGCGGCGCGCGAGGCCGTCGAGGCGGCCTTCGCCGGCGCCTTCGGCGAGGCCGGGGCCACGCTCGTCATCGAGGACTTCATGGCGGGCGAGGAGGCCAGCCTGTTCGCCATCTGCGACGGCCGGACGGCGCTCGAGATCGGCACGGCCCAGGACCACAAGCGCGCCTTCGACGGCGACCGGGGCCCCAACACCGGCGGCATGGGCGCCTATTCGCCGGCCCCGGTGCTGACCCCGGCCCTGGTCGATGCCGTCATGGCCCGCATCGTCCGGCCGACCATCGCCGGGCTGGCCGCCGAGGGCATCGCCTACCGGGGCCTTCTCTACGCCGGGCTGATGCTGACCGCGGACGGCCCCAGGCTCGTCGAGTACAATGTCCGCTTCGGCGACCCGGAGTGCCAGGCCGTGCTGCCCCGGCTGATGACCGATCTCGGGCAGTTGATCATGGGTGCGGTCGACGGCGTGCTCGGCCACATGAGCCTGCGCTGGCAGCCGCGCCACGCGCTGACCGTCGTCATGGCGACGCAGGGCTATCCGGGCAGCACCGCCAGGGGCTCGGTCATCAGGGGCCTCGACGCGCTCGGCGGCGATCCCGACCTGCTGGTCTTCCACGCGGCGACGCGCAAGGTCGGCGACGACTGGCAGGCGCATGGCGGCCGCGTGCTCGGTGTCACCGGGTTGGGCCCGACGCTCGAGGCCGCACGCGACCGGGCCTATGCCGCGGTGGACCGGATCGACTGGCCCGAGGGTTTCTGCCGCCGCGACATCGGCTGGCGCGCCCTCCCGTGAGGACAGAGCGGCTGGCGGCCGACGCCCGCGGCATCGCCCTGGCCGCGGCGGCCCTGCGGGCGGGCCGGCTCGTGGCGTTCCCGACCGAGACGGTCTACGGGCTGGGTGCCCTTGCCACCGACCCTGCCGCCATCGCCCGCGTCTTCGCCGCCAAGGGCCGGCCGGCGCACAACCCGCTCATCCTGCACGTGGCGGCGCCGGCCGACGCGGCGGCCTTCGCCGCGCTCGACGCCCGGGCGGAGCGGCTCGCCGGGGCGTTCTGGCCCGGGCCGCTCACCCTCGTCCTGAAGCTGCGCGCTGCTGCCGGCATCGCGGTGGCGGCGACGGCAGGGCTCGCTACGGTGGCGGTGCGCGTGCCCCGCCACCCGACGGCCCGGGCCCTGCTGGCCGCGGTCGCCGGCCCCGTCGCCGCGCCCAGCGCCAACCGCTCGGGCCGGGTCAGCCCGACCACCGCCGACCACGTCCTCGCGGACCTAAACGGGCTGATCGACCTCGTCCTCGACGCCGGGCCGGTCGAGGTCGGGATCGAAAGCACCGTGCTCGACGTCAGTCGCCCCGACGATGCCCGCCTGCTGCGGCCGGGCGCGGTCACCCGGGCCGCGATCGAGGCCGTGATCGGCCCCATTGCCAACGCTGACGCCACCGGCGACGAGCCGCTGCGCTCGCCCGGCCTGCTGGCGCGGCACTATGCGCCCCGGACACCGCTCCGGCTCGATGCCATCACCGTAGCGGCGGACGAGGCGCTGCTTGCCTTTGGCCCGGCACCACCGGCCGGCGCCGCCTGCACCCTCAATCTCAGCCCCCACGGCGATCTCGACGAGGCGGCGCACAACTTCTACGCGATGCTCCGTGAGCTCGATGCCGTGGGAGCGCGCCGGATCGCGGTAATGCGCCTGCCCGACGACGGGCTCGGCGAAGCGCTGGCCGACCGCCTGCGGCGCGCGGCGACACCCGAGTAACGGGCCTGCCGCGTTCGGTGGCCTCGCTCGGCAATCGCGACGGGCAGCCGCAGCAATTCGCGGAGCAACAGCCTATTCAGCCTCGCCGGCGCCCGCGGCTCGGGTTCGTTCTGCGGGTTCGGGGCTTGCCGGCGCCGATCGCTGGCGCATGCAATCGTGGCGATCGGGGCCAGGGGCGGCCTCGCGAGTGTGGCGGCGACGAGCCTGGGTGCCGCCGGCTTACCGGCCATGGTGATCAACCCGGCGCCGGTGCGCTCCTACGCCCAGGCCCACGATTCGGGCACACGGGCCAGCGGGCGAAGACCGATCCGAGCGATGCAGCGGTGATCGGCCGGTTCGTTCGAGCCACGAAGCCGCCGATCCGACCCCGGGCCGATGCCGAGACGGCGGCCCTGAACTAAAAGTTGATAATAGCCATTTACTGTTCGCCCAAAAGTTTCATGGCGGGGGAAATCGACGCGTTCGTCTTTACCGACACGGTAATCGCCGGGTCCGTTCGCGGAAGCCTGGTGTGCGACCTCGCCGGCGGCGGCTTCTTGGCAAGTCAAGGCAACATGGTGCTGGTCGGCGGCACAGGCTTGGGTAAGACGCACCTGGCCCTCGGCATCGCCCGTGCCTGCAGTCACAGCTCCAGACCAGGGCACTGGCGTCGCGGGGATCCGGGCCCGCACCCTGGGGCCGCCTTTCCGACTTCACCTCTGTCTCGACCTGCCTTGGCTTCGTCTACACGGCCTTCGTCATCGACGCCTTCGCCTGCCGGCCAATCGCTGGACAGAGGGGGGGGTCGGCGTGTTTCTTCCGCATCGAGCGCCGGCTTCGTCCTCGACGCCCAGGAACAAGCACTGCACGATCGGCGCCCGGTGCGGCCTGATGGCCCGATCCACCACAGCAGTCACGGTGTTCCAGACTTCCCGATCGAGTACACGGAGCGGCTCGCCGAGTCCGGCATGTTGCCCTCCGTCGGCGACGTCTTCGACAGCGACGAAAATTTCTTGGCACCAGCGGTCATCGGCCCCTACTGGACCGGGGTGATCCAACGCCGCGGCCCTGGCACAAGCTCCAGGCCGTCGAACTCGCCACCCGGGCCCTCGGCCTTCCGCCGCAGGCCGCAGTTGCGCTCCCGGGCTTGCTTCGCTGCAGCTCGCAGGATGTCGACCGGCTAAACCACCGCCGGCACCTCGAGCCCAGCGGCAACGCCCCGCCGGCCGAGGCCGAGGCTGCCTGCTACGACGCCCGGAAGAACAAGCCCTCCGCGGCAGCTACCTCGCTTGGTACCACCTCGCTATCCTGCGCAAGCTGCCGACGACACGATCGGTCTCGACCTCCGTCGCCGGGCTGGTCCGCGTCGGACGGTCCAATCTGCTGGACCAACACCAATCGAGCCGATCTTTGCCCCCGCATCGCACTCTTTCTTTGGTCCTTCATCCCAGCACGCACCAAGTCGGGATGTGGTCGGAGACGCCTTTGCCGGCCCTGGTCCTGGGATCGCTGTCGGCTTCCTCGAGATGGTCAGTGGCCTGGGGCGAGAGGAGGAGGTAGTCGATGCGCAGGCCTTCGTCGCGCTCCCAGGAGCCGCCGCGGAGATCCCACCAGGTGTACTGGCGGCGGGTTGGGTGGACGGCGCGGAAGGCGTCGTAGAGGCCCTGGTTGACGAGGCCGCGCAGGCCGTGGCGTTCGGCGGGGTGGTAACAGATGGTGCCCTCACACGATTCGGGGTCGTAGACGTCGGCGGGCTCCGGCGCCACGTTGAAGTCGCCACCGATGACGAAGGGTGTGTCGCGCTCCAAGCGGTCGACGGCATGCCGACGCAAGCGATCGAGGAAGCGGAGTTTGTAGGCGAAATTGTTGGAATCGACAGTGGTGCCGTTGGGGACGTAGACCGACGCCACGCGGACACCGTCGACGGTGCCTTCGATAAAGCGGGCCTGGGCGTCGTCGTCGCCGGGCAGGCCCGACCTCACGTCCTCGATCGGCGCCTTGGCGATGATCGCCACGCCGTTGCGGCCGGGCTCGCCGAAGAGCGCCAAGTGGTAGCCCCGCTGCTCGAAGCCGGCCCGCGGGAAGCTCGCGTCGACGACCTTGGTCTCCTGCAGGAGGAGCACGTCCGGGTCGGCGGCGGCGAGCCAGTCCAGGACGATGGCCTCGCGCTTGCGGATCGAGTTGACGTTCCAGGTCACGATCTTCATGGCCAGGCGACCATCTTCGCCAGCGTTTCAGATGGCGAAGGAGGTGCCGCAGCCGCAGCTCGCCGTGGCGTTGGGGTTGCTGACCCGGAAGTAGGAGCCGGTGAGGTTCTCGACGAAGTCGAGCTCCGACCCCAGGACGTACATCAGCGACATGCCGTCGACCCGCACCGCCACACCGTCCCGCTCGATGACGACATCATCGGGCTCGACCTTGTCGTCGAGGGCGAAATGGTACTGAAAGCCGGAGCAGCCGCCGCCGGAGACGCTGACGCGAAGCGCCAGCCCGTCCTTGCCCTCGGCCTCGATGATCTGCCGGACCCGGCGCGCGGCGTTGGCGGTCACCTGGAGCGGCGCCGGGCGTGACGTCTCAGCTGCCTTGATCTCGCCCATCGGCCACACCTATGTTCGCATGCATCGATCACCGCCACCAATGTAAGAAGCCACCGACTCTTGTCAAACCGGGCCCAGCCGAGCTTGGCATCGTTCCAGTCGCCCACTTCGGCACGCTCGCCCGCGCCGTTCGCGGCCCAGCCGGCGCTCTCCGGCGGCCGGCTTGTGGCGGAGCCGACGAGCGACCTCCGCTCGGATTTCCAGCGCGATCGCGACCGGGTAGTCCATTCCACGGCGTTCCGCCGGCTCGAGTACAAGACCCAGGTGCTGGTCAATTTCGAGGGCGACCACTACCGCACCCGCCTGACCCATAGCCTCGAGGTGGCACAGATCGCCCGCACCCTGTCGCGGGCGCTCGGCCTCGACGAGGACCTGGCGGAGGCCGTGGCTCTGGCGCATGATCTTGGCCACAGCCCGTTCGGCCATGCCGGCGAGTGGGCTCTCGATGCGGCGCTCGCGGCCTTCGGCGGCTTCGACCACAACGTCCAGACCTTTCGGGTCGTGACCCGACTCGAACAGCGCTATGCGCTGTTCGACGGGCTCAACCTCTCGGCCGTGACTCTGGAGAGCCTGGTCAAGCACAATGGGCCGCTCAGGGCGCCGCCGGCGGCGATCGCCCAGCATCCGCTAGCGGGGGCGATGCAGCTGGGCCTGCAGCCGCCGCTCGAGGCGCAGCTCGCCGCCATTGCCGACGACATCGCCTATTGCAACCACGACATGGATGACGGGCTTCGGGCCGACTTCTTCGGCCTCGCCGATCTCGTGGCCCTGCCGCTGGTCGGTGGGGTCGTGGGCGAGGTGGAGGCTGCGTATCCGGGTGTGGACAGGCGGAGGCTGATCCACGAGGTCAACCGGCGGCTGATCGACCGGATGGTGGCCGATCTCGTCCTGGAGACCGGGCGGCGGTTGGCCGAGGCCGAGCCCCTGACGGTCCACGACGTGCGCGAGGCCGGCCGGCCCTTGGCCGGTTTCTCCGCTGATATGGCGACCGCCGTGCAGGCGCTGCGCGCCTTCTTGCACCAGCGGATGTACCGGCACTACAAGGTCAACCGCATGGCGCGAACGGCGCGGCAGCTGGTCACCGAGTTGGTCGAGCTCCTGCTCCGGGCGCCCGAGTGCCTGCCCGACCGCTGGCAGGCACGGGCCGGCGAGCCCGGCAGTGCCGCTACCGCGGATGCCGTGCGCGACTATGTGGCCGGGATGACCGACCGCTTCGCCGTCGACGAGCATGACAGGCTGTTCAAGCTCACCGGCTTTCGCCCCTGATCCGTTCTTCTCTTCATTGGACCTTTCGATGAATCCGTTCGACACCCTGCTCGTCGCCGTGCACGAGGCCCTCGGGCGGCTGGTCCGGAAGGGGACGTTGCCGGCCGACTTGCCGCTCGAGCGGATCACGGTCGAGCCGCCCCGCGAGCGCGAGCATGGTGATGCGGCGACCAATGCGGCGCTGATTCTGGCAAAGCCCGCGCGGATGAAGCCCCTGGCGATCGCGGAGGCGCTGGCCGCGGAGCTCCGCGCTGTAGACGTCCTGGCCAGTGCCGACGCGGTGCCGCCGGGCTTCGTCAACATGGCGTTCACCGATGCCTTCGTGCAGGCGCAGGTGCCGGTGATGCTGGCGGCGGGGCCTGACTACGGCCGCTCGGCCGTCGGCCGGGGCGAGCGGGTCAATGTCGAGTTCTGCTCGGCCAACCCGACGGGGCCGCTGCATGTCGGCCACGGCCGCGGCACCGTCTTCGGCGACGCCTTGGCGGAGCTCCTCGCCTTTACCGGCTTCGCCGTCACCCGCGAGTACTACGTCAACGACGCGGGTGCCCAGATCGAGATCCTGGCGCGATCGATCCACCACCGCTACCTTGAGGCCCTGGGCGATGCGCCGGGGCCGGTGCCCGATGGGCTCTACCCGCTCAAGGAGCTGGTGCCGGTGGCCGAAGCGATCGCCGAGCGCGATGGCGACCGATGGCGCGGTCGGCTCGAGGTCGAGTGGCTCGACACGTTCGGCCGGGACGGCACGGCCTTCATGCTCGAGCGGATCCGCGCCGATCTGGCGGCACTTGGCGTCACCTTCGACGTCTTCACCTCGGAGCGGGCGCTGGTCGAGGCCGGCAAGGTGGAGGGCGCGCTCGCCCATCTGGACCGGCTGGGTCTGCTCTACACGGGCACGCTGCCGCCGCCCAAGGGCAAGCAGCTCGACGACTGGGAGCCGGTGCCTCAGCTCCTCTTCCGCTCGACCGACTATGGCGACGACATCGATCGGCCGCTCAAGCGGTCCTCCGGGGCCTGGACCTATTTCGCCGCCGACGTTGCCTACCACCTCGACAAGTTTCGACGCGGCTTCGCCCAGATGATCGACGTCTGGGGCGCCGATCACGGCGGCTACGTCAAGCGAATGCAGGCGGCGGTAAAGGCCCTCTCCGAGGGTCGGGCCGAGCTCGACGTCCGGCTCTGCCAGCTCGTCAACCTCATGGATGCGGGCCAGCCCTTGAAGATGTCGAAGCGGGCCGGGCGCATCGTCACGCTGAAGGACGTCGTCGACGAGGTCGGCAAGGACGTCTTCCGCTTCATCATGCTGACCCGCAAGAACGACGCAGCGCTCGATTTCGACCTCGCCAAGGTGGTCGAGCAGTCCCGCGACAATCCCGTGTTCTACGTCCAGTACGCGCATGCGCGGATCTGCTCCGTGCTGCGCAACGCCGCGGCGGATGCGCATGGAGCCTGGCTGGACGACCCGGCCGGTGCCGAGCTCGGCCGGCTCGCGGATCCGGCGGAGCTCCAGCTGCTCAAGACCGCGCTCCTCTTCCCGCGCACCGTGCAGAGCGCTGCCCTGCAGCACGAGCCACACCGGATCGCCTTCTATCTTCATGACTTGGCCAGCGACTTTCATGTCTTGTGGAACCGTGGCAAAGAGGATGGCGGCTTGCGCTTCCTGATCGAGGAGCAGCCGGCACTCAGCCGGGCACGGCTGGCCATGCTGACGGCCGTGCGGCAGGTCATCGCCAACGGGCTGCGGCTCATGGGCGTGGCCCCGGTCGAGGAGATGCACTAGGCCGCGAGCTGCGGGAAGCTACGGCGGGCAACGAAAGGAACCGAGCTTTGCGATCACCCCACCCTCCCGACGAGCGTGATCTGGATGTCGCCGGCCTGCGCCGCTCGCCGACCCAGACGGGGGCGGCCAGGAAGGGCCACGGCGGCGGGCGCGGCAGGACTGGCGTCAGACGCTATGTGGTGGGCGGCATCGTCGCGCTGGTGCTGGCCCTGTTCAGCGGGGTCATCTGGTTTGCCTACCAGGACCTGATGCCGGGCGGCGACGAGGCGCCGCCGCTGATCCGCGCCGACGCCAACCCGATCAAGCACCAGCCCGACGAGCGCGGCGGGCTGCCGCTGGTCAACGAGGAGTCGGCCGTTGTCCGTGCCCTGGATGAGCCCGACTCGCCGGTCCGGGTCGAGCGCATCGTGCCGCGCGAATCGACGGCCCCCCGGTCGACCGCCGATGTCATTCCCGAGCCGCTCGAGGCCGAGCCGCGGTCCGACACCGATCTTGCGATCGCGGTGCCGACCACCGGGCCGGGTGTCGCTGCCGTCGACGGACCTGGCGACTCGCTCGACATGCTGCTGGCGGAGATCGTCGACGGCCAGGCCGATGTGGCGCCGATCGAGCCTGCTGCTGGGCCGGGCCCCGCCGATTTCGCGGCCGAGAGCGCCGACGTCGACGCGCTGCCGCTGCCGGCCGACGGCATCACCCTGCCGGAGCGCGAGGTCGCGGCGCTCGAGAGCCAAGTGGGCCAAGCCCCTCTGCCAGCAGCATCGGTACCCACGCCCTCGACGCCGGCAGCATCGGCGCCCGCTGCCCCGGCCCCGCCGACTGCTGCCGCCACACCGGCACCGGCCCTGACGCCGCCACCGCCACCCGCGCCGCCACCCGCCGCCGCGGCGCCAGCCCCCACACCGCCGGCACCGGTTGCGGCACCGGTCGAGACCCGGGTCGCCGCCTTGCCGTCGCCCGCGTTGGCCCCGGATTTCCAGGGCGCCTACGGGGTGCAGCTGCTGGCGGTGCGCGACGAGGCGGCGGCGGCTGGCGCCTGGTCCGGCCTCCAGCAGCAGCACCCGACGGTGCTAGGCCCCTTGCGCAGCCGGGTGCAGCGCGCGGTGATCGGCGGCAACACGTTCTACCGACTGCAGGCGGGTCCGTTCGCCGACCGGGCGGGCGCCAGCGCCGTTTGCTCGGCGCTCCAGGCCCGCGGCACCGACTGTTTCATCGTCGAGCCGACTTCTTGAGCGACGTCCGTGCTGCCGTCGTCGGGATCGCCGGGCCGACCCTGACCGAGACCGAGCGGGCGCTGTTCCGAGCGACACCACCGGCCGGGTTCATCCTGTTCCGCCGCAATTGCGTCGATCCGCTGCAGCTCGCGGCTCTCACCGCCGCGCTCAAGGCCCTGCACCCCGATCGCTGGCTGCCCGTGCTCGTCGACCAGGAAGGCGGCCGGGTGCAGCGCCTGGGACCGCCGGCCTGGCCGGCCCTGCCGGCGGTACGCGCCATCGGCCTCCTGGCCGAGCGCGAATCGGTGGCGGGCCAGCGCGCCGCCCGGCTGCATGCGACGGTGATCGCGCGGATGCTCAGGGGCGTGGGCATCGACGTCGTTTGCGCCCCCTGCCTCGACCTCTTGCGGCCGGAGACGACGCGGGCGATCGGCGATCGCGCCTTCGCCGCCGACCCTGCATTGGTGGCGACCCTCGGCCGGGTCTATGCCGAAGCTCTCCTGGCGGCCGGCGTCGTGCCGGTGATCAAGCACCTGCCGGGGCATGGCCGGGCAACCGTCGACAGCCATCTCGAACTGCCGCGGGTGACGGCTTCCGAGGCGGAGCTGGCGCGGACCGACTGGCGCGCGTTCCAGCCGCTCGCCGCACCGCCGCTCGGCCGCAGGATCATGGGCATGACCGCCCACATCGTCTTCGCGCAGCTCGACCCCGCCCGCCCGGCGACCCAGTCGCCGCGGATCATCGGCGACGTGATCCGCGGCGAGATCGGCTTTCACGGCTTGCTGTTCAGCGACGATCTGAGCATGCAGGCGCTCGCCGGGCCGATCGCGGACCGGGCCACGGCGTCGCTCGCCGCCGGCTGCGATCTCGCCCTGCACTGCAACGGCGATGCGGCCGAGCTCGAGGCGGTCCTCGCGGCCGTGCCGGCCTTGCCGGACGACAAGCTGGCGATGCTGCAGGCACTGGCCCCCGCGGCCCCGCCGACCGGGCCGTCCGTCGAGGTGCTGCTCGCCGAGCTCGAGGGCTGTCTCGGCCAAGGGACGACGAGTGTTTGATCTCGCCAGCTTCGGCCACACCCTGTCGGTCTGGTTCCTGCCGGTGATCCTGGCGATCACGCTGCACGAGGCGGCGCACGCCTGGGCCGCCTGGAAGCTCGGCGACGACACGGCGAAATCGCTGGGACGACTCAGCTTCAACCCGATCCGCCATGTCGATCCGGTGGGCACGCTGATCCTGCCGGGCATGCTGCTCGTGATTGGAGCTCCCTTTCTCTTTGGCTGGGCCAAGCCGGTGCCGGTGGCCTTCCACCGGTTGCACAACCCCAAGCGCGACATGATCTTCGTGGCCCTGGCCGGGCCCGCGATCAACATCGCCCTGGCCCTCCTCGCCGCCCTGGCGATGCACTTTTTCGTCGGCTCGACCAGCGATGTCGGCGACTGGATCTGGCAGAACCTCGACAACGCTCTCCTGATCAACGTCGTCCTCGCCTGCTTCAACATGCTGCCCCTGCTGCCGCTCGACGGCGGCCGGGTGCTGACCGGCCTCCTGCCGATGCCGCTCGCCCGTCGCTTCGCCCGAACCGAGCCCTACGGCCTGTTCATCCTCCTCGGCATCATCTTCGTCCTGCCGCTCCTGGCTCGCGAGCTGGGATTCGCCTTCAACCCGCTCGCCACCGTGCTCTTGCCGATCGTGCAGTTCGTGCACGGCCTGATCCTGATGTTGACGGGCTGGTGATGCTGGCGCCCTTCGACCCGGCCACCGGACACGCCTTCGTCGTCGATCTCGACGGCTTCGAGGGGCCGCTCGACCTGCTGCTCGACCTGGCCCGCGGGCAGAAGGTCGATCTGACGCGCATCTCGATCCTGGCACTCGCCGACCAGTACATCGCCTATCTCGAGGACGCCCGGGCGCGCGAGCTGACGCTGGCGGCCGAGTATCTGGTCATGGCGGCCTGGCTCGCCTTCATGAAGTCGCAGCTCCTGCTGCCCAGGGAGGAGCGCGAGGCGGACGACGTCGACGCCATGGCCGAGGCGCTGGCGCTCAGGCTGCGCAAGCTCGATGCCATCCGCAACGCCGTGGTCTGGCTCGAGGGCCGGCCGCTGCTCGGTGCCGAGCGGCTGGTGCGCGGCAGCCCCGAGCCTGCTCCCGTGGCCTTCGACGACCACTGGCGGGCCGATCTGGCCGGGCTGCTCGAGGCCTATGCCAAGGTCATGGCCCGCCGGCGGCGGCAGAGCATTCGCCTCGTGCCGAGAAAGGCGATGAGTGTCGAGGCTGCGCTCGACCGGCTCTCCCGGCTGCTGGCCGGCCGCGACTGGCAGGATCTGCGCAGCTTCCTGCCGCCGGGCCTCGACGATGCGTTTCTCGACCGCTCGGCCCTCGCGGCCTCGCTGGTGGCCAGCCTCGAGCTCGCCAAGCGCGGCACGGTCGAGCTCGACCAGGATCGCCCGTTCGGCCCCATCAGGATCCGCCGACGATGACGGCGCCGGAGCCGCCGGACGCGCCGGCCGAGACGCTGGAGACGGCGGCGGCGAGCCCCCTGGCCGCGATCGAGAGCAAGCTCGTCATCGAGGCGCTGCTCTTCCAGTCCGCCGAGCCTCTCGACGAGGCGCTGCTGCAGGCGCATGTCCGGGACGGCAGGCTCGTGCGCGACCTGCTGGACGAGCTCCAGGCGGACTATGCCGGGCGTGGCATCCGGCTCGAGCGGCACGGCCGGCGCTGGGCGTTCCGGACGGCCGCAATGGTGACGCCGCATCTGGAGCGCACCGAGGCGCGCCGCCGGCGCCTCTCCAAGGCGGCGATGGAGACCCTGGCCATCATCGCCTACCAGCAGCCGGTGACGCGGGCCGAGATCGAGGCGGTCCGCGGCGTGCCGGTCGCCAAGGGGACGCTGGACCAGTTGGTTGAGGCGGGCTGGGTGACGCCGAAGGGCCGCCGCGAGGTGCCGGGGCGCCCGGTAACCTGGGTGACCACCGCCGACTTTCTCGACCAGTTCGGGCTCGCCGCCCTTGACGATCTGCCCCGGCTCGACGAGTTGGAGGCAGCGGGTCTCTTCCGCTCGACCGCGCCCTCGGAACGTGCCGGCGCGAGCGGGGAGGGCGGGACGGATGACGCGCCGTCCGAGACGAGGCCCGACGACCGCAGGCTGCCCGGCGATGGGGCTGAGCCGCCCGGGTCGTGATTGCGTGGCCCGGTCTTTTTTGCCACACTGAGCCAACATCTACAGACTCGGCGCAGCCGCTGCGGCCGGCGCCTTCTGGCATCGAGAGGTTTCCCAAATGAGTATCGGTATCTGGCAGGTCGTCCTGATCCTCGTGATCGTCCTGATCCTGTTCGGCGCGGGCAAGCTGCCGAAGGTGATGGGCGACGTGGCGGCCGGCGTGAAGAACTTCAAGAAGGGCATGAAGGACGACGAGGACGTGGGCACGGCGACGAAGTCGCTGTCGGAGGGCTCCAAGGAGCAGGAGGTCACCATCGACCGCTCCTCGCCCGTCAAGGACGAGGCCGCCAAGAGCTGAGAGGCATCCCGCTGGCGCTGGAGTGACATCCGCCCATGTTCGACCTCGGCTGGGCCGAGATGGCCGTCATCATGCTGGTGGCGCTCATCGTGATCGGCCCGAAGGATCTGCCCAAGGTGGCGCGCACCATCGGCCAGTGGACCGGCAAGGCGCGTGCCCTGGCACGCGACTTCCAGCGTTCGCTGGACGACATGGCGCGCGAGGCCGAGCTCGACGAGATCAAGAAATCGATCGATCGGGCCGGCAGCACGAACTTCAGAAAGGCGGTGAAGGACTTCGTCGACCCCGACGACGAGCTCGAGCGGGCGTTCGACGTCGAGCAGGAGTCCAGCGCCGCGGCGGCCAAGCCCTCCAACGTGCGCAAGCCCGCCGCGAAGCCCGCGACCCGGCCGGCGCTGCCCGACTCGGCCGAGCCCGCGATCCCGTTGCCGACAGCCCGGGCCGCCGATGCGATTGCCGGGGCACCGCCCGAGAAGGCGCCCGAAGCGGCCGCTGCCGACCAGGCGTCTCCGCCGCGTGGCTAGACAGGGCTCCGCGCTTCCTCATGACCGGACGCGACAGGTGATCAAGGACATCGACGACCGCGAGATGCCGCTGCTCGACCATCTGCTCGAGCTGCGCAATCGGCTGATGTACAGCGCCGCCGCGATCCTCCTCGGCTTCGTCGTCTGCTACTTCTTTGCCGAGCAGATCTATGCCTTTCTGGTCCGCCCGCTGGCCGAGATCTACGAGGGCCAGACCGATCGGCGGATGATCTACACCGGGCTGACCGAGGCGTTCTTCACCTACATCAAGGTTGCCTTTTTCGCCGGCGCGTTCATCACCTTCCCGTTCGTCGCGACCCAGCTCTATCTCTTCATCGCCCCGGGCCTCTATCGCAACGAGAAGCAGGCCTTCCTGCCCTTCCTCTGCGCCACGCCGGTGCTCTTCTTCATGGGCGGGGCCATGGTCTACTACGTCATCTTCCCGCTCGCCTGGCGCTTCTTCATCAGCTTCGAGACCGCCGGCGTCGACGGGGCCCTGCCGATCCAGCTCGAGGCGCGGGTGGGCGAGTATCTCGATCTCGTGATGAAGCTGATCTTCGCCTTCGGCATATCGTTCCAATTGCCGGTGGCGCTGACCCTGATGGGCCGGGTCGGCATCGTCTCCTCGGCCGGCCTCGCCCGCAATCGCAAATACGCCATCGTCGGCGTGTTCGTGGTGGCCGCCCTGCTCACCCCGCCCGACATCATCAGCCAGATCGGTCTCGGCGTGCCGATCATCCTGCTCTACGAGCTCTCGATCATCCTCGTGCGGATGGCCGAGAAGAAGAAGGCCGAGCGCGACGCCGAGGAGGAGGCCGAAGCCGGCAGCGCCTGAGCCGGGGCTGGCCGATCGCTTTGTCATCAGCTTGTAGAGGCGACACCATCGAGCGGTGCTAGGGAGCTCTTCCAGTTCGGGTCGAACCGCTGGAGACGACCAGAGATGCTGCGCCCCGTCCTCCTTGGCGCGAGCCTGACGCTCGTCGCCGCACCGCTCATGGCCGCCCCTGAGGCCGCCACGGCGACGCTCGTCGGTCACGCGATCCTGCCGGCGCAGACCTTCGTCCTGCCGCCCGCCGACGCGCCGCGCGGTCTCTTCATGGCCGGCCGCTTCGCCGACAACCGGCGCCACGAGACGCCCTACGCCATGGTCAGCGGGCGGACCGGCCTCGCCAGGCCGTTCCCCGGCCAGGCGCTGCAGGGCTTCTCCGGCATCCGGCATCTCGGCGACGGTCGCTATCTGCTGCTGACGGACAACGGCTTCGGCAGCCGCGCCAACTCCGCCGACGCCATGCTGATGCTGCACATCGCCCGGCCCGATTGGGCGGGCGGCCGGCTGGCGCTCGAGGAGACCGTCTTTCTCGCCGATCCCGACCGGCTGATTCCCTACCCGATCACGACCGAGCACAGCGAAACCCGCTACCTCACCGGCGCCGATCTCGATCCCGAGGGCATCCAGCCTGTGCGCGACGGCTACTGGATCGGCGACGAGTTCGGCCCCTACCTGGGCCGCGTCGACGCGACGGGTCGGGTGACCGCGTTCGTCGAGACCGAGATCGACGGCCTGCCGATCCGATCCCCGGATCATCACCGCATCGCGCTCCAGGCGGCTCCGGACGAGGCGGCCCCGCCGTTCAACCTCCGCCGCAGCCGCGGCTTCGAGGGTCTGGGCCTCGACGCCGACGGCACGACGCTCCGGCCGATGCTCGAGGGGCAGCTCTACGACCACGAAAGCGGCCGCTACGAAACGAAGGGCGGCCGTCCGGTGGTCCGTATCCTCGCCTTCGACACCACCGGTGGCGGCTGGTCACCGGAGATCCTCTACTATCCACTCGAGGACGCCGCCCACGCGATCGGCGATCTCAACCTGATCGACGAGCGCCGCGCCCTGGTGATCGAGCGCGACTGGCAGCAGGGCGATCCGCGCCTCGACATGCCCGAGCCTGCCGCCTTCAAGCGGGTCTACCTGGTCGATCTCGAGGCGGTCGACAATGAGGGCGTGGTGACGAAGCTCGGCTATATCGATCTCATGACAATCGCCGATCCGGACGGGATCGCGCGGCAGGGTACGATCGACGGCGTGTTCACCTTCCCGTTCGTCACGATCGAAAGCGTCGACATCGTGGACGAGCGTCACATCGTCGTCGGCAACGACAACAACTACCCGTACTCGGCAGGACGCACGCCCGGCCGTGCCGACGACAACGAGCTCGTGCTGCTCGAGGTCGAAGCTCCTGCTGCTGCGCTGATGCTGTGCCGGTCGGTCGGCTGGAAAGTGGCGACCCCTACGGGAATCGAACCCGTGTTTTCAGCGTGAGAGGCTGACGTCCTGACCGCTAGACGAAGGGGTCTTGCTCGGATGGCGTGTACTTAGAAGCTCGGCCGCCGGCGATCAAGGGGCTACGCGCATGAAGGCGGCGGCGAGCTCGACGTCCGGGGCAAAGAGGAACTGGTCGATGGCCTCGAGGGCAGTGAGCCGGTAGCCCGCCCGGACCAGGATGGCGGCATCGCGGGCGAAGGTGGCGGGCTCGCAGGACGCGTAGACGATCCGCGGCACCGTACTCTGCGCCAGGGCCTCGGTCTGGGCCGCAGCACCGGCCCGCGGCGGGTCGAGGACGACCGCGTCGCTGCCGTCGAGATCGTCGGGCTGGAGCGGGCTCGCGAAGAGGTCGCGGCGGGCGGCTTGCACGTGCGGGTGGCGGACGGCGGCGACCAGTTCGGCGGCCGCGTCGAAGCACCGCACATGCGCCCCGGCGGCCGCCAGTCCCAGGCTGAGCGTGCCGAGTCCGGCGAAGAGGTCCACGACCTTGGGCAATCCGGCAAGCTCCCGGGCGACGAAGTCCTGCAGCGCCGACTCGCCATCGGCGGTGGCCTGGAGGAAGGCGGCCGGCGGCACGGCGACCGGCAGGCCGGCGATTGTCACGGTCGGCGGCAGCCGCACCACCACGGGCTCGGGCGACGCCCCGGCCACGGCAATGGCGAGGCGCACGAGGCCCTGCACCCCGGCGAAGGCGGCCAGCGCCTCGCGGTCGTCGAGGCCCGGGTCGGCCGGGATGTGCAGCACAATCTCGGGCCCGTCGTCGAGGGCGGTGAGCGTCACCTCCCCGCCCGATCGGGCGGCCCGGAGCCGGCGCAGCAGCCGGCCCAGCGGCTCGATCAGCGCGACCAGCGCCGGCCGGGCGATCGGGCAGGCGGTGACCGGCACGAGGCGGTGGCCCAGACGCTGCCGGAAGCCGAGCCTGCCGTCGCCGGAGAAGCCCAGCCGCAGCCGCCGTCGGCTGCCGGGCGCGCTGCGGTGCAGCCGGATCGGCGCCGGGGCAGCGAGGCCGCGGGCCCGCAGCGCCCCCTCGATGCGGGCGATCTTGAGGGCGACGTAGGTGGCATCGCTCAGGTGCTGCAGGGCGCAACCGCCGCAGGCGCCGAAATACGGGCAGATAGGCGGCTGTCGGGAGGCGCTCGCCACGCGGCAGGCGACGGGCTCGACGATCCGCTCTCGGCCGCGTCGCCGCACCTCCCAGCGCTCGCCGGGCAGGCCGAGCGGAACGACCAGCCGCTCGCCGCCATGGTCGGCCAGGCCGTCGCCCTGGGCCCCGAGTTCAGTCACCGTGACCTCCAGGGTCGCTGCCGCAGCGGCGCGGCCGTGCCGCCTGCCGCGCAGCCGGCTCAAGGGCGCGCCGTCTCGACGACGAAGGCGGCAGCACCAGCCGGGTCGCGCGGGTCGAGGCGCAACAGGAGGGTGGCGCCGGCGTCGTCGCTCACGAGCAGAAAGAGAAACTCACCTGTTGCCGCCATTTCCTTTATGGTGAAGCCGGCGGGGAGGGCGATCGAGCCCGTGTCGGCCACCGCCCGGCGATCGCCACCCTCGCGCGACCGCTCGACCAGCAGCCAGGCGAGCGCCGCAACGCCCAGGACGATCACCACCGCCGCCACGATGTTGAAGATCTTGATGATGCCCAGATACCGTTCCATCGACCGCTCGATCAACGTGAAGCGCCGCCCCGGTGTGCCGGCAGGTGGCTGAGCCGGCTGCCCGGTCCGAGGTCGAGATCCGGGCGGACGAGGCCGGCCGCCGGCTCGATGTTGTGCTCGCCGAGCGGCTTGGCGGCCTCTCCCGATCGCGCCTGCAGGCCCTCTTGAGCGAGGGCCACCTCTCGCTCGGCGACGCGGTGGTAACGGAGGGCAAGCGGCGGGTCAAACCGGGCGAGCGCTACGCGCTGCGCGTCCCGCCCGCGGAGCCCTCGACCCTGGTGCCCGAGCCCCTGCCGCTCGTCATCGTCTACGAGGACGACGACCTGCTGGTCGTGGACAAGCCGGCGGGGCTCGTGGTCCACCCGGCTGCAGGGCACAGCCGCGGCACGCTGGTCCACGCGCTGCTGGCGCATTGTGGCGGCAGCCTCTCCGGCATCGGCGGGGTGCAGCGGCCGGGGATCGTGCACCGTATCGACAAGGACGTCAGCGGCCTCCTGGTGGTTGCCAAGCACGACCGGGTCCATCAGGGCTTGGCCGGGCAATTCACCGTGCACAGCGTCGAGCGGCGCTACGAGGCCCTGGTCCTGGGCCTGCCGAGCCCGCCCGAAGGGGTGGTCGACCAGCCGATCGCGCGGCATCCGACGGACAGGAAGCGCATGGCGATCGTCGACGGCGGCAAGCGGGCGGTGACGCGCTATCGCGTGCTGGCGGCCGCGGGGACGCGGGTTGCCCGGCTCGAGCTTAGCCTCGAGACCGGCCGCACCCACCAGATCCGGGTCCATCTCGCGAGCATCGGCCATCCGTTGCTCGGCGACCGCGTCTACAAGCCGCGCAAGCCGCCGGCGCTGCCGCCGGCCCTGGCCGCCGCCCTCCACGATTTGGACCGGATCGCATTGCACGCCAAGATTCTCGGCGTTACGCATCCCCATACGGGCGAGAGACTGCGCTTCGAATCCGCGCCTCCGGCGATATTCGATCGACTTCTCGATTTGGCGCGTGTATCGTGACGCAGCTGCCGTGTTGTTGCTTGCCGTTACGCATTTTTCACTGCACAGCGCCCGGCCGGGGATGTTAATCGTGTGGCCGAGCGTGCGGAGCGGAACTATTCGCGGATGCGTCGGGTTCTTTTCGAGGACACGTTGACCAACTAGGCTTTTCGGTAGACCAGAGCAAACGGACGTCGTCGATGGCAAGTCTTCCCACCGTGCCGCTCGAGGGTAGCGGCCTTTCGCGCTACCTCGAGGAAATTCGGCGGTTCCCGATGCTGGAGCCGGACGAGGAGTACATGCTCGCCAAGCGTTGGCGCGAGGGCGACGACGTGGCGGCGGCACACACGCTGGTGACCAGCCACCTGCGCCTGGTCGCCAAGATCGCCATGGGCTATCGCGGCTACGGCCTGCCGATGAACGAGATCATCTCCGAGGGCAATGTAGGCCTCATGCAGGCGGTCAAGCGATTCGAGCCGGACCGCGGCTTTCGTCTCGCCACCTACGCCATGTGGTGGATCCGGGCGGCCATCCAGGAATACATCCTCCATTCCTGGTCGCTCGTGAAGCTCGGCACCACGGCGGCGCAGAAGAAGCTTTTCTTCAACCTTCGCCGGCTCAAGAGCCAGATGCAGGCGATCGAGGAGGGTGACCTCAGCCCCGAGGCGGTGAAGAAGATCGCCGAGACGCTGGCCGTCACCGAGGAGGACGTGATCAGCATGAACCGGCGCCTCGACGGCCCGGATCATTCGCTCAATGCCACGCTCCGGGCCGAGAGCGACATGGAGTGGCAGGACTGGCTGGTCGACGAGCGCGCCACCCAGGACACGCTGCTCGCCGAGGACGACGAGCTCGACCACCGGCGCGAGCTGCTCGCGAGTGCGATGCACGTGCTCAACGAGCGCGAGAAGCACATTCTGACCGAGCGGCGGCTCAAGGAGAATCCGACGACGCTCGAGGACCTGAGCACCGAGTATGGGATCAGCCGCGAGCGCGTCCGTCAGATCGAGGTGCGGGCCTTCGAAAAGCTGCAGAAGGCGATCCGCGGCATGGAGGCGACCAAGGCCGCGGAGGCCGCAGCAGCGCAGATCCCGCAGCAATGACCCGGCGGGCGGGCGGCATGCCGCTCGCCCGCAACTACCGAACGCCAGCGGCCATGGCAGCCGACGCGGGCGGTGTGCGCGACTTCGTCCTTGCCGCACCCGAGCGCAGGACGACCTTGCGGTCAAATTGTGGCAACACCGGCCGGTGCCGGCGGCAACGAATTGGTCATCGGCGAGAGCCCGATCTTCGAGGCTGTCGCCGCCCGTCGCGACGCGCCGATCGCCGAAGGCACCTTTTCGCCCATGCTGGTCTCGCACGGCGGCATGAGCTCGGCGCCGCACCAGGCGAGCTGGATCGCGTCACGCTTGGCGGCGCGCGGCTACGTGATCGCGGTTGTGCGGCCGTCGCAACTTGGCACCAAGGATGCCGGCGAGGCTGTCGGTGAACTCTGACCATGGCCCGCCGACATCACGGCTGCACTGACGACGCTCCAGGACGATCCGGCGTTGAACGACAAGATCCGTGCGGATCGGGTTGCCGCTCTGGAATTCTTTCTCGGCGGCGCCGCAGTGCTGGAGCTCGCCGGCGGGCCTCTGAATGCCAGAAGTTTTGCCCGCTCGTGCGATCTGGGCGGAACGGGTGTCGATTGCGCCTGGTTCGCGGCGCACGGCGTCGATCTGCGCAAGGTCGACGACGTCGTACTCGGCCGTGCCGGCCGCGATTTGCGCATCGGCGCGGTGATCGCTGTCGATCCCGAATCGAGCGCGCATTTCACGGCCGCGAGCCTCGCGGCCATCGACGTGCCGGTCACCGTCATCAACCGCGGCGAAGCAGCGACGCGCCCGCCCGGACGGGGCGCTTCGGGCCTCGGCACGGCGATCCCCAGCCTGCGCTACGCTGTCGTCCCTGACGCGACGCCTTTCTCGGTGCGTTCAGCCGCTGCAAACCGCAAGCTTTGGCGATCCTTGAGGAGGAGGGCGAACACGACGCGATCCGCCGCGACGCAGGCTCACGCTCGCGCGAAGTCGTCCACAACACCATGGCGGCGGCCCGGGCACGACATCCCTGTTGTTGTGGGTCGCCCGTCCGCTCAGGCGTGGCCGGCGGTCGAGGAGAGCAGCGACGGGTCGACACCGATCTTGCGTAGCGCCCCCGTCCATTTGTCGGCGTCGTCGAGCTCGAAGACGATCTTCTGGTCAGGCGGGGCGATGAGCCAGCCGTTCTTCTGGATCTCGGCGTCGAGCTGGCCCGGCGCCCAGCCGGCATAGCCGAGCGCGAAGACCTTTTGCTTCGGGCCGCCGCCGCTGGCGATCGCGCGCAGCACATCGACGGTCGCCGTCAGCGCGAAGCGGTCGTCGATCATCAGCGTGTTCTCGTGGACGTAGTCGGCAGAGTGGAGCACGAAGCCGCGGCTGCTCTCCACCGGCCCGCCGACATGCACCTTGAGCGTCGCGGCGGCTGCGGTCGGCTCAATGCCGAGCTGCTCGATGATCGATTCGAAGGCGACATTCGGGGCGATCTGGTTGACGATGATGCCCATCGCCCCCTCGCTCGAATGAGCGCAGAGGAAGATCACCGACCGGTCGAAGCGCGGGTCGGGCATGCCGGGCATGGCGACCAGAAGCATCCCGGCCAAATGGTTATCGTTGGCGTCGTCGTTCTGCATCTCTAAGAGATAACCGGTCACGGCCGGCGCAACAAGAGAGCGGCCGCCGCCGACGCCATCGAATACGCGGATTCCAATTTGGGAGGGATGCTTCATGACGATCAAGGTTGGTGACCGGCTGCCCGAGGCGACCTTCAAGGTCGACAAGGGCGGCGATCTGGTCGACCTTTCCGTGGCCGAGCTCACGAAGGGCAAGAAGGTCGTGCTCTTCGCCGTGCCCGGCGCCTTCACGCCGACCTGCCACGCCAAGCACGTGCCGAGCTATCTCGAGCACTACGCGGCGCTCAAGACCAAGGGCGTGGACACCATCGCCTGCATCGCGGTCAACGATCCCTTCGTCCTGCGCGAGTGGGCGAAGGCCACCGGCTGCGGCGACAAGATCACGCTCCTGTCCGACGGCAACGCGGAGTTCACCAAGGCCATCGGCCTCGATTTCGACGGCAGCGGCTTCAAGCTCGGCACCCGCTCGAAGCGCTACGCCATGGTCGTCGAGGACGGCGTGGTGAAGACGCTGGCGGTCGAGGAAGCGCCGCCGATGATGGAGGTCTCCGGCGCCGAGCAGATCCTCAAGGCGCTCTGAGCCCTGGCCCGTCTGCCGGTGCGGCCTCCAGCCGCGCCCGGCAGGCGGGCTAGCCATCCTTCGCCGCCGCGATCCCGTCCTTGATCGCCTGGGTGGCCAGCGCGTCCGCCCGCTCGTTCAACGGATCGCCGGCATGCCCCCTGGTCCAGGCCCATTCGATGGTGTGGCCGGCCGCCGCTTCGTCCAGGCGCTGCCAGAGGTCGATGTTCTTGACCGGCTTCTTGTCCGCGGTCTTCCAGCCTCGAGCCTTCCACGAGCGCAGCCACTCGGTGATGCCCTTGCGCAGGTAGACGCTGTCGGTGACGAGGCGCACCCGCATCGGCCGCTTCAGGCTCTCGAGTGCCGCGATCGCCGCCATCAGCTCCATGCGGTTGTTGGTCGTGTCGGGCGCGAAGCCGGAGAGCTCGCGCTCGTGCCCCCGCCAGCGCAGCACGGCCGCCCAGCCACCCGGCCCCGGATTGCCGCTGCAGCCGCCGTCGGTGTGAATCTCGACCACGTCCGACATGGTGCTCGCGGCGTCAGCCGCCGACTCAGTCGAGGCCATAGTCGCCCGCACCCCGGACGCGCCGGTGGAAGGCCAGCTTCCTGGCGTACTCCATCGGATCCTTGGGCTTCACCAGGGCGCCCTCGACCTGGTTGAGCCAGTCGTAGAGCCGGGTGAGGAGAAAGCGCATCGCCGCCCCGGTGGCGAGCGTCGGCAGGGCGTCGATCTCGGCAGCGCCGAGCGGGCGCACCGCCAGGTAGCCCTGCAGGAATGCGCGCCCCTTGGTCAGGTTGTAGTCGCCGCGCGGCTCGAAGCACCAGGCATTGAGGCAGATGGCGACGTCGTAGGCGAAGAGGTCGTTGCAGGCGAAATAGAAGTCGATCACCCCGGTGACCGCGTCGCCGGCGAAGAACACGTTGTCGGGAAAAAGGTCGGCATGGATGACGCCGGCCGGCAGGTCGCAGGGCCACGCGGCGTCGAGCGCCTCGAGGGCCGGCTCGACCAGCGATGCCAGCCCTTCGGGCAGCGGGGTGGGGCTGGCCTTGCAGGCCGCGAGGAGCGGCCGCCAGCTCGCCACCGAGAGCGCATTCGCCCGGTAGCCGGTAAAGTCCGCCACGGCGATGTGCAGGCCCGCGAGCGTCGCCCCCAGCGCCCGGCAGCGCGCCGCATCGACGCGCCGAGGCGAGTGGCCCTCGAGATAGCTGACGATGGCGGCGGGCTTGCCGCAGAGGGTCTGCAGGCTCGAGCCGTGGCGGTCGTGGATCGGCACCGGGCAGGCGATGGCGCGCGCCGCGAGATGGTCCATCAGCGCCAGGAAGAACGGCAGGTCGGCCGGATCGACTCGCTTCTCGTAGATGGTCAGGATGTAGCGGCCGCGCGTCGTCAGGAGCTTGAAGTTCGAGTTCTCGACCCCGTCGGCGATGGGCTCCAGGACCACCCGATCACCGATGGCGTAGCGGGCCAGGAGGGCGTCGAGCGCGTCGTCGGGAACCGAGGTATAGACCGCCATCCATCACCAGCGCGGGCAGGGGAAGTGCCCCGCCTTATGCAGGCTCGCCGGCACCTTGTCACGCCTTCGGACGGGCTGCCCACGTCAGGACGTCAGGACGCCTGCTCAAGCCGGCGCGTGGGGATCGGCGGGACCCGGAAGGTGACGTTCTCGTCCCTGTGATGCACCGTCTCGACGGTCACCGCGAAGCGCTCGCGGCAGGCGGCGATGACCTCCTCGACCAGCACCTCGGGCGCCGAGGCACCGGCCGTGAGGCCGAGCGTGGCGACACCCTGCAGCGCCGTCCAGTCGATGTCGGACGCCGCCTGGATCAGCAGCGCGGCGCCCGCCCCGTTGGTCCTTGCTACCTCGACGAGGCGCAGCGAGTTCGAGGAGTTGGGGGCGCCCACGACGAGCACGAGGTCGGCGCGTGGCGCCATGATCGCCACGGCCTCCTGCCGGTTGGTCGTGGCGTAGCAGATGTCCTCGCTGCGCGGCCCCTCGATCACCGGGAAACGCGCCTGGAGCACCGCGACGATGGCGGCGGTGTCCGTCACCGAGAGCGTCGTCTGGGTGGCGAAGGCCAGGTTCCGCGGATCGGGCACGGTGATGCTCCGGGCGTCCTCGACCGTCTCGACCAGCAGCACGGCCCCCTCGGACACCTGCCCCATCGTGCCTTCGACCTCCGGATGCCCGGCATGCCCGATCAGCAGCACCGTCCGACCGGCCTTGACGTGGCGCTCCACCTCGCGATGCACCTTGCTGACCAGCGGACAGGTGGCATCCGCATAGATCAGCCGGCGGCGCCGGGCCTCCGCCGGCACCCGCTTCGGCACGCCGTGGGCGGAGAAGACGACGATGCCGTCGTCGGGCACCTGGTCGAGCTCGTCGACGAATACCGCCCCTTTGGCCCTGAGCGCCTCGACGACATGGCGGTTGTGCACGATCTCGTGGCGGACATAGATTGGCGGACCGTTCTTCTCGAGCGCCTCGTTGACGATGGCGATCGCCCGGTCGACGCCGGCGCAGAAGCCGCGCGGATTGGCGAGCAGGATGGTCAGGGGCGGGCGGCCGGGCGACGTCACGGGTGCAGGGCTCCAGTCGACAAGGGGGGCCGGCCAGCGATCCGGACGGCCGGGGACAGCGTAGCGGCGACCAAGACGGCCCCACCTTAGCACGCCGGCAGGCGACGGGCGAGGGTGGGGCGACGCCGCCCGGCGGTGCTCGACGGCTGGTCCGCCGATGAACGACGAAGAGGGCAGGACGATGGCAGTGGGCCCCGTGGTGGCGACCGGCAACGGCACAGAAGTCAGCGAATGGCGGCTGATCCTGGTGCTCGTCGTCGCCACCGCCATCGGCCCCTTCTCGATGCAGGTCTTCCTCCCAGCATTGCCCGCGATCCAGAGCGGCTACGGCGTGGCCGCCGCCACGGCCCAACTCGCCTTCTCGCTCTCGGCCCTGGCCATGGCCGTGGCCACCCTCGTCTACGGCCCGATCTCCGACCGCGTCGGCCGCAGAAAGGCGCTCATCGCCGGGCTCGTGGTCTTCCTCGCGGGCTCGCTCCTGTGCGCCTTCGCCACCACCATCACTTGGCTGATCATCGGCCGCGTCGTCCAGGCCGCCGGCGGCGTCGCCGGCATGGTGCTCGGCCGGGCCATCGTCCGCGACGTCTACGACCGCGAGAAATCGGCCGCGGCCATCGCCTACATCACCATGGCGATGGTGGTGGCCCCCATGCTGGCCCCGGCGATCGGCGGTGTGCTCACCGACCTCGTCGGCTGGCCTGCCGTCTTCCTGCTCGGCGGGGCGCTCGGCGTGCTCGTGCTGATCGCCGTGCAAGCCGCCCTGCCGGAGACGCTGGTCGCCAGCGACCGGCCGACCAACGTCCACGCCATGCTGGCCGACTTCGGCTCGCTCCTCGCCGAGCGGCGCTTCGTCGCCTACGCGCTCCAGGGCGGCTTCTCCATGGCCGTGTTCTTCAGCTTCCTCGCCGCCGCCCCCTACGTGATGATCACCGTCCTCGAGCGCCCGTCCTCGGAGTACGGCCTCATGTTCATCCTGGTCTCGGCCTCCTTCATGGCCGGCAACTACACGACGGCCAGGCTCACCCGCAGGCTCGGCCTCGAGCGGATGATCGTCATGGGCTCGACCGGCACCGCCATCGCCTGCTGCCTCATGCTCCTCGCCGTGCCGCTTACCTGGACCACCCCCTGGGCGATCTTCCTGCCGATGATGCTCGTGGCCTTCACCCAGGGCACCTCGATGCCCAACAGCCTGGCCGCCGTCGTCAGCATCAAGCCCGAGATCGCCGGCGCCGCCTCCGGCCTCGCCGGCTTCGTCCAGATGGGCATCGCCGCCATCGTGGCGCAGACCATCGGCTCGATCCAGACCGGCAGCGCCTGGCCCATGGCGATCGGCATGACCGTCTGCGGCGGCCTCATGCTCGTCGCGGCCCTGATCGCTACCCGGCAGCGATAGGACCGGAGTCATGCGAGGAGGATGATCCTCCCCGCGCCCCACCAGCACTTCGCAAAATGGTTGTGGGAACGTTCGAAAAGTGGACCTCGCGGCGACCATTTTGCGGTGTCAGCTTCGGGCGGTCAACGAGGAGCCCGCCCATGGCCGATGCCGCGACCTACCCGATCGATCGGACCAACCGCGTCAAGCGCAAGCACGAGCGCGGCCACTACGACCATGCCACCGTGCACCGCCTGCTCGATTCCGCCGCCTTGTGCCACGTGGCCTACGTCATCGACGGCCAGCCCTTCTGCACGCCCACCCTGTTCTGGCGCGAGGGCACCACGCTCTTCTGGCACGGCAGCAGTGCGAGCCGCATGCTCCGCCACCTGGCGAAGGGCACGCCCGCCTGCCTCACGGTCACCCACTTCGACAGCATCGTGCTGGCCCGCTGCGGCTTCAACCACTCGGCCGACTACCGCTCCGTCATGGCCTTCGGCACCGCCCGGCTGGTCGACGACCCGGAAGCGAAGGAACGGGCGCTGACCATGATGGTCGACCGCCTGGTCCCCGGCCGCACCGCCCAGCTCCGCCCCTCGACCGCCCAGGAGATCAAGGCGACGGCGGTGGTCGCCATGCCCATCGCCAAGGCCTCGGCCAAGATCCGGGCCAAGGGCGTGGTCGACGACGACGAGGACTACGGCCTGCCCGTCTGGGCCGAGCGCGTGCCGGTCCGGACGGTCCTCGGCACGCCCGAGCCCTGCCCGCGGGTCCTGGACGGCGTGACGAGGCCCGGGAACCTGGCACCGTACCGCCAGGGGCGGCCCCTGGAGGAGGCGCTCGCGGAAGCCTACCGGGCGGCCTACGCGGAAGCATGACGAATGCGGGGAGGATGATCCTCCCCGCGCCCCACCGGCCTTCGGCTATAGGAATACTAGCGGATCGCGGTCGGGTGGTCAAGGGGCGGTCGGGTTCGAATGGCAGTCCGTGGGCGGGCGGTGGCGACGACGGCGCGGCCGGCTGCAGCGGCGTGGGGTGAAGACCGGGCAACGTCCTGGCGCCACGCGGCTTTTCTGGCTGCCTGCGACATTCCATGCCCTTGGGTTCGTTCGCCTGGACGCGGGTTCGTTCGTCGAGATCTCGGGTTCGTTCGTCGAATCGGTGGGTTCGTTCGCGGGTTCGTTCGTCGCCAAAAGGGCGAAATGCGCCGCTCCATGCGCCATAAGGAACGCTTATGGCGCATATAGCGGCGAAGATTATGACAAATGGCGCGTATAGCGGCGCATCGGCGGCCAGGATGCGCCGCTATGCGACGCATCGCTCGGGTTCATGCGCCGCTATACGCGCCATGAATCGCTGGATCGTTTGCAGGCATACGAGTTGTCATAACGATTCGTTATGGACGGCGGAACAGGAGGCGGGACGGCGAACTGGCCGCCGGCGGGCCGCTGCCCGGCATGGCAACAAAGAGAGCAGGCGCCCCCTTCAGCCGGAGCTTCTGCGGGCCCGGCGCCTCGCGGCCCTGGCGCGGGCGATCTGGGTGAGGGCGTGGCGGCGGAGGGCCGGGTCGTTCGCCGCCGTCACGGCCTGGAGGTAGCGGGCGATGTCCGCCTCGGTCTTCAGGTGTCGGGCGCTGTCGGGCAGCAGTGCTTCAACGGCCATCGCCCGACGCCTCCGCAGGGCGGCGTCGGTCCCTCGTCAAACCTCGAAACCGACTCACTCAGCAAGCGCATTTGCCACATCGGTGCGGGTGAAGTCGTTGCCGATGAAGAGGAGGGGGCAGGCGCGCTCGGTGGCCAGGGCGTAGGCGAAGCAGTCGCCGAGGTTGAGGCGCGCCGGATGAATGCCTTTGCCCCAGCGGGCGTAGGCGTCGGCGACGCGGTCGGCGGTCGCTGCCGTGACGGGCATGACCTCCATGCCGATATCCTCAACGAGGCGTTTCATCTCCGTGGCCACGGATCGTCCGCCGGCGACGATCAGGGCTTCGGCCAACGTACCGGCGGAGATCAGCACGCCAGATGCGGCGAGGATTGCGGCCTCGCATCGGTCGGCTTCCGGCTCGTCCAAGACGATCGCCATCAGGGCCGAGGTGTCGACGACGATCATCCCGGGAGACCGTCCTCGTCGTAGAGGAAGTCCTGGCTTCGTGCGGCGCTCGGGCCCGCAGTAGCCTTGGCCCGTCCGGCCGCGCGCACCTCGGCGAGCACGCGGCGGCGTTCTTCAACCGTGGGCATGGCGGGGATCGGGACCAGTCGGATGACGGGTCGACCCTGGCGGGTGAGGACAACATCGTCGCCCTGCTCGGCACGCCGGACGAGCTCGGATAGCTGTCCTTCGGCTTCGCTCAGCGCAACCCGCATCTCGATTCCCCGAATGCGATGTCATGATCGGTCTATAGTTCAGCGCGACACCGACCGGATGCAAGCCAAAGAAGTGCCCGGGCATGCAGCCGGCCGCTCGGATCGCCTTGCTTGCAGCTTGCCATCGCGCGGTGGGTGGCGGAGAATGCTGGACCTGGGGCGTGTCAGTCCGCCCCCGTGCGAGCCTGGCGCCTCGCGGCCCTGGCGCGGGCGATCTGGGTAAGGGCGTCGCGGCGGAGGGCCGGGTCGTTCGCCTATAGCACAGCCTGGAGGTAGCGGGCGATGTCCGCCTCGGTCTTCAGGTACTGCGCACTGTCGAAAGGCACCGTCTCGATCGGCATTGGCGATTTGCTCCGAGCCTTTCGCTCGCGCGTTGCGGCTGAGGACTTGACCTCTGCGGCGGATCGAACAAGGCGCAATGGTTGAGTCAGTCTCGTGGACCCGAAATTCGGAAGTTCGGGGAACTCCGTCACCCTCTCTTGCACCTCTCATCGAAGCGGCGCAAGAAAAGGCGGCCGGTCACCAGTGAAATGTGGAGTCGAAAAGCAGCGTCCTCTTCCTCAGATAAGCCGGGATGTCCGCCGTGCGGATGCATTCGGCTCATCAGGCCCTGCACATACTGGGGCTTTTGATTGTTTATGTTCCATTCATTGTATTCGGTCAGGAGGAACGGCGGCTCAAGATTGCCAAGAAAGTCGCGCTTGGCCTTGCTGTCGTCGGCCCCGGCGTAGCCGAGCGCCACTGCGACCTCGTTGAGATAACTTTCGAAGAAGTTGCGAAGCGCACCGTTCGCTGATGCCCACTCACCCCTGCTGAACGCTGATACCGCCTGCTGCAAATGACTTCGCGCAACCGCGAATTCATGCCTATCCAGCAAGAGTTCAACCTCACTTTTAGCTTCCCGAAAATCAACTCCGGGAAGATCAGAAGGAAGCATGGGGACAAGTTGGACGGCGGTGCCAATTTCGGCATTTTGCCAGGGGTAGTCTTTCTCAACGTCCTCCTGTATTTCGACGATTTCGAACCCGTCAAACCGCAATCCCGCAATCAGCTTCTTCCATACAGGCATATCCTTAACGACATCAGGAGCACGAATTGCGACCTCCACAAGCGCTCGGCCGAGCGGCGCTAGACCGTGGACAGTCATTACGTCTATCTGCTCCTCAATGGCAATCCTTGCCATGTCGCCCCCTCGGGCGGCTTTGCTCGAAGTGCTGCAACGGCCGGCTATCCCCCACTGAACTTCAAGCACCCCCATGTCGGCGTGGGACATGTACTCCGAAACGACCTCGGCGGCTGCAACGATGGTCATTCGATTGAATGCACTCATACCGCCACCTTCCGTTTGCTCATCTTCAAGTGCATTTCGATGAACTCTTGCTCGAAAAGGCCGTGTCCCCCTAAGTCTCAGCCGTCTGAGCGGACTCGGCCGAGAGGTGGAGGCCGAGGGCTTTCATGACCTTCATGACCGTTGCCAGCTCGGGATTGCCTTCTGCGCTGAGGGCTCGGTAGAGGGCTTCGCGGGCGAGGCCGGTTTCGCGGGCGAGTTGGGTCATGCCTTTGGCTCGGGCGACTTGGCCGAGGGCGTGGGCGAAGAGCGCCGGGTCGTTCTCCTCCAGCACGGCCTGGAGGTAGAAGGCGATGTCCTCTTCGGACTTGAGGTATTGGGCGCTGTCGAACGGCAGTGTTTCAAGGGTCATCGGGCAGTTCCTCCGCCATGCGCTTTGCTCGGGCGATGTCCCGGCTCTGCGTGCTCTTGTCGCCGCCACAGAGCAGGATGATCAGGACGGTGCCACGCTGGACAAGATAGATTCGGTAGCCTGGTCCGTGAGCGATCCTGAGCTCGCTCACGCCTGAACCCACCGGCTTCACATCGCCCAGATTGCCGAGGGTCAGCCGATCGAGCCGTGCCAGGATGCGCACGCGTCCCCGCTGGTCCTTCAGGCGGTCGAGCCATTTTGCGAAAACGACCGTCTGACGAACCTCGATCATCGGCTCATTGTAACCCAAAAGTTACGGGCGTGCCACCACCGAAAAATTCTGGTGGGGCGTGGGGAGGATCATCCTCCCCACATCCTTCCTTCTCTTCGCGTCACGCCCGCTTGCGGTGCTTGACCAGGTCGTCGACGACGGCGGGGTCGGCGAGGGTGCTGGTGTCGCCGAGTTGGTCGTGCTCGTTGGCGGCGATCTTGCGGAGGATGCGGCGCATGATTTTGCCACTTCAGGTTTTGGGCTCATCCAGATAGTTGCACGAAGTAGGGGGCTGCGTCCATTTTCGTGTGAACGTGCCTTCATCCTCGGTCTTGTTGCGGCTCGCTGACGGTCAGGCCGATGAGGCGGGCGGCTTCGGCCATTCGGTGGTCGTAGGTTGCGAGGGTGAGGTCGGGTGCTCGCTCGGCGAGGTAGTGGGCGGTGGCGAGGTGGAGCGCGTCGAGGGTGCGGACCGGCTTCGGGAAGGGTTGCATGGCGCGGGCCAGCACGACGGGCGACAGCTCGATGAGGGTGAGGCCAGCAATGAGATCGTGGGCGGCGGTCATGATATCGTCGGCCGCCGCGTAGGCGTTCAGGCGGTTGATGACCTCGTATTGGAGCAGCCGACTGCTGACGAGCGTTTGCGACCAGAGATCGTCGGGTGGTGTGTGGTCCTCGGCCAGGATGGCGGCGAGTGCCACGGAGCTGTCGAGGTAGATCACCGGTCGGCGCGGTCCCGGTCGAGGTCGGCGAGGATCTGGGCGCGCTTCAAGTGCCGTCGGGTCGGCGGCGGGGCGGCTGGCGGCTTCTTGGGTGGTGTGGCGAGGCCCTGGTCGACGAGGTCGGCGAGCACGCGGTCCGCCGCGGTGGCGGCGAGGTCGGGGCGTGGTGCGGTCAGCTCGGCCACGACACGATCGCGATCCTTGACGAGCACGCGTTCACCAGCTGCCGCGAGCCTCACATACTCGGTCAGTCGGTTCTCGAGCTCGAGAAGATCCACGGCACGCATCGACTTCCTATATCCTGCGCGAGCAAGACAATCAACGCACACCGCCTAACGCCACCCAAAACAACGGTGGGGCGTGGGGAGGATCATCCTCCCCACATCCTTTCTTTTCGTCCGCTCACGCCCCCTTGCGGTGCTTGACCAAGTCATCCACCACCGCCGGGTCCGCCAGCGTGCTGGTGTCGCCGAGCTGGTCGTGCTCGTTGGCGGCGATCTTGCGGAGGATGCGGCGCATGATCTTGCCGCTGCGGGTCTTGGGCAGGCCCGGCGCCCATTGGATGAAGTCGGGGCTGGCGATGGGGCCGATGTCGTTGCGGACGTGCTTGACGAGGTCGGCGCGGAGCTCTTCGGAGGGCTCGATGCCGCTCTGCAGCGTGACGTAGCAGTAGATGCCCTGGCCCTTGATGTCGTGGGGGAATCCCACGACCGCGGCTTCGGCGACGGCGGGGTGGGCGACCAGCGAGCTTTCGACCTCGGCCGTGCCCATGCGGTGGCCGGAGACGTTGATGACGTCGTCGACGCGGCCGGTGATCCAGTAGTAGCCGTCGGCGTCGCGGCGGGCGCCGTCGCCGGTGAAGTAGAGGCCCTTGAAGGTCGAGAAGTAGGTCTGCACGAAGCGCTCGTGGTCGCCGTAGACGGTGCGCATCTGGCCGGGCCAGCTGTCCTTGATGACGAGGTTGCCCTCGCCCGGCCCTTCGACCGGTTGGCCCTCGTTGTCGACGAGACCGGGGACGACGCCGAAGAAGGGCAGGGTGGCGGAGCCGGGCTTCTGGTCGATGGCGCCGGGGAGCGGGGTGATGAGGATGCCGCCGGTCTCGGTCTGCCACCAGGTGTCGACGATGGGGCAGCGGCCCTCGCCGACGACCTCGTGGTACCAGCGCCAGGCCTCGGGGTTGATGGGCTCGCCGACGGAGCCGAGGAGGCGGAGCGACTTGCGGCTGGTGGCCTTCACCGGGTCGTTGCCCTTCTGCATGAGGGCGCGGATGGCGGTGGGGGCGGTGTAGAAGATCGTCACCTGGTGCTTGTCGACGACCTCCCAGAACCGGGACATGGAGGGGTAGTTGGGCACACCCTCGAACATCAGCGTCGTCGCCCCGTTGGCGAGGGGCCCGTAGACGATGTAGCTGTGGCCGGTGACCCAGCCGACATCGGCGGTGCACCAGTAGACGTCGCCTTCCTGGTAGTCGAAGACGTACTGGTGGGTCATCGACGCGTAGACGAGGTAGCCGCCGGAGGTGTGGAGGACACCCTTGGGCATGCCGGTCGAGCCCGAGGTGTAGAGGATGAAGAGCGGGTCCTCGGCGTTCATGGGCTCATAGGCGCACTCGTCGGCGGCGGCCTTCATGGCCAGCCTGGCGTCGACGTCGCGGCCCTCGGTCATCGGCACGTCGAGGCCGGTATGCCTGAACATCAGGATCTTGACGTCCTTGGCGGTTTTCTCGAGGGCCTTGTCGGCATTGGCCTTCAAGGGGACGCTGCGGCCGCCGCGGAGGCCGCCGTCGGCGGTGACCACCAGCTTCGACTCGCAGCCGTTGATGCGGTCGGCGAGGCTGTCGGGGGAGAAGCCGCCGAAGACGACGGAGTGGATGGCACCGAGCCGCGCGCAGGCCAGCATGGTGTAGGCGGCCTCGGGGATCATCGGCAGGTAGATGGTGACCCGGTCGCCCTTCTTGACGCCCATCGACTTCAGCACGTTCGCCGTCTTGCAGACGTTCCGGTGCAGCTCGCGGTAGGTGATCTTCTGGTCGACCTCGGGGTTGTCGCCCTCCCAGATGATCGCGACCTGGTTGGCGCGGGCGGGGAGGTGGCGGTCGACGCAGTTGTAGCAGACGTTGAGCTCGCCGTCCTCGAACCACCTGATCGAGACGTCGCCGTCGAAGCTCGTGTTCTTGATCTTCGTGGGCTTCCTCGACCAGGTCAGGCGTTCCGCCTGCTGCGCCCAGAAGGTGTCGGGAGTCTCGACCGACTGCTTGTAGAGCTGCTCGTAGCGGGCCTTGTCGCAATGCGCCGACCTGGCCCATTCCGGGGTGACCGGGTAGATGTCCGACATGCTCTCCTCCCTTTGACAGGCGATCCCCTCTGGCAGGCGATCCGTTGGCGTTGCGGCGCGGATAGTGCCGTCACGGTGCAGGCCGGCACGATGGCCCAGAGCGACGCGGGGTCATTTTGCCGCAAGGAGGGGCGCCCGCCAATGGGGCTCGAGCGGCTGTTGTTCGCGTGCTTATCCACATCTCGACCCACAACCCGCACGCTATCCCCATGACTATCAACAAGATGTGGGTAAGTCGTGCCGGCCGGGCCGCCTCGCGGCCGTTCGGCCACGCCCCGATCGGGCGGTAGATCAGGTCAGAGCGGGGTCATCGTCAAGGTGAAAGAATGCTTGACTCGATGCCGGCCGATGCGTCGCGCGTGGCGCCTCAGTCGGTGGCGCCGTCGAGCCAGGCCTGGACGTGCGGCAGGATGCGCTCGACGATCACCGCCACGCCCGCGGCGTTGGGGTGGATGCCGTCCTCGGCCATCAGCGCCGGGTCCTGGATGGCACCGTCGAGGAAGAAGGGGTAGAGCGGCACGTCGTAGCGCTCGGCGAGGCTCGGGAAGACGGCGGCGAAGGCGTCGGTGTAGCGGGCGCCGAGATTGGGGGGAGCCAGCATGCCGGCCAGCATGACCTCGGCCCCGGCGGCCTTCGCACCCTCGATGATGCCGGCGAGATTGGCCTCCATGGCCTCCACCGGGATGGCACGGAGCGCGTCGTTGCCGCCGAGCTCGACCAGGAGGTGGGTCGGCGCGTCGCCCAGCACCCAGTCGAGCCGGGCGAGGCCGCCGGCCGTGGTGTCGCCGGAGACGCCGGCGTTGAGCACCTCGCAGGGCGTGCCGGCCGCGGCGAGCGCCGCCTCGAGCCTGGCCGGGAAGGCCTCCTCGAGCGCCACGCCGTAGCCGGCGGCGAGCGAGTCGCCGAGCACGGCGATGCGGCACCCGGCAGCCGGCGCCGGCATCGGCGCAAGCGCCGCCAGCAGGCCGAGCGCGACCGCGAGGTTGAGGAACCGCCGCCGGCTCCCACCTTTGCACAAGTGCCTCATCACCTTGGAAGTCTGCCTTTCATGATTCGCCTGCGCGGTATCGAGTTGACCCTGGCCAGCAGCGCCGGTCCGGTGCACATCCTCAGAGGCGTCGATCTCGACGTGTCCGCCGGGACGAGCCTCAGTGTCGTCGGCCCGTCGGGCTCCGGCAAGTCGAGCCTGCTCGCGATCATCGGCGGGATCGAGCGGCCGACCCGGGGCACGGTCGAGGTCGCCGGCGTCGATCTCGGCGGTCTCGACGAGGATGGGCTGGCGCTCTTCCGCCGTCAACGGGTGGGGGTGCTGTTCCAGTCCTTCCACCTGATCCCGACCATGACGGCACTCGAGAACGTGGCGCTGCCGCTCGAGCTCGCCGGCCGCCGCGACGCCTTCGCCCGGGCCCGGAACGGGCTCGCCGAGGTCGGCCTCGCCGAGCGCCTCGAGCACTACCCGGCCCAGCTCTCGGGCGGCGAGCAGCAGCGCGTGGCGCTGGCCCGTGCCCTGGCCAACGAGCCGCAGCTTCTGCTCGCCGACGAGCCCACCGGCAATCTCGACCGCTCGACCGGCCGGCAGATCGCGGAGCTCATCTTCCGGGCGCGCGAGCGGCACGGGGCCACCCTTTTCCTGATCACCCACGATCCGGCCCTGGCCTCGCTCTGCGACGAGACCCGGCGGATGAGCGACGGCCGCCTCGAGGCCGACGCTCTCCCGGCGCAGCCGCTGGTCGGGGCCGCCTCGTGAGCACCGCGACCCTGGCCCGCATCGCGTGGCGCGACCTGCGCGGCAGCCGGGCGGCGGCCCTGATCATCCTGGCCTGTCTCACCCTGGGCGTGGCGACGATCACCGGCATCGGCTCGCTCCGGCAAAGTGTCATGGCGACCGTCGAGCGCGACGCCCGGGTGCTCCTCGGCGGCGATCTCGTCATCGAGTCGACCAACCGGGCGCTCGAGGCCGACGAGCTTTCGACGATCGTCCCGGGCGATGCCCGGTCCAGCCATTCGGTCGTCACCAACGCCATCGCCTTCGCCGACAGCGGCCGGCAGGTCGCGACCTCCCTCAAGGCGGTCGACGACGACTACCCGCTCTACGGCCGGGTCGCGAGCGATCCGCCCCTTCCGCTGGAGGTCGCCCTGGCTGACGGGGGGGCGCTGGTCGAGGCCAGCCTGCTGCAGCGGCTGCAGGTCGCCGTCGGCGACACGCTCGAGCTCGGCAACGGCCGGGTCGAGATCCGTGGCATCCTCGTCGCGGAGCCCGACCGGCTGGGCGGCTTCGTCGGCCTCGGGCCGCGGGTCATGGTGCACCAGCAGACCTTGGCCGCACTCGGCATCCTGGCCCCGGGAGCGCTTGCCCGGCACAGCTACGGCCTGGCCCTCGCCGACCCCGGCTCGGCAGCGGCACTTTCGGCCGCCCTGCGCCGCGACCATGCCGACGCGCACTGGCGGGCGCAGACCTTCGAGACCGTGCAGCCGCGTATCGCCCGACAGAGCGACCGGCTGGCCAGCTACCTGTCGCTCGCCGGGATCGCGGCGCTGCTGATCGGCGGGCTCGGCGTCGGCATCGTCGTCGACGCGCATCTCCGCTCCCGGCAGCGGACGATCGCCACGCTGCGCTGCATCGGCACCACGGCGCGGGACGTCGCGGTCATCTGCGGCCTGCAGGTCGTGCTGCTCTGCGCGGCGGGGCTGGCGCTGGGTGCGGCGCTCGGCACCGCCCTGCCCTTCGCCATCGCCTGGCTGCCGGCCGGCGTCCTGCCGATCGAGCTCGCCATCGGCATCCATCCGTCGGCGATCCTGGCCGCCGCCCTGTTCGCCCTCGCCATCGCCGCCCTGTTCACCGCCCTGCCAATCCTGCAGGCGACGGCGGTGACCCCGGCCTCCCTTTTTCGTGACGACACCATCGCGGCGACCCACGGCCGTCCCGCCCCGCGGCGCTGGCCATGGCTCCTCGGCGTGGCGATGATCCTGGCGGCCACGGCCCTCTTCGCCGTGCCCGACCCGCTGATCGCGCTCGTCTTTCTCGGCATCGTCGTGGCCGTGGCCCTGCTCATCCGGGTGCTGGCGGCGTACGGGCTCGCGGCTGCGGCCGCCCTGGCGCAGCGCAGCGCGGGGCTGCTGCGGCTGGCGCTCGGCCAGCTCCGGCGCGGCGAGCGGGTGGTCACGGCCTCGGTGGTGGCCCTTGCCGCCGGCACGGCGGTGCTGACGACGGTGCTCCTGGTCGAGCACAGCATCTCGCGCGAGCTGGTGGAGAGCCGGCCGGCGGCGGCGCCGAGCAGCATCTTCATCGACATCCAGCCGAGCCAGCGCGAAGCGTTCGTCGACATCGTCGAGTCCTTCTCCGGGGCGCGGGTGCTGCAGCTCGAGCCGGTGCTGCGCGCCCGGGTGGTGCGCATCGCCGGCACGCCGGTCGACCAGGCCGAGATCGCCGAGAACGTGCGCTGGACGGTGCGGCGCGACCGCGGCCTCTCCTACCGCGCCGAGGCGCCGCCGGGAGAGACCATCGTCGCGGGCGAGTGGTGGCCGGCCGACTACGCCGGCCCGCCGCTCGTTTCGGTCGAGGACGAGGTGGCGATCGGCTACGGTCTCGGGGTGGGTGACACGCTCACTTTCAACGTTATGGGCCGCATGGTCGAGGCCGAGATCGCCAATCTGCGCCGCGAGATCGACTGGTCGGAGGGCCGGGTCGATTTCGTCTTCGTGCTGAGCCCCGGCGTGATCGACCGTGCCCCGCACACGCTCATCGCCACGGTCGACATCGATCCCGCCGGCCAGCCGGCACTGCTCGACCGGATGGCGCGCGAGCTGCCCAACGTCACTCCCTTCGCGATCGCCGACCTGATCGCCCGGATCGAGACGATCCTTGCCAATATCGGCCTCGCCGTCCGGCTGATGGCGCTGGTCACCCTGCTCACCGGGCTGGCGGTGCTGGTCAGCGCCCTCGCCGCCGCCCGGCGCGAGCAGCTCCGGCGCAACGTGCTGTTCAAGGTGGTAGGCGCGCAGCGCCGGCAGATCGGGCGGATCTTCCTGGCGCAATACGCGATGATCGGTGTCGTGGCGGCGATCCTGGGTGCCGCGCTCGGCCTCGTCGCCAGCTACGTCATCGTCCGCTTCGCCCTCGACATGACCTGGAGCCCGGCACCGTTCCTGGCGGCCGTGGTGCCCGTCGCGGCGGTGGCGGCAACGCTCGTCATCGGAATCCTCGGCCTGCGGCGGGTGCTGGGCGTTCCGGCGGCCCTGATCCTCCGCAGTCCCTGACTTCCAGCACAAGCATCGGCCGAGAGGAGCTGGTATCCGATCGATGAAATCTCAGTCATAAACCCGAGGCGCTGCCGGTCGGCGCTGCAAAGCGTACGGCATCCGCTTGATCAGACATGCTCTTCCGCCATATATCGAAGCGCAGAATTTGCCGCCCGATGGCTTGTACAAAAAGAGGTGCTGAGGATGGAACCACGGATGGATCAGCGACTGGCGCGTGCCGGCGCCGGTGTCGGCGTCGAGCAGATCGATGCCGGCCTGCGCAGCCACATGCTGTCGGTCTACAACTACATGGGGCTGGCCCTGGCTCTGACCGGCCTCACGGCGTTTGTGTTCGCGCCCGTCTACTACCAGTACATCCAGGGCACGCCGTTGACCTGGGTGCTCATGCTGACCCCCTTTGCGTTCATCTTCGTTCTGGGGGCCAAGGCGCGGACGATGAGCGCGAGTGCGGTGCAGCTCACGTTCTGGGCCTTCGCGATCGCCATGGGGCTGTCGCTGTCGAGCATCTTCCTGGCGTTCACCGGGACCAGCATCGCCCGGGTGTTCTTCATCACCGCCGGCACGTTCGGCGCCATGAGCCTCTACGGCTACACGACGCAGCGCGACCTTTCGAAGTTCGGCGCGTTCCTGTTCATGGGCCTGATCGGCATCATCATCGCGATGATCGTCAACATCTTCGTCGCGAGCTCGGCCCTGCACTTCGCGATCAGCGTGATCGGCGTGCTGGTCTTCACGGGCCTGACCGCCTGGGACACGCAGCGGATCAAGGAGGAATACTACGCTCTCGACAGCGCCGAGGTGCAGACCAAGGGTGCGGTGCTCGGCGCGCTGAGCCTCTACCTCAACTTCATCAACCTTTTCATCATGCTGCTGCAGCTGTTCGGCAATCGCGAGTGACGTAGCGGTCATCGGCTTCGACGACGCGACGGCCCGCTTCGGCGGGCCGTTTGCGTTGAGACATCGTGGCGTCGGGTTCGTTGCTGGCCACGGGCCCGATCGTTCGTTGCTTCAGGCGTAAGCCTCTGGATCGCCGGCGCAGGACGCAAGCAGGCGGTCGTCCGCCAGGAGTGCGTCCGGCCTGCCGCGGGCGACGATCCGGCCATTGGCCATCACGTACCCGTCATCGGCGAGGTGCAGCAGCGGCTCGGCATAGCGGTCGGTCACCAGCAGCGTGTAGCCGTCCCGGCGCAGATGCTCCAGCAGCTCGCCCGCTCGGTCGATGCCCACTGCCGGCAGCAGGCCGTCAACCAGGAGCAGGCGCGGTAGGCCGAGCAGGGCCCGCCCCAGATCGACCAGCCGGCGCAGCTCCAGGTCGAGGCTCTCCAGCGGTCGGGCGAGATGGTCCGCGAGTTCCGGCAGATAGTCGGCGATGCGGTCGAAGGCACCGCTCTCCAGCCGGACCGAGGGCGTGGCGAGGGCCAGCTGCTCGGCCACGGTGAGGCCAGCGAAAAGTGGCGGGACCTGGAAGGCGCAGCGCAGGCCCAGCCGCTGCCGCTCCAGCGGGCCGAGCGGCGCCAAATCCCGTCCGCCGAGCTGCAAGATGCCGGCCCGCAGCGGGCGCAGCCCGAGCAGCAGCTCGCACAGCACCGACTTGCCGGCCTGCGCCCCGCCCACCAGCGCCACCAGCCGCCCCTCGCCGACCTCGAGCGACACGTCGCGCAGGAGCCAGGCGCCGTCCGCCACGGCATCGAGACTCCGGGCGGTCAGCAGCGCCCGCATCAGCGTCGCACCAGCAGGATGACACACTCACGGCGGCTGCCGGGGCGACAGCCGGGCATGGCACAGGGGGGGCGCATCAGGCGCCGATCCCCTTCGTCTACGCTGCCAGGGTGCATCGAGCCGATTCCACGAGCACGGCTAGGCCACCGATCCTGCGGCTGACAGGACGATCATGAAGCGTCAACGAAGGGTGTTTTCTCAAGCGGCCTTGCGGGCGCTGTCGAGCTCGCTCGCGAGGGCGGCGAAGCGGCCGAGGACCGTCGCGATCTGCGCCGGCTCGTGCGCGGCCGACACGCTGCAGCGGAGCAGGCATGCGCCGTTCGGGGTGCCGCCCGGCAGAGCCAGGTTGACGTAGACACCGCTCTCGATCAGCCGGTTCCAGGCCATGACGGCGGTCGCCTCGTCCGGCATGCGGATGGCGACGATCGGGCTCAGGGGCGAGGCGATGGTGAAGCCCAGGTCCGCCAGGCCCGAGTGGAGCTGCTCGGCATTGGCCCAGATGCGTTTCCTGAGCTCCGGGCGGGTCTCGATCTGGTGCAGCGCCTCGGCGACCGACGCCATGGTGGCCGGGCTCGGCGACGCGCTGAACATGTAGGGCCGCGATGCCAGTCTGAGCAGGTCGAACTTGGGGTGGTTGGACACCGCGAAGCCGCCCGAGGCGCCGAGGCTCTTGGAGAAGGTGCCGACGACGAAGTCGACGTCCGCCTCCACACCCTGGGCTTCGGCCACGCCCCGGCCGTGCGCGCCGTAGACGCCGAAGGAGTGCGCCTCGTCGACCAGCAGCCAAGCGCCGTGCTTCTTCTTGACCTCGACGAACTCCTGCAAGGGGGCGGTGTCGCCGAGCATCGAGTAGAGCCCCTCGACGACGATGAGCTTGCACTGGCCCTTGCCGGCGAGCCGGGTGAGCTTGCGGTCGAGGTTGTCCGGGTCGTTGTGCCGAAAGGTATGCGTCTCGGCCGGGCTCAGCTTCGTGCCGTCCCAGATGCTGGCGTGGTTGTCGGAATCGCAGAGGATGATGTCCTCGGGCCCGGCAAGGGCGCAGATGGTGGCGAGATTGGCCTGGTAGCCGGTGGTGAAGACAATGGCCTTGCGGCGGTCGAAGAAGCGGGCGAAGGCGGCCTCGAGCCGGGTATGGCGATCGTAGGTGCCGTTGGCGATGCGCGAGCCCGTGGTGCCGGTGCCGTCGGTCTCCAGCGCCGCCTTGGCGGCGGCGACGCAGTGCGGCTCGAAGGTCAGGCCAAGATAGTTGTTGGTGCCGACCAGGATGGTGTGGCGACCGTCGATCAGCGCCTCGGTCGCCGAGAGGATGCGGTCGACCTTGACGCCGAACGGATCGCCACCGACGCCGAGCAGGGCCCGGTGCCGCTCCTCGATGCCGGCGTACTTGTCGAAGATGTCCATGGCACCCTGCCTTCCTGGTGAAATCCCGCCGTCCGATCGCTCTGCCCGGGCTCAGGTCTTGGCCACCTGCCCGGCCGCGAGGTCGATCAGGTCGCCGATGGTCTTGAGCTCGCCCACCTGGTTCATGGGGATGTCGATGTCGAACTTGTCCTCGATCTCCATGATCAGGTCCATGGCCGCCACCGAATCGATGTTGAGATCGGCGCTGATCTCGGTCGACCGGTCGATCGGTTTGCCCTCGGGATTGTAGCGCTGCATCAGCGCCATGATCTCCATCTCGATCTTTTCGACCACGCCGCGTTCTCCCACACCCGCCAACCATCGACCAGCATCGTCCCGGCGACGCTTGGCCGGGGCCGGCGCCATACTAGAGCCAACCGGCCTCGCGATACCAGTCGAGGGTCGGCCCGAACCCTTCATCGAAGGTGATGCGTGGACCGGCATCCGGCAATGCCGGCCCCCCTGCGACCCACTGGCCGTGCCCGAGTTCGCCGAGCTTGTCGCGAGTGAGTGGCAGGTCGAGGCCGAACCGCCGGGCCAGCGCATCGGCCGCCCGCGCCGGCATCTCGAGCAGCCGCACCGGCACCCGCGCCAGGCGCACCCGTCGCCCCGTGGTCCGAGAGGCCACGGCCGCGAGGTCCCCCCAGCCATAGCCGCACGGCCGTCCGTCATCGGGCTCGAGAAGGGCCGGCAGGGTCATGCTGCCGTCCAGGTGGCGGGCAACCAGCGCCGCGAGATCGGCCACGTGGATCAGCGAGAATCGCGCGCCGCGTGGCCCCGGGGCCACGAGGAAGCCGCCTGCCAGCTGGCGGAAGATCGGCAGGGTCGCCCGATCGCCGGGCCCATAGACGGCAGGCGGGCGCAGGATGGTGACGCGCTCAGGGCCGAGGATGGCGTGGGCGATATCCTCGGCAGCGCGCTTGCTCGCGGCATAGGCAGAGAGCTGGGGCTGACGTGCCGCCAGCGAGGAGACCAGCAACAGCCGCCCCGGCCCCCCCGCCATGGCCCGCACCAGCCGCTCCGTGCCGGCCAGATTGACCCGGGTGAAGTCTTCCCGGCGCGCGGATTTGACCAGCCCGGCCAAGTGCACGACGTGGGCGGCATCGCGGACGAGCGCCGACAGGGCGCGCGGGTCGTCCAGATCGCCCGGGACGGTCGTCGTTCGGTCGATCGTGCCGCGCCGCGAGAGCACGCGCAAGGGCCAGCCGGCTGCCGCCAGCTCGGCGACCACGGTCCGGCCGACGAAGCCCGTGACACCGGTGACGGCGACGATCCCTGCCACCACCCTCTCCGTTGCACCGCACGGCACGACCGCCGCTGCGTTGGCCTTCCCGGCCGGTGTCGCCTGCAGCAGGCGGCGCCGGCGCTCAGCTCGCCTCGGCGAGGAGCGGGGTCGGACGCAGCACGGCGGGTGCCTGCCGCTCGTCGGCCGTGGCCGCGAGGTCGCGCAGGACACCCCGCTGGAAGTGGTCCCGGACGGTCGCCCGACTCAGCTTGCCCGAGGTCGTGAAGGTCAGCGACCGCGGCGCCGCCAGAACCACTTCGCACTCAACGCCGGCCAGCCGATTGACGACCGTGGCCACGAGACGGCGCAGCTGCGCCTGCTCGGCCGGCTGCTGCAGCCGGCACTCGACCACCACCACCAGCCGCTCGCGGTCGTGGTCGTCGCCGACCGAGAAGGCGGCCACGTCGCCGGCACGCACGCCATCCAGCTTCTCGACCGCCCACTCGATGTCCTGCGGCCATATGTTTCGGCCGCCGACGATGATGAGGTCCTTGGTCCGGCCGCTGACGACCAGCTCGCCACCGAGCAGGTAGCCCATGTCGCCGGTGTCGAGCCAGCCGTCGCCCTTGAGCACCGCGGCCGTCGCCTCGGCATTCTGGAAGTAGCCCTGCATCAGGCTCGGGCCCTTGATGCAGATGCGCCCCACATGACGCTCGGGCAGGATGGTGCCCGCCTCGTCACGGATCTCGATAGCGTAGCCCGGCATCGGGGCGCCGCAGACAACGAAGCTGCGGCTGCCGGAGGGGCCGACGCTCTCGCCCGCCGGCAGGGCCAGATGATCGCGCTCGAAGGTGTCGCCACGCGCCACCCGGTCGACGCGCACGCCGCGGCCGAGTCGGTTGAAGGTGACGGCGAGCGTCGCCTCGGCCATGCCGTAGCTCGGCACGAAGGCGCGGGCGTCGAAGCCCATCGGCTCGAACGTGTCGGCGAACGCGGCCAGGGCCTGCGGCCGGATCATCTCGCCGCCGATGCCGGCGACCCGCCAGCGGCTGAGGTCGAGATCGCGCGCGGTGCCGTTGGCGGCCCGCCGGGCGCAGAGCTCGAAACCGAAGGTCGGGCCGAACGAGATGGTTCCGCCCATGCGCGAGATCAGCTCGAGCCAGACCAGCGGCCGCCGGGCGAATGCCGTCGTGCTCAGGTAGTCGACCGAGATCTGCGTCATGACCGGCGTCAGGCAGCAGCCGACGAGGCCCATGTCGTGGTAGAGCGGCAGCCAGGACGTGCAGCGGTCGCCAGCGCGCAGGTCCAGGCCGTCGGTCGCGATCGCCCGGGCATTGGCGGCCAGTGCGGCCTGGGTGACGAGCACACCGCGCGGGAAGCTGGTGCTGCCCGAGCTGTACTGGATGTAGCAGACGTCGTCCGCGCCCAGCGGTTGTAGCGGCCGATCGGTGGCCGGCCAGTCGCGGATCTCGTCGGCGGTGGCCGTGAAATCGACAGCAGTCGTGGCGGTGGCCTCGCGCAGGATCGCGATCAACTCAGGCCCGGCAACCGCGGCCCTCGCACCGGCGGCCGCCAGCATGCCGCGCAGCCGCTCGACATAGGCGTCCTTGCCGCCGAAATTGATGCTGAGCGGCAGCGGTACCGGGACGAAGCCGGCATACTGGCAGGCGAAGAAAACGGCGAGGAAATCGGGCGAGGTCTCGGCGATGATGCCGATCCTGTCGCCACGCTCCAGCGAGGTGGCGGCGAGGCGACGGGCGATCGACCGGGCGGTCTCGCGCAGGATCCGGTAGGGAACCGCCGCCTCGAGCGAGCCGCGACTGGAGAAGAAGTTCACCCCCGTCTCACCCCGCGCGGCGTAGTCGAGCCCCTCGGCCAGGGTCGCGAAGTCACCGGCCCGCAGGGGCAGTCGCGCATTGGCGGTGGGCGTGACTTCGATCATAGAGGCACTCCGTTCGACACCGTTTCGACGTTTCCAACCCGTCCAACCCGGGGGCGGTTGCAGCACCCGTCGCTGCCCACGCCACCCTCTTCGGACCCGCGCGGTACGCCGCTTTCGCCCCGAAGCCACGTGCGGTCCCGAATGCCGCCCGCCGGCGAGTGGCGGGGCAGCGCGAGCCGCGAATCTTGAACCACGATCCAACCTGTCGAACACGCCGTGGCCGGGACGGTTCTGGCGCCGCAAAGTTGGTTAACGCGGTTCGACCGACCTCTACCTATTTCACCCAACCAACAAGAACGAATCACGTTGCGTTGCAGTTTGTTACAGACACCTACTGAGGATTCCGGTGAAGCTCAGCGGCAGATCGGCGAACCGATAGCGCTATCGGCGAGCGCTGACCACCCACATAGATGGAAATTTGTGCAGTGCAGCAAAGAACCTGCGACGTTTTCGCCGCGGCTGTGGCGCGGCGGTGACGGCTACCGTGTCGTCGGCGCAGTTGACGGGCGTTGCCGCGATTCGATAGCTGCGCATACCCGGCGAGTGGTCCGACCGGCTGGCCGACCCGCCTCTGATGTGGGGTCTGGCACTCGGCTCAATCACCAATAGAAGGAAAGAGGATGCGCCCCGTCTCATGCAAGTCCGGAGGGTCGGCCCTAGTCGCCGGCCTCGTCCTCGGCTTGGCCCTGGCCGGCCACGCGCAGGAAGCGACGGCGCCGCCGGCACCGGCTGCCGTGGCCCCGACCGCGACGGCGGCCCCCGCGACTGGTGCCGCCGAGCGCGAGCTCTTCGCCCTGAACCTCTATCACGAGGCCCGCTCGGAGGGTCGCGATGGCATGATCGCCGTGGCCTGGGTGGTCCTCAACAGGATCCAGTCCGATGCCTTCCCCGACAGCGTCACTGCGGTCATCAACGAGCCGACGCGGCGGGGCTGCCAATGGGGCTGGACCTGCGACGGCAGGTCCGACACGCCCAGCGAGATGGACAAGTGGCAGATGGCGCAGGAGGTGGCCGACCTGATGCTGAGCGAGGCTAGGCCAGCCGACCCGACCGGCGGAGCGGTCGTCTTCCACGAGACCTTCCGGCGCACGCCGGGCTGGCTCCGCCGTGGGGCGACCCGCACGGTGACCCTCGGCAACCATCACTTCTACCGTTTGAACTAGGGGCCCCTGTGCCGGCAGCGGTGGCGGGGACGGTTCAGTCGCGGGCGACGGCACCCCGCGGCAGCCGGCGCTCGGTGCACCAGATCGCCTGACCGCCGACCTGGACCGTGTTGACCAGGCGACAGCCGGTCAGCCGGCGGTTGTCCCGATCGACGAACCAGACGCGCTCGCCGCCGACCAGCTGCGACCCGTCCGGCCCCGCCGCCGGCTCGACCACCGGTGCTGCGGCGACGCTGCCGCGCAGGACTTCGGGCGGTGCCGGGCGCGGCAACGGCTGCTCTGCAGCCTGCGCGGTCGTTGCCGGCAGCGGTTCCGGCTGCACTCCGGCGGCCGGCTGCTGGGCAGCTGCCGGAGCGGTCGCCGAAGTCGCGCCGAGCCAAGCTGCGAGCATCACCATCGTCGCCACGCCGCGCCCCGTTTTCGACGCTCCCGATGAGCAACGCATTCGTCGTCCTCCGTCAGCGCGGCGGCCACCATGCGGTCGTAAATGACGGCGGCGACCCCGGCGCGCGTGTCCGGAAACCTTTCAAGCATTCCGCGGCCGGTGCTAGAAAGCGTGATCGGCGACCGGACCTATCCGAGTAGGTCTTGGTGTCCGCCTACCGTGCGACCCGCCGTTGCGGACCCGCACGGTCGCGTGGTGCACCGGCCTGCCCGGCATCGGAGGACGAGTGCTTGAGCCGTAGCCAGCTGCTCTACCTGCCGCCGGTGCTGCTAATCGTCGTCGGCTGCCTCGGCATGATCTGGTTCCGCCTGTTCCCCCCGCCCGTCGTGCTCGACCCGCTCTCCCGGGTGATCTACGACCACGACCGCGCCCTCCTGATGGCGAGCGCCCGCGAGGGTCAGGCCATCCGCTTCGTCACCGTCCTCATCCCCTACGACCGCACCCGCTTCTTCATCCGCAACGGCCAGCCGATGGGCTTCGAGTTCGAGCTGGTGCGCGCCTTCGAGCAACACCTGAACGAGCAGCGCCGCCGGGGTGACCCGCTGGTCCAGGCGATCTACGTGCCGACCCGCTTCAACCAGCTGGTCCCGCTGCTCGCCCAGGGTATCGGCGACATCGCGGCAGGCGGGCTCACCGTCACGCCCGAGCGCGCCGCAAGCGTGCGCTTCAGCCATCCCTACATCGAGGACGTGGCCGAGCTGGTCGTGACGCATGTCCGCGCCCCGCCGCTCGAGAGCCTGACCGACCTCGCCGGCCGCCGCGTCGTGGTGCTGCGCGGCAGCTCCTACGTAGGCAGCCTCGAGGCGCTCAACACCAGGCTCGAGGCGCAGGGTCTCAAGCCCGTGGAGATCGTCGAGGCGGCACCCGAGCTGGTCACGGAGGACCTGCTGGAGATGACCCACGCCGGGATCATCCAGTACACCGTGGCCGACCGGCACGTGGCCGAGCTCTGGGCCGGGGTGCTGCCCGGCATCCGCATCGGGGACGACCTCGCCGTGGCGGAAGGCGGCACCATCGCCTGGGCGATCCGCGACGACGCGCCCGAACTCGCGGCCGAGGTCGATGCCTTTCTCGAGACCGTGCGGCGCGGCACGCTGACCGGCAACGTCCTCTTCAAGCGCTACTACGACGGCCAGCGCTTCATCGACAACCCGCTGGCCGCCCGCGGACTCGACGACCTCGTCCGCTACCGCGAGCTGTTCGAGCGCCACGCCGCGGCGCACGGCCTCGACTGGCGCCTGGTCGCCGCCGTGGCGTTCCAGGAGAGCCGGCTCGATCCCGAGGCCCGGAGCCCGCGCGGCGCGGTTGGCCTCATGCAGCTCCTGCCCACCACCGCCGCCTATGTCGGCATCGAGGACCCGGCCCCGGTCGAGGCGAATATCGAGGCCGGGGTGCGCTACCTGGCCTATCTCCGCGACCGGGTGCTGGGTGCCGAGAACGGCCTCGACGACCAGGTCCGCCAGCATTTCATGCTCGCCGCCTACAATGCGGGGCCCGGGCGGCTGCGCGAGCTCAGGGCGATGACCCGGGACGAGCTCGGCCTCGACCCCGACCGCTGGTTCTTCAACGTCGAGCGCGCCGCCCAGGCCCGGCTCGGCAGCGAGACCGTCCGCTACGTCACCGACGTCAACAAGTACTGGCTCGCCTACCAGCTCGGCGACGCCATCCTCGCCGAACGCGAGCCGCTGCGCGACGCGGTGAACTGAGCCGCCTGCCTCCGGTGCCGGCTGCTACAGGGTGTCGCATCCCCAACCAGATGCCGCTGCTCGACCCTTCGTGCCGACTGTTCAACCGCGATGCGCTGGAGCAATAGCATGGACGCGATTCTGGTCCTCAACGCCGGCTCGTCGTCGATCAAGTTCGCGATCTACGCGGTCGAGGCGGCGGCGGGTGCGCGGGCGGGCGGCGAGCGGGTGCGTGGCCAGATCGACGGCATCGGCGATGCGCCGCACTTCAAGGCGAGGACACCCGACGGCAGGGTCGCCCGTGACGCGGCGGCCGAGCTCGGGACGGCGGGCAACCCGCACGATCGCGCCCTCGCGGCACTGCTCGGCTTCATCGCCGACTTCGACCCGGCGCTGGCGATCCGGGCGGTCGGCCACCGGGTGGTGCACGGCGGCCCCGACTTCGCCCTGCCCATGGTCCTCGACGACGCGCTCCTGGACCGGCTCGAACGCTTCGTCCCGCTCGCCCCCCTGCACCAGCCGCACAACCTCGCGGGCGTGCGGGCGGCGAAGGGGGCGTTCCCGGAAGCAGTGCAGGTCGCCTGCTTCGACACCGCCTTCCATCGGCGCCAGCCCTGGGTGGCCGACACCTTCGCCCTGCCGCGCCACTACTACGACGAGGGCGTGCGCCGCTACGGCTTCCACGGTCTCTCCTACGACTATGTCAGCGGCTACCTCGCCGAGGTGCATCCCGGGCTCGCCAAGGGCCGGGTGGTGGTGGCGCATCTCGGCAACGGTGCCAGCCTCTGCGCGATCCGCGACGGCCGGGCCATGGGCTCGACCATGGGCTTCACCGCCGTCGACGGCATGCCGATGGGCACGCGCACGGGCCAGCTCGACCCGGGCGTGATCCTGTACCTCCTCGACGCCCGCGGCATGACGAGCGACGCGATCGCGACCCTGCTCTACCAGGAATCGGGCCTGCTCGGGCTCTCGGGCGTCAGCGGCGACTGGCGCCGCCTCGAAGCGGCAGGCACCACAGCGGCCCGGGAGGCCATGGCGTATTTCACCCACCGGGCGCTGCGCGAGATCGGCGGCCTCGCCGCTGGCATGGGCGGCATCGACGCGCTGGTCTTCACCGCCGGCATCGGCGAGAACGCGGCCGGGCTCCGGCAGGACATCGCGGCGGGCCTCGCCTGGCTCGGCGTCGAGCTCGATCCCGCTGCCAACGCGGCGCATGCCGAGATCGTCTCCACCCCCGCCTCCAGGGTCGCCGTGCTCGTCGTCCCGACCGACGAGGAAGGTGTCATCGCCCGGCACACGCGCGCCCTGCTCGCCGGCTGAGCCTTGCTGCGGCCGGGCTCAGAGCCTCAGAGCGGCCAGAAGAGCAGCAGCAGCGGCATCGCGGTGGCGACGATGATCACCTGCAGCGGCAGGCCCATGCGCCAGTAGTCGGCGAACACGTAGCCGCCCGGGCCCATGACCAGCGTGTTGTTCTGGTGGCCGATCGGGGTGAGGAACGCGCACGAGCCGCCGATCGCCACGGCCATGAGGAAGGTGTCGGGATTGACCCCCAGCACCTGGGCCACCCCGATCCCGATCGGCGCCATGATGACCACGGTGGCGGCATTGTTGAGGATGTCGGTTGCCAGCATGGTGAAGACAAAGACGATCAGCAGCGCCGCCACCGCCCCGTGCGCCGCCGACTGGGCGGCGATGGTCGTGGCGATGACACCGGTGAGCCCGGTCGTCTGCAGCGCGTCGCCGATCGGGATCATCGAGGCGAGCAGGATGATGACCGGCCAGTCGATGGCATCGTAGAGCTCGCGCAGCGGAATCACGCCGATCACGAGCATCGCGACGACGGCACAGCCCAGGGCGATCGGCAGGGGCAGGAGGCCGACCGAGGTCGCGAGGATGGCCGCGGCGAAGATCATGAGCGTCGGCAGGGCCCGCTTGCTCTGCCCGACCTGGAGCCGGCGCTCGGCCAAGGGCAGGCAGCCGAGCAGCCGGGTCACCTCGGCCAGCCGCGCGATCTCGCCCTGCAGCAAAAGGACGTCGCCCGCCCGGAGCACGATGCGGTCCAGCCGGTCGCGGGTCGGGCTGCCCTCGCGCGCCACCGCCAGGAGGTTGACGTTGAACTGCTGGGCCAGCCGCGAGCGGCCCTCCGAGCGGCCGTCGAGCTCCGAGCCCGGCTTGATGACCACCTCGGCGAGGCGCACGTCCTCATTGCTCAAGAGACTTACAGGGGCCGCACTCTCGCCACCGAGCGTCAACTGGAAGCGCTCGACGAGCTTGGGCAGGTTGGCGGGCGAGGCCTCGACGATCAGCACGTCGCCGGCCATGAGCTGGAAGCGGCGCGGCACGTTGGGCACGCGCCGCTCGTTGCGCAAGAGGCCGAGGATCGCCACGTCGAGAGAGGCGAAGGTGTCGGCGACCGAACCGATGCTCCGGCCCAGGAGCGGATTCTTCTCGGCCACCCGGATCTCGGTCACGTAGTCGCCGATGTGGAAGAAGTCCTCGAGCCCTGGAGCGCGGCGCCGGTCCCGGGGCAGGAAGCGCCAGCCGATGGTGGCGATGAACACGACGCCCACCACCGCCACCGGCAGCCCCACCCAGGTGAAGTCGAACATGTGGAACGCCTCGCCGGTCTGCCCCTGGCGGTAGCTGGCGGCGATGATGTTGGGCGGCGTGCCGATCAGTGTGACGAGCCCGCCCAGGAGGGCCGCGAAGGAGATCGGCATCAGCAGCAGCGACGGCGAGCGGTCGGTGCGTGCTGCCGTCTGCATGGCGACCGGCATGGTGAGCGCCAGCGCACCCACGTTGTTCATCACCGTCGAGAGCAGGGCGGTCACCCCGGCAAGCGACAGGATGTGGTGGGTGACGGTGCGGGTGAAGCGGCCGACCAGCTCGACCAGATGGGTCGTGGCGCCGCTGTCGGTCAGCCCCTTGGTGAGGATGAGCATCGCGGCCACGGTGACGGTCGCGGTGTGGCCGAGCCCGGCAAAGGCGCTCTCGGCGGGCACCAGGCCCAGGATCACCGCCGCCAGGAGCCCGCTGAAGGCCACCACGTCGTGGCGAAAGCGCCCCCAGACGAAGCCCACGAGGATGGCCGCCAGGAGCAGCACCAGGGTGATCTGCGACGCGTCCATCGGCGGCGCCCCGCTAGCCCCCGAGGTCGGCCAGGGTCAGGTCGAAGGCCCGTGCCGCCTTGCCCACGATCTCGTCGATCCCGGCCTCGTCGATCACCAGGGGTGGCGAGAGCACCATGCCGTCGCGGATCGCCCGCATCACCAGGCCGTTGTCGAAGCAGTGCTCGCGGCAGGCGAGCCCGACCTTGCGCGCTGCCGGCCAGGGCGTGCGCGTGGCCTTGTCCTGGACGAGTTCGACGCAGGCGATGAGGCCGCAGCTCCGCACCTCGCCGACGAGCGGGTGGTCGGCGAGCGTCGCCAGCCGGTCGCGGAAATAGGCACCGATCGGCCCGGCGGCCCGGGTGTGCAGGCCCTCCTCCTCCATGATTCGGATGTTCTCGAGCGCCACCGCCGCCGCCGCCGGATGGCCGTGATAGGTCACCCCGTGCGCATACTCGATGCCCGAGGCCGCCAGCACGTCGGCGATCCGGTCGTGGAACGCCACGGCCGCGATCGGCAGGTAGCCCGACGACAGGCCCTTGGCCATCGGCATGATGTCCGGCGCGATCTCGAAGGTGTCCGAGCCCCACCAGTTGCCGGTGCGGCCGAAGCCGCAGATCACCTCGTCGGCCACCAGCAGCACGTCATACTGCCGGCAGATGCGCTGGATCTCGGGCCAGTATGTCCTGGGCGGGATGATCACGCCCCCCGCCCCCTGGATCGGCTCGGCGACGAAGGCCGCGACGCTTTCCGGCCCCAACTCAAGAATCTTCGCCTCGAGCCAGCCCGCCGCCACCCGGCCGAACGCGTCCGGGTCGAGGTCGCCGCCCTCGGCGAACCAGTAGGGGTTGCCGATGTGGTGAAAGCGCGGCAGCGGCAGGTCGAACGGCTCGTGCATGAAGCGCATGCCGGTGAGGCTCGCCGAGCCCAGGCCGACACCGTGATAGCCGAGCGTGCGACTGATGAAGTTCTTCTTCTCGGGCTTGCCCAAGAGGTTCCAGTAATACCAGACGGACTTGACGATGGTGTCGTTGGCCTCAGAGCCCGAGCTCGCATAGAACAGGCGGTTCAGGCCCGGCGGCAGGATCTCGGCCAGCTTGGCCGCGAGCTCGATCGAGGGCACGGTCGCCGTCTGGAAGAAGGCGTTGTAGTAGGGCAGCTCCTGCAGCTGCTCGAAGGCGACCCGGGCCAGCCGCTCGCGGCCGTAGCCGACATTCACGCACCAGAGGCCGGCCATGCCGTCGATGATCCGGTTGCCCAGCGAATCCCAGATGTGGCAGCCCTCGGCCCGGGTGATGATCCGGCTGCCCTTGGCCTCGAGATCGGGGAAGACCGTGAACGGGTGGAAGTGGTGGCGGGCATCGAGCTCGCGCCAGCGTCGGGTCTCGGCACTCGAGGGCATTGGCTGTTCCTGTCGGTCGACGGCGATCGGCTTCTCACTTGGCAGGCGCCCGGACACGCGGCAAGCCGGCTCTCCGGCACGGCATTGCGGCGCAGCGTCGCCTGCAAGCGTCAGACGTTCAACAGCAAATGCTCGCGTTCCCACGAGCTGATCACACTCTGATACGCTTCATGCTCGGCCTGCTTGACCGCGATCAGCACCCGCACGAAGTCCTCGCCCAGCGCCTCCTTGAGCTGGGCCGAGCTGTTCAGCTTCCGCAGCCCGTCGGGCAGCTGCTGCGGCAGGGTCTGGGCGAGGCGGTAGGCGCTGCCCTTGACCTGGTCGGTGGGCTCGAGCTCCTCAACCATGCCGAGCCAGCCGCAGGCCAGCGACGCCGCGATGGCGAGATAGGGGTTGGCGTCGGCTCCGGCGACCCGGTTCTCCACCCGGCGCGACTGGCCGTCCGATTCGGGCACGCGCAAACCGACGGTGCGGTTCTCCCAGCCCCATTGGACATTAATGGGCGCGTCGGAGTAGCGGCGCAGACGGCGATACGAGTTCACGTTTGGCGCCAGCAGCGGCATGGCGGCCGGCAGGAAGCGCTGCAGACCGGCGATGTGGTTGAGGAAGAGGTCGGAATAACCGCCTCTGCTACCGGCGAACAGGTTCTCCCCGGTCGCGATCGAGTACAGGCTCTGGTGGATGTGCATCGAGCTGCCGGGCTCGTTCTGCAGGGGCTTGGCCATGAAGGTGGCGTAGATGCCGTGCTTGAGCGCGGCCTGGCGCAGCGTGCGCTTGAAGAGGAACGCCTGGTCGGCGAGCTCGAGCGGGTCGCCGTGGTTGAAGTTGATCTCCATCTGCGCCGCCCCGGCCTCGTGGGCGAGCGTGTCGATGTCGATCTCCTGCTTCTCGCACCAGTCGTAGACGTCCTCGAAGACCGGATCGAACTCGTTGGCGGCCTCGATGCCGTAGGCCTGCCGCGAGGTCTCCGGCCGCCTGCTGCGCCCGATCGGCGGCTCGAGCGGGTAATCGGGATCGGTGTTGATCTTGGTCAGGAAGAACTCGAGCTCGGGCGCCACGACCGGCCGCCAGCCGCGCTCGGCATAGAGGCCGAGCACGCGGCGCAATACCTGCCGGGACGCCGTCTCGACCGGTGTCCCGTCGTGGTGGAAGGCGTCGGCGATGACCTGCGCCGTGGGCTCCTCGTACCAGGGTACCAGCCGGATGGTCGCCGGATCGGGGCGCAGACGGACGTCGCGGTTGACCGGGTCGATGAGATCGCCCTCGGGATAGTCGCCGGTCACCGTCTGGATGAAGATGCTCTCCGGCAGCCTGAGACCGTCGTCCCCGATCGAGCGCAGGAACTTGAAGCCCGGCAGGATCTTGCCGCGGGCGATGCCGTTGATGTCGGCGACGATGCACTCGACCTCGGTGATGCGGTGCTCTTTAAGCCACGGCTCGAGATCGCTCATGCGATCCTCTCGACAATTGCTGGTTGCGGCAGGCTTCACCGAAGGCGGCGAAGAGGCGGCGGTGCGCCTTGATCTCGGCCGCCCGCCATTCCGGATGCCACTGTAGCGCCAGAACGAAGCCCTTGGCACCCGGCATGGTGACCGCTTCGATGGTGCCGTCGGGCGCCGTGGCCTCGACGGCGAGGCCGGGGGCGAGGCGGTCGATGCCCTGGCCGTGCAGCGAGTTGACCATGAGCTGGCCGTTCGGCCCGGCGAGGTCGCCGAGCAGCCTGTCCAGCATCCCGCCCGGGGCCAGCCGGACGAGGTGGCTCGGCCGATAGCGATCGGCATAGCCCAGCGTTTTGTCGGAGCGGTGGTCGGCCCGGCCCGGCACCATGTGCAGCCGGCCGTGCAGCGAGCCGCCGAGCGCGACATTCAGCTCCTGAATGCCGCGGCAGAGCGCCAGGAGCGGCACGCCATGGGCGATGCAGGCCCGGATGAGCGGCAGGGTCGTGGCGTCGCGGTGCGGATCGGCGGGATCGCCCTCGGGGCGCAGGCCGCCGTCGTAGAGCGCCGGGTCGACATTGGACGGGCTGCCGGTGAGCAGCACGCCGTCGAGCCGCTCGAGCCATGCCTCGGGCAGCACGGTCGCACCCACGGCCGGAATGATGAACGGCAGGCAGCCGGCCGCCTCGATCACCGCGTCCAGATACTTGTCGACGACGCGATGGACCGTCGCGTGGCCCGTGGCGACGCGGCAGGCGGTGACCCCGACGAGCGGGAGCGACGTGACGGCTGGCATGGCCCGGCGCTATAGCCGAGCCCTACCCTGGCGACAAGCAGGCGGCCAGCGCCGGCCGCCGGACAATCCAGCCGGTCAGGCGCTGCCGGTGGCAGCGCTGCGCGCCTTGGGAGCCGCCTCCGGCCGGGCGTGCTCGATCGTGGCACCGCCCTTGCCGCTGCCGGCGTCGCCGCCAATCGCCACCTTGCGCGGCTTCATCTGCTCGGGAACTTCGCGCTTGAGGTGAATGTCGAGCAGGCCGTTGGTGAGGTCGGCACCCACCACCTTGATGTGGTCGGCGAGCTGGAAGCGGTGCTCGAAGGCGCGCTGGGCGATGCCGCGATGCAGGTACTCGACCTCCTTCTCCGGCCGGGCGATCTGGCCCTTCACGATCAGCATGTTGTCGTGGACGGTGAGGTCGAGATCGGCATTGCCGAAGCCGGCGACCGCCATGGTGATGCGGTAGGCATCGGCGCTGACCTTGGCGATGTTGTAGGGCGGGTACGAGGTGTCGCGGGCGGCCTCGCGAAAGGCCGTGTCGAACATCTTGTCGAGCTGGTCGAAGCCGACCGAGGAGCGAAAGAGCGGCGAGAGATCGAAGCTGCGCATGACCAGTCCTCCAGGAGCAACCAGTGCGGGCCCGTTGCTTGGCAACCGGGCAGTGACGGGCGTGGACCCGGGCGGCATCCACGCGCTTGAGGTGGGCAGCAATCACGGCGCGTTCAAGATGTCGCGCCAAGCTGGCGCCGACGCCGCAGGGGCGCCATATCCCTGGCCATGGAGCCGAGCCTCGAAATCGCGATCGCGTTCAAGACCGCCCTGGTGCTGGCCTTCTTCGTCGTCTTTGCCCTGGCGGAGCGGCTGCGGCCGGCGGAGGACAGCCCGCTGCTCGTCCGGCTCGGCCGGAGCACCGCCGCGGCCTGGCGCCGGCTGACCAGGAATCTCGGCCTCTTCAGCCTCAATGCCCTGCTCTCGCCGCTGATCGTGCTGCCGGTCACCTGGTGGGCCAGCGGCTTCTCGCTCGGCCTCCGGCCGACCTTTCTGGACGGCTGGTGGGGCCTCGCCATCGACATCCTGATCCTCGATCTATGGATCTACTGGTGGCACCGGGCCAACCACGAGCTGCCGTTCCTCTGGCGCTTCCACCAGGTCCACCACCTCGACGAGCTGCTCGACACCACGAGCGCCGTGCGCTTCCATTTCGGCGAGGTGGTGCTCTCGGCGCTGGTCCGCGCGGCCGTCGTCGTCGCCCTCGACATCTCGCTCGTCGCGGTCGTCGTCTTCGAGGCGCTGATCCTGGCCTCGGCCATCTTCCACCACTCGGACGCACGGATCCCTGCCCGGCTCGAGCGGGCGCTCGCCAAGGTCGTGATCACCCCCTCGATCCACTGGGTGCACCACCACGCGATCCGGGCGGACACCGACAGCAACTACGGCACTATCTTCAGCTTCTGGGACCGCCTGTTCCGCTCGAAGAGTGCCACCGAGCGCTTCGCCGGCATGAGGATCGGTGTGGAGCGAATGCGCGACCGCTCCTTTCCCAGGCTCCTCCTTGCCCCCTTCGGCCGTCAGCCGGGGGCGGCACCGCCGGTGGACGGGGCCGCCACGAACGAGGCGCCGAAGCCGGCGCGGCGATAGACGAGCGCCAGCAGCAGCCCTCGTGCGGCCATGAACACGAGCAGCGCCGCCCAGAGCCCTGGATTGCCGAAGGCGGGCACCAGCGCCGCGGCGGCGACGGCGTAGGCGACGATCGCGCCGACCATGGCGTTCCTGAGCTCGGCCGTCCGGGTGGCACCGATGAAGATGCCGTCGAAGAGGAACGCCCAGATCGCGATCAACGGCAGGACGGCTACCACCGGGCGGTAGTCGAGGGCGGTCGCCCGCACCGGCTCGATCGCGGTCAGGAGGCCGATGATCGAGGGGGCGGCGAGCCAGAAGGCGAGGCCGATCAGGACCGCGAGGAGACCGGCATTGACGAAGCCCGCCCTGGCGGCGGCGCGCAGGGCCGACGCATTCCGCGCCCCGACCGCCCGGCCGACCATCGCCTCGGCGGCATAGGCGAAGCCGTCGAGCCCGTGGCTCGCCAGCATGAAGAAGTGCATCAGGACGGCGTTGGCGGCGAGGAAGACCGGGCCCTGGCGCGAGGCCAGGGCCATGAAGCTCAGGAACGCCGCCTGCAGCACGACCGTGCGCAGGAAGAGGTCGCGGTTGATGCGAAAGAGCCGCTGGAAGGCGGCGAGATCCAGGACCTGTGCCCTGGACGGTGTCACCTGCACCGCCAGCCTGCGCAGATGCCGGCGCATCAGCCAGATGCCGAGGACGAGGCCGAAGCCCTCGGCCAGGACGGTGGCCAGCGCCACGCCGGGGGCGGTGAAGCCCAGCCCCCAGACGAAGAGGATGTCGAGCCCGGCGTTGACGAGGTTGGTAACGATCAGCAGGAGCAGCGGGCCGCGGGCATCCTGCATGCCGAGAAGCCAGCCGAGGATCACGGCGTTGGCCAGCGCCAGGGGGGCGCCCAGGAGCCGGATCGAGAGATAGCCGCGGAACTCGGCGTCGATCGCGGGCTCCGGGGCGAACAGGGTACTGCCGAGGCCCAGCGCCAGCGGGATGATGGCCATCGCCAGGAGGCCGATGCCGGCGGCCAGGACGAACGCCCGCCAGGCGGTGGTGCGGAGCGCCAGATCGTCGCCGGCGCCGAACGCCTGGGCGGTCAGGGCCGTGGTGCCCATCCGCAGGAAGCCGAAGGCGAAATAGAGCGCCGAGGCGAGATTGGCCCCCAGCGCCACCCCGCCCAGCGCATGCGGCTCCGGCAAATGGCCGACCACGGCGGTGTCGACCATGCCGAGCAGCGGGACCGAGAGATTGGAGAGAACGAGCGGCCAGGCCAGCCGGAACGACTCGCGGAATGCACCTGCCGTCAAGAGTGGGTCCCTTCAGGGTGACGCTGGCAGGCCGCTTAGGCCGATCCGGCCATGCCGGCAAGTCGGCAGCGGTGGTGGCGTTCGGCCCGGCCGCCGGATCATTTCACTGGACAGGACGAGCGCGACGGCGCATCCCGCGCCCGCAATCACGGATGGACGGCTCCTTGATCGAGTTCCGGCCGATCGTCCACACGCTGGGCCTGCTGCTGGTGGTCCTGGCCGTCGTCATGCTGCTGCCGGCGCTGGTCGACGTGGCGCAGGGCAGCAGCGACTGGCGCTCCTTCGTCGTCTCCGCCGGGGCCACGCTGTTCGCTGGCGGGCTCTGCATCCTCGGCACCCGGGACAACCAGCCCTTTCAGCTCGGTCTGCGCCAGGCGTTCCTTTTGACCACCCTCGCCTGGCTGGTGCTGCCGGCCTTCGCCGCTTTGCCGCTCGCCCAACTCGGCATCGGCTACACGGATGCGTTCTTCGAGGCGATGTCCGGCATGACGACCACGGGCTCGACCGTGCTCGCCGGGCTCGACGGGCTGCCGCCCGGCATCCTGCTCTGGCGCTCGCTGCTGCAATGGGTCGGCGGGATCGGGATCGTCGTCATGGCGATCGTGCTGCTGCCGTTCCTACGGATCGGCGGAATGCAGCTTTTTCGCACCGAGAGCTCCGAGCAGTCCGACAAGATCGTGCCGCGCGCCTTCCACCTCGTGTCCGGCATCGGCGCCATCTATGTCGGGCTCACGATCCTGTGCGCGCTGCTCTACGGCATCGTCGAGATGTCGCCGTTCGACGCCATCAACCATGCGATGACCACGCTCGCGACCGGCGGCTACTCGACCCACGATGCCAGCTTCGGGCATTTCACCCGGCCGGCGACGCACTGGCTCGGCACCCTCTTCATGATCGCCGGGGCGCTGCCCTTCGTCGCCTATCTGCGCTTCGTGCGCGGCGACACCCGGGCCATCGTCGACGACCCGCAGATCCGTGCGCTCGCCGTCTTCTTCGTGCTCGTCGTCGGCGCCACCGGCGTCTGGCTCGTGCTGGCCCGGGACATGCCGGTCGAGGAGGCGTTCCGGCAGGCCGCCTTCAACATCGTCTCGGTGGTGACGACCACGGGCTTCGCCAGCACCGACTACACGCTCTGGGGGCCGGGGGCCGTTGCCCTCTTCTTCGTCCTCACCTTCCTCGGCGCCTGCGCCGGCTCGACCTCGGGCGGCATCAAGGTCTACCGCCACCTCGTCATCTGGCAACTGATCCGGGCGAAGCTGCAGCGCCTGACGTCACAGCACCAGGTCGTGCGCGTCCGCTATGGCGGCCGCCCGCTCCCCGAGGACGTGCCGAGCGCCGTGCTGGCCTTTGTCGCGGCGCTGCTCGGCATGACCGGCCTCTTCACCATGGCCCTGGGCTTCCTCGGCCTCGACCTCGTGACCGCACTCAGCGCCAGTGCGACGGCGATCACCAATGTCGGCCCGGGCCTCGGGCCGATCGTCGGTCCCGCCGGCAACTTCGCGTCGCTGCCGGATGCGGCCAAATGGCTGCTTTCCCTCGCCATGCTGCTCGGCCGGCTGGAGATCTTCACCGTGCTGCTGCTGTTGACTCCCGGCTTCTGGCGCCGCTGACCGGTCAGCCCTCGGCCGGCGCGGCGACCAGCGCCTCGGCCCTGGCGGTGGCCTCTTCCGCACCGGCAGCGTCGCCGAGCTCGCCGAGCACGAAGGCCAGGTTGCGCCAGGCCGCCACCGAGCCTGGATGCCGCTCGGCCGCGCTCCTGAAGGCGGCGGCGGCGCGGTGCCTGTCGCCGGTGGCGTAGGCGGCGTTGCCAAGCCCGATCCAGCCCGGCAGGCTCGCCGGCCAGCGGGTCAGGATCGTGGCGTAGGCAGTGGCCGCCTCGGCCGGGCGTTCGGCCCGCTCGAGCGCCGCCGCCGCCTCGAGCACCGCCCGCTCGCCGGCCGTCGCCGGCAGGCGGTCCGGCGGCAGCACGACCAGCGCCCAGTAGCCGCCCCGGGCCCAGGTCCGGGTGAAGGTGGCGAGATGCGTCGTGTCGTCGGCGATGCGCCCCGAATGCAGCCGCAGCCGCCGCTCGTCCAGGTCGTAGCCGGTGGCCACGGCATAGTGCCATTGCGGCCAGACGGGCAAGGCGAGGTTCTGGAAGACCAGCACCGGGTGGCCGGCGGCGAGCTCGGCCAGGAGGTCCGGCACCGTGCCCACCGGGACGGCGAGCCGGCCGTAGCGGCGCGCACCGGCGAGGATGTCGGCCTGCAGCGTGCCCTGCCGGCCCGGCGTGTAGACCACGGGCACGAGGTCGTCCTGGGTGACCTCGTGCCCCGACCAGGCGAGCACCATGGCGAGCGCCGCCGGCCCGCAATAGTAGTCGTCCTGCGGGAAGAACGGCACCCCCGCCACCGCCTCGGCCACCGGCAGGGCGCCGAGGCTCGGATCGCCCGGCGGCGGCAGGCCCGGCGCAGTCGTGCACGCAGCCGTCAGGGCGAGCGCCAGCAAGGCACCGGCAAGGCGGGACCGCCGGCCGCGCCCCATGGACGCCCGCGGCAGCCGACCGGGCAACGGGCTCGTGAGCCTACTTGATGAAGGTGAAGACGTTGGTGATGCCGGCAATGTCGGTGATGATCAGGATGATCAGGATGACGCCAGCGGTGATGGCGATGGCCGTCAGAATGCCCTCGCCGGCCGGGAGCTGGTCGAGCTGGCCGGCGATCCGCTCGATCTCGGCGTCGCTCAGCGCGGCGATCCGCTGCTCGGCCTCGCGCGCATCGACGCCCATGGCGGCGAACTGAGCCCTGACCTCGTCGCGGGCCATGAACGCCTCGACCCGGGCGCGGGTCTCGTCGACGCCGAAGGTGTCGGCGATCACGCTGTCGGTCGAGACCAGCCCGGCCTGGACCACGCCCACGGGCAGGCTGGCCACGAGCACGAGCACGATCGCAAGCTGGGCCAAGCCCCGCCGCATGCCGTCGAACATTTTCATGAGGCGTCTCCTCGTTGTGTTCGGCTGGGTCGAATGAGCGCGACCCTACCAGTGAAATGCGGCCGGCACAGCCAAGGTCGCGTGGCAGCGCCGTTCTGGCCGGCGAAAATCAGCGGTTGTAGCGGTCGATCCACAGCTTGACCCGGCCCAGCGCCGCCGGGGCCACGGAGATGCGCGTGAGGCCCAGCGCCAGCAGCGCCTCGAGCCCGGCCCGGTCGGACGCCATGTCGCCGCAGAGCGAGAGCGGCAACCCGCGCGCCGCCGCTGCCTCGACCACGAGCCCGATCAGCCGCAGCACCGCCGGGTCGAGCGGATCGACCAGATCGGCCACGGGGCCCACCCCGTCGCGGGCTGCCGCCATGACGTACTGGGTCAGATCGTTGGAGCCGATCGAGGCGAAATCGATCGGCATCGCGTCCAGCGCCAGGGCCGCCGCCGGAGTCTCGACCATGATCCCGAGCGGTGGCACCGGCAGGTTGAGGTCGGCGGCCTCGGCCGCCAGGATGGCACGCGCCGCCGCGACCTCGGCCGCCCGGCTCACCATTGGCAGCATGATCGAGAGCGGCCCTGCCGCCGCCGCCCTGATCGCCGCCCGGAGCTGCGGCCGGAAGAGCTCAGGCATGGCGAGGCACAGGCGCAGACCGCGCAGGCCCAGGAAGGGGTTGGCCTCGGGCGGCAGGTTGAGGCCGGCGAGCGGCTTGTCGCCGCCGATGTCGAGCGTGCGCAGCACCAGCGGGCGGCCACCCAGTCGCTCGAGGAGCCGCCGATAGACCCGGTGCTGCGCCGCCTCGTCCGGCAGGCGAGGTCGGCTCATGAACAGGAACTCGGTGCGCAAGAGGCCGACCCCGTCGCTCGCCCGCAAGAGGTCGTCGGGCACGGCATCGGGATCGTCGACATTGACCATCACCGTGATCGCCTGGCCGTTCGCGGTCACCGCCGGCCGGGCGAGCGCCGCGGCCGCCGCCGCGGCCTCCGCCCTCGCCGCGTCCAGCCGCTCGGCATAGGCGGCGGCCGTCCGCGGGGAGGGGGCGACGACGAGCTGCCCGGCCAGCGCGTCCAGCACCGCTTCGCCGGCCCCTGCCGCCACCTCACCGAGACCGACGAGGAGCGGCACGCCACGGGCCCGGGCGAGCATCGCCACATGGCCGGCGGCACTGCCGTTGACGAGGGCCGCACCACCGAGCCTCGGCCAGTCGAAGGCGAGGAAGCGCGACGGTGAGAGGTCGTGGGCGTGGAGGATGGCGCCCTCGGGCAGGGCCTGGACCTCGCCGCCGGCACCCTCGAGCACCGCATGCACGCGGTCGCGCAGATCGGCGAGGTCCGCTGCCCGGGCCCGGAAATAGCCGTCGTCGTCGGCGAGAAAGACGGCGATCTGCTCGTCCAGTGCCGCCCGCCAGGCGGCGGTCGCCGCGGTGCCCGCCGCGATCGCCGCGAAGGCGGTCTCGGCGAGCGCCGGATCGTCCAGCATCTCGAGCTGAAAACCGAGGATCTCCCCGGCCATGTCGTCCACCCTGCCGGCGAGAGCGTCGAGCGCCGACCGCGCGGCGGCAAGGGCCGCCGTCAGCCGCGCCCGCTCTCCGTCCGGATCGGCAACGGCAGCGTCGATCGGAGCCGGGGCGCGCGGCTCGGGCAGGTGGACCAGCGGACCCCGGGCCAGGCCCGGTGCCGCGATCCGGCCCGGGTAGCGCCGTTCAGCCATCCTCGTCGAAGTTCCGCACGACGAGGCCGCTCAGGGCCTCGATCGCGGCAGCGGCCGCTTCGCCCGCCGCCTCGACCTCGATCTCGGTGCCGGTCCGGAGCTTCAGCGCCATCACCTTGACGATGCTCTTGGCGTCGATCCACGTACCGTCCGGCAGCGGCCTGAGCCGGATCTCGGCCGGGAAGGTCTTGGCGAGCTTGGTGAGCTTGACCGCGGGCCGGGCGTGCAGCCCGGTCGGATGGGTGATGGTCAGCCGTGCCGTCGTCACCGTCATCAGCCCATCTCCTCGGCCGCCGCCACCACCTCGTCGAGGGAGCTGCCGGCGGAAGCCTCGGTGGCGGCGATCACCGCTCCCTCGACGATCGGTGCCGCGCAGACCCGCACCAGCGGCCGCCGCGCCTCATCCAGCATCTCGATTGCCATGTCGCTGTTCATCTCGGCCCCGCCGAGGTCGACCAGGACGGCGACGCCGGCCGGCGACCAGACCTGCTGGATCCCGGCCAGGATGGCGGCGACGTCGACGCCGAGCCCACCTTCCGGGTTGCCGCCGACTCCGGCGCAGGCGACCTCGTCGCCGACCATCTGCCGCACCATGTCCACCGTCCCCTCGGCCACCTTGGCGGAGTGGGAGACGATGAGAATTCCGACCCTGTCCGTCATTCACCCTGCCCTGTCGGCGAAGCCGATCGCCTTGAACGCCTCCACCTGCGCTGTGAGTGCCTGCTCCGTGGGCAGGCGCTCCATGGATGAAGCACCGTAGAAGCCGTGGCAATGCCGGGTGTGCGCCAGGACAAAGGCCGCCTCCGCCGGCATGGCGATGGGCCCGCCGTGGCAGAGCACCAGGATATCGGGGTTCACGTCCATCGCCGCCATGGCCCACTCGTCGATCAGCGCCGGGCAGTCCGCCAGCGCCAGCGCCGTCTCTGCACCGATCGTGCCACCCGTCGTCAGACCCATGTGCGGCACGATGATGTCCGCCCCGGCCTTGGCCATGGCGACGGCCTCGTCGCGCGAGAAAACATAGGGCGTGGTCAGGAGGTTCCGCGCCCGCGCGGCGACGATCAGCTCGACCTCGAGCCCGTAGCCCATCCCGGTCTCCTCGAGGTTCTGCCGGAAGACGCCGTCGAACAGGCCCACGGTCGGGAAGTTCTGGATGCCGGAGAAGCCGAGCCCGGCGAGCTCGTCGAGGAAACGGTCGCGGAGCATGAACGGATCGGTGCCGTTGACCCCGGCCAGGACCGGCGTCCGCTGGACCACCGGCAGCACCTCGCGCGCCATCTCGACGACGATCTCGTTGGCGTTGCCGTAGGCGAGCAGCCCGGCGAGCGAGCCGCGGCCGGCCATCCGGTAGCGGCCGGAATTGTAGATGACGATGAGGTCGATGCCACCCGCCTCCTCGCACTTGGCCGAGAGGCCGGTGCCGGCGCCGCCGCCGACGATCGGCACGCGGCGGCGCGCCATGTCGCGGAACCGCTCCATCAGGGCTTCGCGGGCGAAACGCGGCATGGCTCAGGCTCCCTTGGTGATGTCGCGAAAGGCGGCGACCACGGCGGCGGCGAAGACGGGATCGTTGATCGCGGCCGGGACCCGGACGAGGCGACGGTTGGCCGCCGGCACGAACGCCGCCTCGAGCGTCTCGAACAGCGCCTGGTCGGCGCGCGGGTCGAAGAAGGGTGCCCCCTCGACGTCGATCGCCGACACCCCGCCCTCGGGCAACAGGAAGCGTACCGGGCCGGTCATCCGGTTGAGCCTGGCCGCCAGCCAGCGGGCGATCCGGGCGTTCTCCTCCGGGGTCGTGCGCATCAGGGTGACGTTGGGGTTGTGGATGTACAGCCGGCGGTCGTGGAAGCGCTCCGGGACCGTGGCGACCGGCCCGAAATTGACCATGTCCAGCGCCCCCACCGAGCCCACATACGGCACGCCGGTCTTGATCACGGCCTCGAGCCGGCCTTCGGTCGCCGGCATCACCCCGCCCACGAGGAGATCGGCGATCTCCGTTGTGGTCAGGTCCAGCATCGCCTTGACGAGGCCGCTCTCGACCAGCTTCTCGAGACTCTGCCCGCCAGTGCCCGTGGCGTGAAAGACGAGGCAGTCGTGCTCCGCCTCCAGCGCCCTGGTCACCGCCTGCACGCAAGCCGTGGTGACGCCGAACATGGTAAGGCCGATGGCCGGCTTGGGGCCCTCGGCGGGCGGGGGAATCGGATGGCGCATCATCCCGGCCAGCGCATGCGCGGCGTTGCCCAGCACCCTGCGGGTGATGGCATTGAGGCCCTGCACATCGGCCACGGCATGGACCATGGTGATGTCCGCCGGCCCCACGTAGGGGGCGACGTTGCCCGAGGCCACGGTCGAGACCAGCACCTTGGGCAGCCCCACGGGCAGGGCGCGCATCGCCGGGGCGACCAGCGAGGTATTGCCCGAGCCCCCCGCCCCGATGAGCCCGCCGAGATCCGTCCGGGTCAGCACGTAGGCCCGGAACGCCTCGGCCATGGCGGCCACCGCCGTGCCGCGATCGCCGGTGAAGACCGCCGCGGCCCCGTCCGGGTGGTGGCGCGCGACCTCGGCCGCCGCCACGTCCGCACCCGCCACGTCCGCACCACTCGTGCCGAGATCGACCAGCCGGGTGGCGACCCCCACCGCCTCCAGGCAGTCGCGGACATAGGCGATCTCGGCCCGCTTGCTGTCCAGCGTGCCGGCGACATAGGCCTTGGCCATGGGGCCTCCCTCGTTCTTGCCGCCCCGACCATGGCCATGGGCCGGCAGCCGGCGCAAGGGCTCAGTCGCCTACCAGATGCCGGCGGTCCAGCCGCCGGGCCGCGCCGAGCACGACCAGCGCTCCCAGGACGAGCGCCGGGATGACGAGATGGGCATGGGCGAGGCCAACGCGATCGGCCAGCGCACCCAGGGCAAAGGGAGCGACCAGGATGGCCAGCCCGACCGCCAGCATGAAGCGCGCGCTGGCGGCCGCAGCGAGCGGCCCCGCCGCCTCGAGTGCCAAGCCGAGGGTCAGCGGATAGAGCAGTGCTGCGCCCAGCCCCAGGATAGCCAGCCCCAACACCGCGAGCCAGGGCAGGGCCGCCAGCCAGTAGAGGGCGAAGCCCGCCAGCGTCACCAGCAGCGCCGCCACGTAGAGTGGCCGCGGGTCGAGCCGGCCGACGAGGGCACTGCCGGCGAGCCTGCCGACCAGCATCGCCGCCGCGAAGACCGCCGCCAGCCCGGCGGCCGCCGCCGGCGCCAGTCCCACCACCCGCTCGAGATAGGCCGGCGCCCAGAGCAGCACGCTGAACTCGACGGCGACGACGAGGGCGAGCAGGAGCCAGTAGGCCCAGTAGCCGAGCGGCAGCTTGGCCGGGGCGTGCGCTGCGCCAGGCGAGCCCTCGGGCACCTCCGCCCTGCGGCCGGCCAAAAGGATCGCCCCGCCCGTGGCCACCCCGGCCAGCACCGCACCGCGCCAGCCAAGCCCGAGGGCGAGCGTCGCCCCCATGGCCAGCGGGGCCACGACCGCGAAGGCGTAGCAGGCGGCACCGACCTCGGCCAGCGCCCGGTCGCGGTGGCGGCCGTGGATCTCCGCCAGCATCGCCGGCACCACGGACGGGATCAGGCTGCCGGCGAGGCCCAAGAGGAAGCAGGCCGGGATGCTCAGCCAGGCGGCGGGTGCGAGGCAGAGCAGGACGGCACCGAGCCCCGCGCCGAGCCCACCCAGGGCCAGCGCCGGCCCGCGGCCGAGCCGGGCGATCAGGCGCTCGCCCGTCAGCCCGGTCAGGATCATGCCCAGGGCGATGGCCGAGGCGTGCAGCGCCGCGGTGCCGTAGCCGAGCGCCAGCTCGGCCTGGAGGTAGGGCAGGATGTTGCCTTGGATGTTGAGCAGGTAGGTGAAGAAGCCGAGCAGGAGGTAGCCGTGCCAGGTCGCCGCGTCGCGCCGCATGGCGACCGGCGACGCCGCGTCGGCGCAGACCGAGCCGTTCATCGTCTGGTAGGTTCCTCGACCCTGCCGACTGCCGGGCACGAAGAACCGTGCCGCACCGGGGCGGGTTCGGATACGCCCCCCGGCCGGTCGCCGCAAGGGGCAGATCGCAAGACGGGAGCGGAGCCACTGGAAGCCCGGAAGGGACCGGTCAACCGGCGGCGAGGCGCGCGGCCACCTCCTCCATCGACGTCCAGCCGAAGCGCGGCCGCCGCCCGGGAAGGTCGATGGCGATGACGCTGCCGGCCCGGGCCTGATCGAAGCGCCGGTCGATGGGTCGTCCCGCTAGCGCGCAGTAGAGGAGCGTGCCGACCCTGCCATGGCCGACCAGCAGCAGTGGCCGGGCCGGATCGTGGCCGTCCAGCACGGCGTCGAACTCGCCCCGGATGCGCGCCTGGGCATCCACCGCCCGCTCCCAGCCCCGCACCGAGCGCTCGGGCTCGGCAAAGAACCGGTCGGCCATGAACTCGAACTCGGCCGGCGGCAGGAAGCCGGTTGCCGAACGGTCGTTCTCGTGCATCGCCGATCGCACCTCGACGGCGGCACCCGAGGCCTCGGCGATCAGCGCCGCCGTCTCCACCGCCTTGCGCTCGGCACTGCTGACGATGCGCCGGCAGGACAGGAGCCAGGCGGCGCCGTGCACTGCCAGCAGCCGAAGCCGGCCCACGGCCGAAAGGCCCCAGTCAGGCACGGCGACGGCCGGGTCGATGGTCACCTCCGGATGCGACAGATAGTAGACGATGCTCAAGCGAGGCACTCCCCAGGGCGCGGGCCCCGGCGTCGCTCCTACGCCGCGGATCGGTCGAGCGCCACTCTTGCCGCGCCGCCCGCCTACTCGGCCGGCTGCGGCCGCGCTTCGCGTCCGCGGATCGCCTCGAGCTCGCGCTCGAGCTGCTCGCCCACGGCACCGGACGGACGGGCGAAGCGGGCCAACAGGTCGTAGAGCACCGGCGTCAGGAAAAGGGTCAGCATCGAGGCGAGGCCCAGCCCGCCGATGATCACCGTCCCGATCGCGATCCGGCTCTCCGCCCCGGCACCGGTCGCGATGACCAGCGGCACCGCCCCGAGCACCGTCGAGACCACGGTCATGGCGATCGGCCGCAGCCGCAGCGCCGACGCCTCCAGGACCGCCTCGCGCACGCTCATGCCCTGGTCGCGGAGCTGGTTGGCGAACTCGACGATGAGGATGCCGTTCTTGGCCATCAGGCCGATCAGCAGGACGATGCCGATCTGGCTGTAGACGTTGAGCCCGCCGCCGGTGCCCCAGAGCGAGAACAGCGCACCCGCGACGGCCAGCGGCACGGAGAGCATGATGATCAGGGGATGGACCCAGCTCTCGAACTGGGCGGCGAGCACGAGGAAGACGATCACAAGCGCGAGCGCGAAGGTGAGGAAGAGCCCGCCCGAGGCGTCGAGGAACTCGCGGCTCTGCCCGGCGAAGCCCACCCGAGCCTCGGGCGGCAGGGCCTCCGCCGCCAGTGCCTGCATGTAGCGGATGGCCGTACCCAGGTCGTAGCCGTCGGCCAGGGACGCCGTGATGGTCACCGCCGGTAGCCGGTCGAACCGCATGAGCTCGGGTGCCGTCGCCCCCTCCTCGGGCGAGACGATGGCGCCGAGTGGCACCAGCTCGCCGGCAGCGCTGCGCACGAAGATGTTGGCGAGATCGGTCGGGCTCTGCCGGTCCTCGCGCTGCGCCTGGAGGATCACAGCGTACTCGCGGCCGCGGTCGATGAACTCGGTGACCTCGCGCGAGGCCAGGAGCGTCTGCAGCGTCTGGGCAATCGTCTCGAGCGGGATGCCGAGATCGTCGGCCCGGTCGCGGTCGACCCGGAGGGTGAGCTGCGGCTGGTTCTCCTCGAAGTCGATGTCGAGGTTCTCGAGGTTCGGGTTGTCGCGCGCCAGCTCCAGGATGTTGTCGCCCCACTCCTTGACGCTGGCGAAGTCGGGGCCGCCGATGACCAAGCGCAGCGGCGAGCCCGACCCGCGCAGGCCGAGCCCGGCCGGGCTCACCGGGAAGGCGCGCACACCGCTGATGCCGCCGATCTCGGGGACCATCGCGCGGACGATCTCGCCCTGGCTGCGCTCGCGCTCGCCCCACTCGGCGAGCCGGGCGACGACGAAGCCGCGATTGCCGCGACCGCCCATGCCGCCGATGGCGAAGATCCGCTCGGCCTCGCCGCTCTCCAGGAGCGGCCGCAGCGCCGCCTCGATCAGGGCGACGTGCTCGTCGGTATAGGCGACCGTGGCACCCTGCGGGCCCACCACCGGCACGAAGAAGACGCCGCGGTCCTCGGCCGGTGCGAGCTCCTGCGGCAGGATGCGGTAGAGCCAGAAGCTCGTCCCGGCGAGCAGGACGGCCACGACGATCACCGGCAGGGGAGCCGCCAGGACGCCGGCCAGCAGGCGCCTGTAGCCGTTCATCACGGCCCGGCCGAGCCGGCCGGCGTCGCCGGGGCCGGACGCGCGCGGCCGGAGCAGCCGCGAGCAGAGGGCCGGGCAGAGGGTGAGGGCGACGAAAGTCGAGATGACGACGGTCGCGGCCAGCACCAGGCCGAACTCGACGAACAGCCGGCCTACCGCCCCCTCCATGAAGGAGAGCGGCACGAACACGGCGATCAGGGTGAGCGACGTGGCGATGACCGCGAAGGTGACCTGCTTTGCACCCAGCACCGAGGCGGCCACCGGCGGCAGACCCTCGTCGATGCGGCGCTGGATGTTCTCGAGCATGACGATGGCGTCGTCGACGACGAGCCCGATGGCGAGGATCAGCGCCAAGAGGGTCAGGACGTTGATCGAGAAGCCGAGGAGCAGGATCAGCGAGAAGCTGCCGATCACCGCCACCGGGATGGTCACCGCCGGCACCACCGTCGCCCGCGGCGACAAGAGGAACGCGAAGATGACCAGCACCACGAGGACGACGGCAATGCCGAGGGCCGTGAGCACCTCCTTGATGGTGGCGCGAATGAAGATCGCCTCGTCCGACCCGATCAGCAGCTCCATTCCGGGCGGCAGGGTCGGCCGCAGCGCATCGAGCTCGGTGCGCACGGCGTTCGAGATCTGGATGATGTTGGACTGCGACTGGCGCAGCACGCTGATGCCGACCGAGGTGCGGCCGTCGGAGCGCACGAAGGTCGATTCGTCCTCGCTGCCGAGCTCGACCCGGGCGACGTCGCCGAGGCGGATCGGGTAGCCGTCGCGGGTGTCGACGACGATCCGCCGGAAGCCGTCGACATCCTGCAGGCGGCTGTCGAGCCGGACCGAGAGCTCGCGGGTCAGGGATTCGACTTCGCCCGCCGGCAGCTCGAGATTGTTGCGGCGCAACGCCCCCTCGATGTCGGCGACCGTCAGGTTGCGTGCCGCCATGGCCCGGCGGTCGAGCCAGATGCGTATGGCGAACCGCCGCTGGCCGTTGATCTCGACATTGGCCACACCGTCGAGCGTCGCCAGCCGGTCGACCAGGAAGCGCTCGATGTAGTCGGTGATCTCCGACGGCGTCATGCGGTCGGAGACGACGCCGATGCGCAGAACCGGGTCGGCGTCGCTGTCGCTCTTGACGATCCGCGGCTCGTCGGCGTCGCCGGGCAGGCTGTTGCGCACCCGGGACACGGCATCGCGCACATCGTTGGCCGCCTGGTCGATGTCCCGTCCAACATTGAAGGTGATGGTCGTCTGGCTGCGCCCCCGCCGGCTCGTCGAGCTGATCTCGCGCACCCCGGAGACGCCGGCGACGGCACCCTCGATCAGCTCGGTGACATCGGTGTCGATGATCTCCGGTGCGGCACCGGTGTAGGTGGTCGTCACCGTGATCACGGCCCGGTCGACGTCAGGCAGCTCGCGCACCGGCAGCTGCAGGATCGCCGCCACACCGAAGACGACGATCAGGAGGCTGACGACGGTGGCCAGCACCGGTCGCCTGATGCACAGCTCGGAGAGCGTCATCCGACGTCTCCGGCCGGGGGCACCACCTCCGGAGCCGCCACCGGGTCGCCGTCGCCGCCCTCGGGCAGCTCGTAGCGGATGGCGAGGCCGTCGCGCATCCGCTGCAAGCCGCGGGTGACCACGAGTTCGCCCGGCTCCAGCCCGGCCACGATCTCGACGCGGCCCAGCATCCGCGTGCCGAGCTGCACCGCTCGGCGCTCGGCGCGCTCGCCGGCCGCCACGTAGGCGATGGCGCGGCCGGCCTCGGTGACGATCGCCTCCTCGGGGACGACCACGGTCTCGCGTGCATCCAGCGTCACGTCGACCAGGACGAAGAGCCCGGCGGGCAGCAGAAGGTCGGGGTTGGGCAAGGACGCGCGCACCCTGAACGAGCGGCTGGCGACGTCGATGCGGGTGTCGACCGAGGTGATCACCCCGTCGAAGCTGCGGTCGGGGAAGCTCGTGCTCGTGGCCTCGACCGCCAGGCCGCGCTCGACCCGGCCGTAGAAGACCTCGGGCAGCGAGAACTCGACGATCATCTCGCGGCGATCGTCGAGCGTGGTGATCACCGTGTCGTTGTCGACCCGGGCCCCCAGGTCGACCCGGCGAATACCCACGACCCCGTCGAAGGGTGCCCGCACGACCCGGTCCTCGAGCCGCTGTGCGGCCCGGTCGACCCGCGCCTGGGCGGCACTGGCCGCCGCCTGCAGCTCGACCAGGGTTGCGGCGGCGATGTTGTTGCTCGATCGCAGGCGCTGGCCGCGCTCCAGGGCGGAGACGGCCTCCTGCTGCATGGCCTGTGCCTCGGCGAGGTCGGCACGCTCGATGGTGTCGTCGAGCCGCGCCAGGACGGTGCCGGCAACGACCGCCGCGCCGGGCTCGAAGGCGAGCTCGACGATCCGCCCGGAAGCCAGCGGCACGATCTGGATCGCCTGGTTGGCAAGCGTGGTGCCCACCGCCTCGGCCCGGTCGCGCACGGTCTCGAGCTCGGCCGCCGCCACCACCACGCCCACCGCCCGGCTCGCCGACGGGCCATTGGCCGGGGCGGCGCTCTCGGCCGTAAAATGGTTGTAGAAGAGGAACCCGCCGCCGGCCGCGGCAACGAGCAACAGGGACAAGATGACTTGGCGAACGATGCTCAAGCTCGTCTCTCCAGCCGGCGGTTTTCCAAGGTGGCTTCCCTAAGGTGGCACGTGCGCTCACCTTGACAAGCTGACAGGTGTATCAGTGCTGTATCAGACGATACCTGAGGCCCGCTGCGGCACCTCGGTGGGCAGTGCCAGGCTCACGAGCCAGCCGGCGACCAGGCAGCCCGAGGCCGCGAGGAGCGCGCCCATCACCCCGGCCGCCTGGTAGACGAGGCCGGAAAGCAGGCAGCCGACGAGCCGCCCGGCGGCGTTCGCCATGTAGTAGAAGCCCACATCCATCGCGACGTTCTCGGCCCGACTGTAGGCGAGGATCAGGAACGAGTGCAGCGACGAGTTGACCGCGAAGACGGCGCCGAAGAGGCCGAGCCCGATGGCGATTGCAAGGCCGGCACCGGCCAGGGGCACCGTCGGGGCGACCCCGTGTCCGACCAGGAGCGGCCATGGCACCAGCTGGGCCAGGGTGAGCGCAACGACGAGCGGCAGTGCTGCCAGCGCCAGCACCCAGAGACGCGCCGCCCGCACCTCACCGTCGAGCCCCTCGGTCGTCCCCCTGATCAGCCGCGGTGCCATCGCCTGGACCATGCCGTAGCCGATCACCCAGAGCGCCAGGAAGGTCGAGACCTGAACGAAGCTCCAGGCGGCCACCTCGTAGAGGAAGATCGGCACCGCCACCACGAACCAGATGTCCCTGGCACCGAACAGGAAGAACCGGGCGACCGACAGCCGGTTGATCGCCGGGGACTTGGCCAGCAGCGAGGTCATCGGCGGCTTGGCCTTGGCGCGGCCCATGCCGCGCGGCAGGCTGAGCAGGGTGGCCGCCAGGATGACGACGAGCACTGCCGCCATGATCAGCAAGGCCGGCACGAAGCCGATGGTCGCGAGCAGGAGGCCGCCGAGGAAGAAGCCCGCCCCCTTCATCGCGTTCTTCGAGCCGGTCAGGATCGCCACCCACTTGAAGAGGGTACCCTTGGCCCCGTCGGCGACGATCAGCTTGATCGCCGATTTGGAGCTCATCTTGGTGAGGTCCTTGGCGATGCCGGCGAGCCCCTGCACGGCCGTGGCGTAGGCCACCGACCAGGACATGGGCCAGGCGGGGTCGAGCAAGCTGAGCAAGACAAGGGCCAGGATCTGCAGGCCCAGCCCGGCGTAGAGTGTCGTGTCGAGCCCGAACCGCGCGGCGATCCAGCCGCCCCAGAGGTTGGTCACGACACCCATCAGCTCGTAGAGCACGAAGAGCAGCGCAATCTGAAACGGCGTGAAGCCCAGACTGTAAAAGTGCAGGAGCACGAGCATGTGCAGCGCCCCGTCGGTGATCGTCTGGCCCCAATAGGCGGCGGTGACGATGCCGTAGGCGCGGATGTTCAAGGGCTACTCCCGAAGCGCTCGGGCAACCTTGGCGACCAGCTCGACCAGCCGGCAGGAATAGCCCATCTCGTTGTCGTACCAAGCGAAGATCTTCACCATGGTGCCATCGGCCACCATGGTCGACGGCGCATCGACGATCGAGGAGCGCGTGTCGCCGCGAAAGTCGATCGAGACCAGGGGCCGCTCCTCGACGCCGAGAATGCCGCGGAGAGGACCTTCGGCGGCGGCCCGCAGCACGTCGTTGACCTCGACCGCGGTGACCGACCGCTCCAGCTCGAAGACACAGTCGGTGAGCGAGCCCGTTAGCAGCGGCACCCTTATCGCATGGCCGTTCAGCCTGCCCTGCAATTCCGGATAGATCAGCCCGATGGCGGTGGCCGAGCCGGTGGTCGTCGGGATCAACGACACGAGCGCCGAGCGGGCACGCCGGAGGTCCTTCTTGGGCGCGTCGACGATCACCTGGGTGTTGGTGACGTCATGCACCGTCGTGATCACCCCGTGGCGGATGCCGAAGGCGGCATGGATCGGACCCACCACCGGGGCGAGGCAATTGGTGGTGCACGAGGCGGCGGTGACGATCGGGTGTCGCGCCGGATCGTAGAGCTGGTCGTTGATGCCCATGACGACGTTCAAGGGACCGTCCTTGACCGGGGCCGCCACCACCACGGCCTTCGCACCCTGGTCGAGATGCGGCTCGATCAGCGCCTGCCTGGTGAACCGGCCGGAACTCTCGATCACGATGTCGACGCCGAGCTCGCGCCAGGGCACGTCGGCCGGCCGACTGTGGCCACTGACCCCTATCCGCCTGCCGTTCACGACAAAGGCCCCGGCCTCGGCCGCGAGCGCCGCCCGGAAGCGGCCGTGCACGCTGTCGAATTCGAGCAGGTGCGCCGCCGTCTCGGCATCGCAGCCCGGATCGTTGACATGGACGACGTCGAGGCCGGGAAAGCTCCCCTCGACCCCGCCCAGCGCCACCCGGGTCGCGATCCGGCCGATCCGGCCGAAGCCGTTGATCCCGACCTTCATGCGGCCGAGGACCCCGCGTCGGCGTCCGGGACGGCCCGACCGATCGCCTCGACCTGCTGCTGCAGGCTCAGCCGGTCGAGCGAGCCGATCGGCAGCGAGACGAAGATCTTGATCCGGTTGTCGAGGAAGCGGAACGCCTCCTGGAAGCGGGCCATCTGGACGTGCTCCGGGCCGACGAAGGCGGCGGGATCGGGCACGCTCCAGTCGGCGGTGATCGGCTGGCCCTCCCAGGGCGGGCAGCTCTCGCCGGAGACCCGGTTGCAGACGGTGAAGACGAAGTCGAAGGGCGGCGCGTTGGGGCCGGTGAACTGGTCCCAGCCCTTGGGCCTCAGACCCACGATCGGCAGCCGGGCCTGCTCGAGCACCCGCAGCGCCATGGGATGCACGGCCGCCCCCGGCTCGGCCCCGGCGGAGCCGGCGTTGAACCGGTCGCCCGCCCGGCCGCGCAGGATGGCCTCGGCCATGATGCTGCGGGCAGTGTTGTGGGTGCAGAGGAAGAGGACGTTGAACTTGCGCGTCGTCATCGTTGCCTGGCTCCTTTGGGGCCGGTGCCGCCGCAGCCGGCGACGGCCTGGAGCAGCCCGCCGCAGATCTCGGGCCGGCCGCCGCAGCAGTCGTCGGTGAGGAAGGTCAACAGCCGTCGCAGTCCCTCGAAATCGGCGGCGTAGAAGATCTGCCGCTGCCGGCGCCAGGAGGTCAGAAGGCCGGCCCGCTCCAGATCCTTCAGATGGAACGAGAGCGTGGAGGCCACGACCTCGAGGCGCTCGGCGATCGCCCCTGCCGGCAGCCCGCTCGGCCCCTGCTGAACCAGGAGCCTGATAATCTGCAGCCGGGTCTCGTGGCCCAGCGCGGCAAAGGCGGTCACGGCATGCGCGAGTTCCATAGTTCCCCAATCGTCGAAGATTGCGCGCACGAAAATGAAGCTCGCCGACGGCGCTGTCCACCCCGCACGGCTCTAGCGGGCGGCCGTGACAGACCGATGACAGGCCCGCGATGGCCTCACCCCCTGGGCAGCAGCGCTGCGATCTCCTCGAGCGAAGGGGCCTTGCCGGATACCACGATGCTGCCGTCGGCGACTAGGTCCGGAGTCATCGGGACACCCCGACAGGTAAGGGCATCTGGGTCGGTGACCTTGTCCAGCCGGTAGTCCAGCCCGCGCAACCTGGTCGCCGCGTCGGTATCGGCCTCGGGGCGATTGCACGTGGCGCAGCCGGTGCCATAGACCTTCAGGTCGAGCATGGATTCTTCCCGATTCAGCCGAAGACGCCGCCGTAGGCGATCCGCGAGCGCGTTGCGATCGCCACGACCAGGGCGACGTAGGCCGCCGTGCCCATGGTCCTGCGGATGGCGAGCGTGTTGGCCACCGCCAGGGTCGGGCCGGCGAGCCGGAGCGCCAAGGACGGCCCCTCGCCCATGCTGGTACCCCTCGACGCCTGGACGATCCGCAGCCCGGCGAGGAACACGCCAGCCAGAAGCAGCGGCAGGATCTGCCTGGCGAAGCTCCGGGTCTCGGCCAGTCAGTCCTGGGCGTCGTCGCCGTTGCCCATGGCCACCAGCACGAGGCCGGCCAAGAACGCCACCTGCGGCTCGTCCGCTACCAGCAGCGCCAGCAGCGGGACCACGACGGCAACGGCCAGGAGCGGGCCGGGGCGCCAGCCGTGGCCGACGACGAGCATCGCGGCGACCAGAGCAACCAAGCCGCCGGCCGGCCAACACTTGACCGCGGCCTCGGCCGCCCAGAGTGGCCGGTCGGCGGCGCCCCCCCCCACAGCCCGCTTGGCAAGGACCAGCACCGCCATCATCGCCGCGAACAGCCCGAGCGCCCGCGCCGGCCGGAAATCGGCGTCGGGCAGCGCCTTGAATGCAGCGTCCGCGGCGTGGCGGCCGAAGAGCAGGTGCATGACCAGGCCGCTGACGATGGCTGCGACGTCGATCGCCGGCCCCGCGTAACGTAAAGCCACGACTAGACCGATGCCGGCGCACCACCGACTGCGGGAAGAAGACACCGATGCCGCCGGCGACCAGGGAGGCCGCCAGCAGGCAGAAAATGACGTGCTCGGCCGTATCCCCGCAGCAGGGCCGCGCCGTCTTGGAGGGCGAACGCCAGCGGTCGCCAGTCGAGCGAGGCGAGCGAGGCGAGCGAGGCGAGCGAGGCGAGCGCTCCCATCGGCAGCGGGTATACCGTGGCCAACACGATGAGCGCGAGGGCCAGCCAGCGGCGCTCGATCGTCCAGTCCGTCCGTCCCCTCGACGCGGCAACGAGTAACCGGACTGGGGTTGAGCGCGAAACGACGCCGGCGCTAGTGCTCCACCGCCGACGACGGCTGCGGCCATTCAGCCGCCGACGAGGGCCTCGAACAAGGTGCTGACCGACGCCTTCTCGATGTTGCGGGTGATGAAGACGAGCCGCGTGTCCCGGTCCACCGAGGGCCAGCCATCGAGCAGGACCGGCTCGTGGACGACGTGCTGGACGGCGTGCAGGACCAGTGGCCGCTCGGGTGCCTCCCGGATCTTGACCAAGCCCTTGACGCGGAGCAGGTCGGGGCCGGCGCTGGCGGTGAGCAGCTCGAGGAAGGCGCTGAAGCCGGCGGCCGGCACCGATTGGCGGTGGCGGAGCGCAAAGGCCCGGATCTGGTCGTCGTGGCGGTTCGGATCGTGCCCGTGTGCGTAGTCGTGGACATGATCGGGTCCGTGTCCATGCTCGTGCGAATGATCGTTCAGGGCAGCCGCGCCCAGCCACGCCTCGATCTCGGCAGTGCCGTGCCGCTGCCGCCACGGGCCGAGATCGAAGAGCCGCTCCGGCGCGACCCCACCGTGTGCCACGGGCAGGAGTTCGGCCACCGGGTTGAGCGCGCGGAGCCGGGCCGCCAGGGCCGCCGGCACGCTGCCGCCCACGAGATCGCACTTGCCGACCAAGAGCCGGTCGGCGACCGCCACCTGCTTCTCCGCCTCCGCCTGCCGGTCGAGGGTCGCAAGGCCGCTCACCGCGTCGACCAGGGTAACCACCCCGTCGAGCCGGTAGCCATGCGCGATCATCGGGTCGGTGATCAGGGTCTGCAGGATCGGGGCCGGATCGGCGAGGCCGGTCGTCTCCAGGATCACCCGCTCGAAATCCATCACCCTGGCCCGGCGGCGCCTGGTGTCGAGCTGGCGGATGGCACGGGCGAGATCGCCTCGGACGGTGCAGCACAGGCAGCCGCCCACCACCTCGACGATGTCCTCCTCGGCCGTCTCGACCAGCTCGTGGTCGAGCGGCACCTCGCCGAACTCGTTGATGATCACGGCAGTCCGGGCATAGCCGGGATCGCCCAGGATGTGGCGCAGCAGCGTCGTCTTGCCGGCACCCAGGAACCCGGTGACGACGGTCACCGGCAGTTGGCGGGCGGGATCGGGATCGAACGGCATTCCGTCTTCTTTCGGCATCGACCGGCATGGCTGGGGAGCCTGGAAGAAGAAATAATGTAACGTTCATCCCGGAAGGCGAGCTGCGCCGTGTCGCCGCACCGGGCGGCTCAGCCGCCGCGATGCTGCTGCAGGGTCATGAACTGCGCCGGCGCCAGCCCCAGCAGCCGGAAGCGCTCGTGCAGGGCTTGGCCGAAGACCCGCGTCAGGTGATTGGTCGCGTAGCCTGCGACGGCTCGCCGGCGGGGCTCAAGGCCCGCCGCATGCGGCTGATCGCGGCCAACGGTATCCTGGTCTCGGTCCCGGCCGCCCTGTTCCTCGCGATGAAGGCCCAGGCTGGCGAGCTCGACCTCGCCTTCTACACCGTGCAGGCCGTCGCGCTGCTGGCCGGTGCGGTCAACCTCGCCGTGCTGGTCGCCAGCGCCCGGCCCGGCCTGCGCCTAATTGGCCGCATCCGGAGGCCCTGATCAAGCGCCCGCTCAGCCGCCGCGCTCCCTTGCATCGGCGAGTCCCTGGCGCACCTGCCGGCGGACGGCACCGGCGAGGTCTGGCACTTCTCATCGGCCCAAACCATGGACCATCCGCGGCCGATCCGGGCCTGCCGGCCGGCGCACACGACCACGCCTGCCTCGCAGATGCGCTGGTCGCGGGCGGGCAGGTCCGCCGCGTGACCACGACCAACCGCGCCGGCTGGGGCTTCGGCTCGATCAAGGCCTGCGCCGCCCTGCTCGAGGGCTGCACCGCTGGGCACTGATCGACGCCGCAGCCGGTGGAATTGATCTATGTCAAGGAAGGTTGACACTTTCGCTGATACCCGGAACGACAACGCCTCGGCCAGGGACCCGAGACGTCGGCGAACCGGCCAGGGAGAGGTCCATGCGCATCGTGCTCGTCCACCCGAACTATCACTCCGGCGGTGCCGAGATCGCCGGCAACTGGCCGCCGGCCTGGGTCGCCTATCTGACCGGCTCGCTCAAGAAGGCGGGGTTCACGGACGTCACCTTCATCGATGCCATGACCAACCACATCCAGGACGACGACCTGCGCGAGCGCATCCGCGCCGCCGCCCCTGACGTCGTCGGCTGCACGGCGATCACGCCTTCGATCTACAAGGCCGAGCGGGTCCTCGAGATCGCCAAGGAGGTGAACCCGCAGATCGTCACGGTGCTGGGCGGCGTGCATGCCACCTTCATGTACCAGCAGATCCTCTCCGAGGCCCACGCGATCGACGTCATCGTCAGGGGCGAGGGCGAGGAGATCTTCAACGACCTGATCGCCACCATCGCCGAGGGCCGCTGGCCCGCCGACCGCGAGAAGGTCAAGGGCCTCGCCTTCCGGAACGGCGAGCAGATCGTCGCCACCCCGGCCGCCCCCACCGTCCGCGACCTCGACGGTATCGAGCCCGACTGGAGCATCCTCGAGTGGGAGAAGTACAACTACATCCCCCTGGGCGTGCGTGTCGCCATCCCCAACATGGCCCGCGGCTGCCCCTTCACCTGCTCGTTCTGCTCGCAATGGAAGTTCTGGCGCGACTATCGGGTGCGTGACCCCAGGAAGGTCGTCGACGAGATCGAGAAGCTGGTCAACGACCATCAGGTCGGCTTCTTCATCCTCGCCGACGAGGAGCCGACCATCAACCGCAAGAAATTCATCGAGTTCTGCGAGGAGCTGATCGCTCGCGGCCTGCCCGACAAGATCAAGTGGGGCATCAACACGCGGGTCACCGACATCCTCAGGGACGAGGAGCTCCTGCCCTTCTACCACAAGGCCGGACTCGTCCACATCTCACTCGGCACCGAGGCGGCAGCGCAACTCAAGCTCGACCGCTTCAACAAGGAAACGACGATCGAGCAGAACAAGAAGGCGATCAAGCTCCTGCGCGATGCCGGCATCTTCACCGAGGCCCAGTTCATCGTCGGGCTCGAGAACGAGACAGCCGAGACGCTCGAGGAGACCTACCGGATGGCGGTCGACTGGGGGCCCGATCTTGCCAACTGGGCGATGTACACGCCCTGGCCGTTCTCCGACCTGTTCCAGGAGCTCGGCGACAAGGTCGAGGTGTTCGACTTCGAGAAGTACAATTTCGTCACGCCCATCATCAAGCCCGAGGCCATGGACCGCGCCGAACTCCTCGACCGGGTGATGCACAACTACCGCCGCTTCTACATGAAGAAGGCGCTCTTCTCCTACCCCTGGCAGGGTACCGGCTTCCGGCGGAAGTACCTGCTCGGCTGCCTCAAGGCGTTCCTCAAGGCCGGCGTGCAGCGGACCTTCTACGACCTCGGCAAGGTCAACTACTGGGGGCCGCAGTCCAAGGGCAAGGTCGACTTCCACTTCGACCACGAGCGGAAGATCGCCCCCGCCCAGCTCGCCGACTGGGAGGTCAAGGCCGACAAGGCGCGCAAGATGAAGGAGCGCAAGGCTGCCGCCGCCGCCGCCAAGGCCTGCGGCGGTGGAACCGAGCAGATGAGCGAGGCGCAGATGGCCGAGACGGCGCCCATCGTCCATGCCCGCCGGGCCGAGCGCGACCGGGTCCCCGCCGAATGAGGCAGGCCGCGATGCAAACGATCATCCAGAAATACGCCGCCCGCGCGGTGCCGCGCTATACCAGCTACCCCACGGCACCGCACTTCAAGAGCGACTTCGACCCTTCCACCTATGCCGGCTGGCTGGCCGCGGTAGATCCGGCCGCCCCCGTCTCGCTCTACCTTCACGTCCCCTTCTGCAAGCAGATGTGCTGGTACTGCGGCTGCAACATGAAGCTCGCCGCCCGCTACGACCCGGTCAGGGTCTATGTCGACGATCTGATCCGCGAGATCGAGCTCGTCGCAGCAAGCCTCCCCGCCCGGATGCAGGTGGCCCACCTCCACTGGGGCGGCGGCACGCCCACCGCCCTCTCGCCCGACGATCTCACCCGGGTCATGCGGGCGGTCGATACGCAGTTCGCCGTCCTGCCCTCGGCCGAGCTCGCCATCGAGAGCGACCCGCGCACGCTCACCGATGCCATGATCGAGCGGCTGGGCGAGCTCGGCTTCAACCGCGCGAGCTTCGGCGTCCAGGAGTTCGACCCCGAGGTGCAGCAGGCCATCAACCGCATCCAGCCGCCCGAGATGGTCGAGCGCACGGTCACCGCACTGCGCGCCGCCGGCATCAGCCGGATCAACTTCGACCTGATCTACGGCCTGCCGCACCAGACCACCGGGAAGCTGCTGACCACCATCGCGCGCGCCGCCGCCATGCGCCCGGATCGCCTCGCCCTCTTCGGCTACGCCCACGTCCCCTGGATGGCCAAGAACCAGCGCATGATCCAGGAGGAGGCCCTGCCCGACGCCGCCGAGCGCGCGAGGCAGGCCCAGTCCGCTGCCGCCGCCCTCGAGGCGGAAGGCTACGAGCTGATCGGCCTCGACCATTTCGCGCTCCCCGACGACCCGCTCGCCGAGGCCGCCCGCAGCGGCACGCTCCACCGCAACTTCCAGGGCTACACGACCGACGCCCAGGAGACACTGATCGGCCTCGGCGCCACCTCGATCGGCCGCACCAGCCAGGGCTACATCCAGAACATCGTGGAGACCGGTGCCTGGGCCCGCGCCGTGCGCGGCGGCACGCTGCCCGTGGCCAAGGGCATCGCACTCGGGGCCGACGACCGCCTGCGCGCCCACGTCATCGAGCGCATCATGTGCGACGGCTCGGTCGACACCGAGGCCGTGGCCGAGCGCTTCGCCGTCGCCGCCGACTGGGCCGAGGCCGAACTCCTGGCGCTGACCACCCTCGAGGCCGACGGTGTGCTCCACCGTGACGGCGGCCGCATCACCCTCGCCCCCGAGGCCCGCGCGCTTACCCGCCTCGTCGCCAGTGCCTTCGACACCTACTTCCAAACCGGAAAGGCCAGGCACTCGGCTGCCGTCTAGTGGAGGCGGGAAATCGGGCGGAAAGACAAGGCCTGAAGTGACGATGGGCGGCTGGCTGCCCCACGCCGCCCATCGTCACTTCGGGCTGGGGGCATACCCTGGCGACGGAGCCCTCCGACCTCACGCAGAGAGTTGGAGCGACAGGCCTCACACCGCTTTGCGCATATCGACGCCGACAGCGGTCGCCGCCGCCCGGCCATTCGAGCGACGACGACGATCGGCTCGGGCGCCATAGCTGTCCTGGAGCTCATCGCCGAGGCCGCCAGCGGCGCTGTCGACGCCAGCGTCATCCAAGACGGGCAGTTTCCACCCCTGAATGAGCCCAAGAGCCCGGTGCACGGCCATTCTTGCGGCTTCGTCGGCTTGCGGGCAGGCAGTTGTCGCGGACAACCTATTGAAACACCTAAAAAAATCTTGAAGCGGGTGCGAAGTTCGGGGCTCGGTCACGATGCCGCCGCGCCCTGTCAAATGCCCGATACGATGCTTTCGGAGTGGTCCACCGGAGCCGGTCAGGCGCTTCACATGGTCCGCCTGGGCGCCTTCTGTAATCCAGTTCATAGTCGGCCACCGGCTGATGCGCTGGACTGGCGTCGTGTCGGCGGGCGCCAGGAATGGTGCCGCGCGACGCCTCATCAGGCGAAAGTGGCCGAGTCAATGATCGTACAGCACTCCGGACGCCCCCGCCTGCAGCTCTTCGGACCGGTGCGCCTGGTCGCCGCCGGTGGCGACGACGTCACGCCCCGGGGCCAGAAGGTGCTGGGGCTTCTGGCGCTCCTGGCGCTGGCCCGGGGCGGCCGGCTCGCCCGGGTCGCGGCGGCCACCCGGCTGTGGAGCAGCAGCCACGACGCCAAGGCCAACCTCCGGCAGTGCCTGCGCGAGCTGCGCCGGACGCTCGACGCGGCCGGATCCGGCCTGCTCCGGACGGACGACCACAAGCTCGTGCTCGACCGCGACCGGCTCGTCGTCGACGCTCTCGTCCTCGACCGGGCGGACGCGGTGGCCCTCGGGGCCTTCGACGACGACTGCCTGCTCCGCGACATCGAGATCGCCGATCCGCTCTTCGACGAGTGGCTGGCCGCGGAACGGCTGCGCTGGCGCGACCAGCTGCACCACCGGCTCGAGGCCGTGGCCCGCGCCCGCCTGGCGGCCGACGACCCGGCGGCGTCGATAAAGCTGGCGACCCGGCTGCTGGGCTTCGAGCCGACGCTCGAGGCGGCCCATCGTATCCTGATGCAGGGCCACGCCGCCCGCGGCAACGCTTCGCTCGCGCTGCGCCAGTTCGAGCTCTGCCGCGACATTCTGGCGAGGGAGCTCGGCGTCGCGCCGAGCGCGCCCACCCTGGCGCTCCGCGCCGCCATCGCCCGGCCGCCCGCGCGGGCCACGATGGCCGGCGTCGCGATCCTCGCCGGCGCGCTTGTCGCGGACCGGTCGCTGCCGCGGCCGGCGCCGCTCCGCGTCGGCCTCGCTGCTTTCCGCGTCCTCAGCGAAGCGGCCGCCGACGCCCTCCATGCCGAGATCGTCGCCGAGGCGATCGGCGCCGCCCTCGCGGGCTCCACGGGACTCGCTGTGATCGACACGACGGTGCCACCGCCCGGAGCCGTCGCCTACATCGTGGACGGGTCGGTGGCGCGCCTCGACCAGGCGCTGCGCCTGACCGTGCGGCTGTACGGCAGGCGTGATCGCCGGTTGCTCTGGGCCGAGCATTTCCGCATCGAGACGCCCTGCAAGGCCGACGCTCTGGACAGCCTCGCGACCCTGATCGCGGCCCGACTGGAGCTTGCGGCCTTGCGGCACGAGGGCGAGGCGATGGCCGGCGCAGCGGACTTGCGCTGTGGCGGCGAAAGGCGCGAGGGCGCCGGCCGGCTGGCCGACGATGCTGCCGACGTCCCGGCGATGGCCGGTGCCTCCTTTGCGGCGGCACCCGAGCCGGCAGGCTGACGAGACCGCGGCCCACGACGCCACCTCTTCCGGGCCGTCGTTCCCGCGCTGACGCAGCCTGGCGATCCACGATCGATCGACGCAGCCTGGGCGGACGTCTCCCGATCGAGGCGACGCACCGAGGCGGGGGTGCTGCTGTGGTACTCGGTTCGTTCGGCAGGTGACAGGATCGAATCGACCGTGCCACGCCGGTGGCAGTTTTCACGCCGGCAACCCCGCGCGATTCACGCTCGCTTCACGCGTCCGATGGCAGTGTCGCGTGGACGACAAGGGGGCGTGTGGTGACACCCTCGACGCCAGCGCCGATCGCTGCAGCCTTCAGGTCGTCGGACCTGCGACCACCCACGGGAGCCGGGCCAATTGACCGCAGCTCTCGTCGATTTCGTCGCTTCCGTCTCGATCCGGCCCCGAGGTGCCAGGGGCCGGGTCGGCATTCTCAATGGAGGTCCGCAGACGAGCGCTTGACAGTCTCCTATTGATCGTATGAAACTCTGGCTTGATCATACGAAAGAATAGCGCGTCCGCACAGCCGGCGCGCGGAGATCGGGGAAGCGCGATGCGGGTCACCGCGGTCAGGACGCTGGTCGTCAATGCGGTCATGCGGAACTGGGTGTTCGTCCGGGTCGAGACGGACGTGCCCGGCCTCTACGGCTGGGGCGAGGCGACGCTCGAGTGGAAGACCCGGGCCGTGGTCGGGGCGATCGAAGACCTCGAGCCCTTGGTCGTCGGCCGCGATCCCCGCGACCTCGAGCAGCTGGTCCGGGTGCTGACCAAGCACAGCTTCTGGCGGCTCGGCGTGATCGGCATGTCGGCCATCTCAGGCATCGAGGCCGCCTGCTGGGACATCTTCGGCAAGTCGCTGGACCAGCCCGTCTGGCGGCTGCTCGGCGGCAAGACCCGCGACCGCGTCCCGGTCTACACCCATCTCGGCATGGGCGAGATGACCGCGGTCTACGAGAGCCTCGAGGAGGCCCCGCTGGTCGAGCGCGGCCGAGCGGTGGTCGAGGCGGGCTACCAGGCGTTGAAGGCCGTCTTCATCCCCTACACCGGCTACACCGCGAGCCCGGCGCAGATCGACCACGTGGCCCGGCTGATGCGCGCCCTACGCGAGGCGGTCGGCGACGGCATCGAGATCATGGTCGATTTCCACGGCCGCCCGGCCTCGGCCTCGGCGGCCTTGGCCTACATCGAGGCCCTGGCGCCCGGCCGGCCGCTCTTCGTCGAGGAGCCGCTGCCGCCGGGCGAGACCGCCGCCCTCGCCGCCCTCAAGGCCAAGACCACCGTGCCGCTCGCCACCGGCGAGCGGCTGGTCGACCGGGCCGAGTTCGAGCCCCTCTTCCACGCCCGGGCGATCGACATCGTCCAGCCCGACCTCTGCCACGTGGGCGGGCTTGGTGAGGGGCGAAAGATCGCCGCCATGGCCGAGACCGCGCGGATGGGCATCGCCCCGCACAATCCGCTCGGCCCCATCGCGGGCGTGATGGCGCTGCACTACGCCGTGGCGACGCCGAACTTCGTCATCCAGGAGGAGATGACGGGTGCGGTGCCCTGGTACGGCGAGGTCGTCCAGGGGCCAATCGAGCGCAAGGACGGCGCCTGGCAGGTGCCGGACGTGGCCGGGCTCGGCATCGAGGTGGACGAGCGCGTCGCCGCCCGCCATCCGTTCCAGCCCGAGGTCCTCCATACCACCAACGCCGTCCTCGCCGACGGCACCATCGTCGACTGGTGAGTGCGGTGGCCGGCAGGCTCGCGGGCAAGGTCGCCATCGTCACCGGTGCCGGCCGCGGCATCGGCGAGGCGGTGGCCGAGGCCTTCGTGCGCGAGGGGGCGACCGTGATGATCGCCGAGCTCGACCCCGCCACTGGCACCGCCACCGCCGACCGCCTGGGCTGCAGCTTCCTGCCCTGCGACGTCCGTCACCAGGCCGAGCTCGACCGCGTCGCCCAGGTGACCCGGGACAGCTTCGGCCGGATCGACGTCCTGGTGGCCAATGCCGGGATCAACGTCTTCCACGAGCCGCTCGCCATGCCCGAGTCCGAATGGCGGCGCTGCTTCGAGGTCGACCTGGACGGCGTTTGGCACTCCTGTCGGGCCGTGCTGCCGGCCATGCTCGAGCAGGGCGGAGGGTCGATCGTCACCATCGCCTCCTGCCACGCCTTCGCCATCATCCCGCACACCTTCCCCTACCCCGTGGCCAAGCACGGCCTCCTGGGCCTCACCCGGGCGCTGGGCATCGAGTACGCGCCGAGAGGGGTTCGGGTGAACGCCATCGCCCCGGGCTACATCGAGACGCAGATCGCCGTCGACTACTGGAACACCTTCCCCGACCCCGCGGCCGAGCGGCGGAAGGCCGAGGAGCTGCACCCGCCCCGGCGGATCGGCAGGCCCGAAGAGGTCGCCATGACCGCGGTCTTCCTCGCCTCCGACGAGGCCCCCTTCATCAATGCGTCCTGCATCACCATCGATGGCGGGCGCTCCGTCCTCTACCACGACTGAACCAACCGAGCAGGGAGGCTCGACATGCTGAAGAAGACGACGCTCGCAGTGCTCGCCACCGCGGCGCTGACGGCACCGGCCGCGGCCCAGGACCTCAAGTTCGGCTACATCAACAAGATGGGCGACCATCCCTGGTTCGTCTCCGAGGTCGCCGGGGCCAAGGCCGAGGCCGAGGCCAGGGGGGCGGCGCTCATGGTCCAGGACGTCCAGTTCGACGCCAACCTGACCATCACCGCCATGGACACGATGATCGGCGACGGGGTCGCCGGCATCGCCATCGTCGTGCCGGATCGCGCCCTCGGGCCAGTGGTCGCGTCGAAGGCGGCGGAGGCTGGCATCCCGCTGGTCGCGGTCGACGACGACATCACCTTCGAGGACGGCAGCCCCGTTCCCTATGTCGGCATCGACGCCTTGACCATCGGCCGCCAGGTCGGCACCGAGCTCGCCCGGATCGCGGAGGCGAAGGGCTGGCAGGCGGACTGGTCTTCGGTCCGCATCGGCAGCGTCGAGGACGAGAAGGCCGACACCTGCATGCGCCGCAATCGCGGTGCCGAGGAGGCCTTCCTCGAGGCGTTCCCCGACTTCTCGGCAGCGAACATCGTCCGCATCCCCTATGACAACACCATGGCCAATGCGATCGACGTCGTCGGCACCGCCTTGACCGCCAACCTCCTGGCCGAGCGCTGGGTGTTCTTCTCCTGCAACGACGACGGGGTCCTGGGCTCGGTCCGCGCCACCGAGAACGCCGGGATGGACCCGGCCAACGTCATCGGCGTGGGCATCGATGGCTCCCGCTCGTGCGAGGCCTTCGGCAGCGGCCGTGAGACCGGGTTCAGCGGCACGATGTGGTTCGATTCGGCGACCCATGGCGCCACGGCCATCGCCCATCTCCACGAGAACGTGACCAACGGCACGCCCTTGCCCGAGATCACCTACATGCCGGCGATCCTGATCAACGCCGGCAACTTCGCCGAGTACAAGGACCGGCTCGGTTGCTGAACGCCACGGCCGGCAGGGCGGGGCCCGACGCCCCGCTCTGCCGGCTTGCCGGCATCTCGAAGCGCTTCGGCGTCGTCCAGGCGCTGGACGACGTCTCGCTCGACCTCGAGGCCGGCATCGTCACGGCCCTGGTCGGCGAGAACGGGGCGGGCAAGTCGACGCTCCTTCGCATCCTCGAAGGCGAGCACGCGCCCGACCAGGGAACGATCGCGATCGACGGCAGGCCCGTGCGCTACGCATCGGCCAGGGAGGCGCACGGCCACGGCATTCGCGTCGTCCACCAGGAGCCGGAGATCATCCCGGAGCTCTCGGTCGCCGAGAACATCTATCTGGGCGAGCTCGACGCCAGGCTCGGCCTCGTGCTCGACCGGCCGGCGCTGCACGCCCGGACGGCAGCATTGCTGCGCCGCTTCGGCGTCGATGGCGTGCTTGCCCCGGACCAGCCCTGCCGCGGCCTCGGCCCCGCCCTTCGCCAGCTGATCGAGATCATGCGGGCCTTGCGACCGGGCCTTCGCCTGCTCTGCCTGGACGAGCCGACGAGCTCGCTCACCGACGACGAATCCTCCCGGCTCTTCGGCCTCGTCCGCACCTTCCGGCAGCAGGGGGTGGGCGTGGTCTACATCAGCCACCGCCTGCCCGAGGTGATCGACCTCGCCGACAAGATCGCCGTGCTCCGCGACGGCCGGCTGGTGGCGGTCGAGGAGCGCGGCCACGTTGACGAGCAGGCCATCGTCCGGCTCATGGTCGGCCGTGACCTGGGCGACCTCTTCAACCGCGAGCGGCGGCCGCGCGGGCTGCCGGTGCTCGAGGTCGCGGGTGTGACCACCCGCAAGGTCAGGGACTGCAGCCTCACCGTCCACGCGGGCGAGGTGGTGGGCTTGGCAGGGCTCGTGGGTGCGGGCCGGTCCGAGCTCGCCAAGGCCATCTTCGGCGACGACCGGCTGCTCGCCGGCACCGTCCGCATGGACGGCCGGGCGCTGACCCTGCGCGGCCCCGGCGACGCGATCCTGGCCGGCATGGGCCTCGTGCCCGAGGACCGGAAGCAGGAGGCCTTGCTCCTCCTCCGCAGCATCCGCGACAACGTCACCCTCGCCGTCCCCGACAAGGTCTCGCGGCTCGGCTTCGTCGACGGCAAGGCAGAAACCAGCATCGTCGCCGCGATGATCGAGAAGCTCAGGGTCAGGACGCCGGGTCCGTGGCAGGAGGTCGGCAAGCTCTCCGGCGGCAACCAGCAGAAGGTGGTCTTCGCCCGCTGGCTGGCGCGCGAGCCCAGGCTGCTCATCCTCGACGAGCCGACCCGCGGCATCGACGTCGGTGCCAAGCTCGAGATCTACCGCCTGATCGAGGACCTGGCGCGGGCCGGCATGGCCATCCTCCTCATCTCCTCCGAGATGCCCGAGCTCTTGGGACTCACCGACCGCATCCTGGTCATGGCCGGCGGGCGCATCGCTGGGGAGCTGCCGACCGACGGCGCCAGCGAGGAGGCCATCCTGGCGCTCGCCATGCCCGAGCGGCCGACCGAACGCCAGACCGAACGGGAGATCGCCTGATGCTCGAGGGCACCGCCACCGCCGGGGCCACGGCCATGCCCGGCCGAACCATCCTCGCCCGCATCGGGGCGCAGAACCTGAGCCTGCTGCTGGCGCTGCTCATCCTGGTCGCGATCTTCGGCACCATCCGCTCGGACGTCTTCTTCCTCCCCCGGAACCTCCTGAACATCGGCCTCGCCATCACCGTGCTCGGCATCCTCGCCATGGCGCAGTGCGTGGTCATCGTCTCGGGTGGCCTCGACATCTCGGTGGGCTCGATCGTCGGGCTCTCGACCATGTGCGCCGCCATCGCCATGGCCGAGACCGGCCTCGCCAGCGCCGGCATCGGCGCGGCGCTGCTCGCCGGCTGCCTCGCGGGGCTGGTCAACGGCCTCTTGATCACCTACGGCCGGATCAACGCCGTCATCACCACGCTCGGCACCATGGCGGTGTTCAGGGGCCTCGCCTTCATCACCTCGGGCGGCAGCTCGGTCAGCATCACCAACGACGCCTTCCGCTTCATCGGCAGCGGCGTCGTCCTCTATCTCCCGGTGCCGATCTGGATCCTGCTGGCGGTCCTGGTCAGCTTCGGCATCTTCATGAGCCGGACGGTGATCGGCCGGAACATCTACGCCATCGGCGGCAACCCCACCGTGGCGCGGTTGGCCGGCCTGCCGATCCGCCGCTACCAGATCGCCATCTACGCCATGTCCGGCACCGCCGCCGGGCTCGCCGCCATGGTCATGGCGTCGCGGACCATGTCCGGCCAGCCGGCCTCCGGCAGCCAGGGGCTCGAGCTCGAGGCGATCACGGCGGCCATCCTCGGCGGCTGTGCGCTGCAGGGCGGCAAGGGCACGATCGTGGGGGCGCTGCTGGGCGTCCTGATCATCGGCGTGCTCAACAACGGCCTGATCCTGACCAGCGTGCCCACCTTCTACCAGCTCCTCGCCAAGGGCACGCTGCTGATCGTGGCGGTCATCATCCAGGAAGCGCAGATGCGCCGGAGCGGCGATCGTTGAGCGGCGGCACGCGCGCCCGGGTGCACAACCGCGTCGTGCAGGAGCTGGGAGCGGCAATCCTCGGCGGCACCTACGTCCCGGGCGACCGGCTGCCCAACGAGGAGGCGCTGCAGGGCCTCTACGGGGTCAGCCGGACGAGCGTGCGAGAGGCGGTGAAGTTCCTCTGTGCGAAGGGCATGATCGAGGCCCGGCCGCGGCTCGGCATGATCGTCAGGGCACCCGAGGACTGGAGCCTGCTCGATCCCGAGGTGCTGAGCTGGCGGCAGGGCGGACTGCACGACGACCCGGCCCTGGTCCGCTCGCTGCTCGAAGCGCGTCGGGTAATCGAGCCCGCCGCCGCGGCGATGGCGGCGGAACGCGCCACCGCCGCCGATCTCGCGGCGATCGAGGCTGGCTATCTCGGCATGGCCGCCAATCTGCCGGGCGATCTCGCCGCCTGCTGCAGCGCCGACCTCGCCTTCCACGCTGCCATCATCAAGGCCAGCGGCAACGTCGTCTTCCGCCACCTGATCGCCACCATCGGCGCTGCCCTCGAGGCCAGTTTCCGACTGTCGACCGGGCTTAGCGCCGCCTATGAGCGGACTCTGGACGCGCACAGGGAGGTCCTTGAAGCCATCCGCCTGCGCGATCCCGACGCGGCCAGGGAGCGCATGCGAGAGCTTCTGGACGTGGCCCAGCACGACCTCGGACCGGCCCTCGACCCGGGCGCGGCGGCAGGCCGCCGATGAACGCTGAGCGCCCTCCGAGCCCCATCTTGGGGCGCGGGGGCGCGATCGGCGCCCGGCAGCAAGAGACCGCGTGAAGGGACCGCCCTAGCGCCCGGCGGCGTAGAGGCTCTCGAGCAGCTCGCCGTGGCGCTCGGTGATCATCGGCCGGCGCAGCTTCAGGGTCGGGGTCATGAGGCCGTTGTCGACCGTGAACGGCTCGCTCATGATCTCGAACTTGCGGATGCGCTCGATCGCCGAGAGACTGGCGTTCGCCCGCTTCACCGCTTCTGCGATCCGCTGGCGGAAGCCCGGGTCCTGGGCGAGCTCGGCCATGTCGGCGGACTTGCCGTTCTCGCGGGCATAGGCCTTCGCCGCATCCGCGTCGGGGGCGATGAGCGCCACCAGGTAAGGCCGCTTGTCGCCGTAGATGAACGCCTGGCCGATCTCCGGCTCGAGCAGGAGGATGCCCTCGACGCGCTGCGGCGAGACGTTGTCGCCGCCCGAGTTGACGATGATGTCCTTCTTCCGGTCGGTGATCTTGAGGTAGCCGTCGGAATCGATCACCCCGATGTCACCAGTGTGCAGCCAGCCGTCGACGATGGTCCGGGCGGTCGTCTCCTCGTCCTTCCAGTAGCCGCGCATCACGCTGTCGCCGCGGACCAGGATCTCGCCGTCCTCGGCGATCTTGAGCTCGACGCCCGTGAAGGGCGGGCCCACGGTGTCGAGGCGGGCCGCCCCCGGCGGGTTGGCGCTGATCACCGGCGACGCCTCGGTCTGACCGTAGCCCTGCAGCACCGGCAGGCCCAGGGCCACGAAGAACATGCCGACATCGTAGTTCAAGGGCGCGCCGCCCGAGACCATCGCCTTCAACTGCCCACCGAAGCGCTCGTTGACCTTGGTTCGCACCAGCTTGTCGAGAACCGCGTCGACGGCACCCTCGAGCGGGTTGAGCCTGCCACCCTGCTCGTAGCGCTTCGTGCCGAGCTTGACCGCCAGCTCGAACATCTTCTTCTTGATGCCGCCCTGACGCTCCACGCCGTGGAGGATCTTCTGCCGCAGCACCTCGTAGAGCCGGGGCACGCAGGTGAGGATCGTGGGCTTGGCTTCGATCAGGTTGGTCGAGAGCGTCTCGACCCCCTCGGCGTAGTAGATCTCCGCACCGATCGAGATCGGGAAGAACTGGCCCGCCGTGTGCTCGTAGCTGTGCGAGAGCGGCAGAAAGGAGAGGAAGCGCTCGCGAGTGCCCAGCCCGAGCCGCTTCACCAGCTCGTAGGCACCCTCGAGGTTGCACATGATGTTGCGATGCGAGAGCATGACCCCCTTGGGCGTGCCGCCGGTGCCGGACGTGTAGATGAAGCAGGCGACGTCGTCCGGCGCGATCGACGAGGCCAGATCGAGCGCCGGCGCGCGGTCGCCGAGGGCCAGCGCGTCGGCCCAGCTGATGGCGGAGACCGGCAGCTCGCCGGTTTCGGCCAGGGGCTCGATGAACAGCAGCGTCTTGACGCTCGGCGCCTCCTTGATCGCCGGGATCAGCCGCTTGGCGAGGCTGCGCCCGGAGCAGATCACCATCTTGGCTTCGGCGTGGTTGAGGATGTAGGCGTGATCCTTCTCGGTGTTGGTGGTGTAGGCCGGCACGGTGATGCCGCCCGCCCCGAGCACCGCCAGATCGGCCACGCACCACTCGGGCCGGTTCTCGGCGACGAGCACGACCCGGTCGCCGGGCTCGATGCCGAGCTGCCGGAACGCCCGCGACAGGCGCTGAGCCTCGTCCGCGACCCGTCGCCAGGACCAGGGCCGGTAGACGCCGTCGACCTTCTCCCACAGGAACGGGTTGTCGCCCTCGCGCGCGGCGTGGTTCTGGAACATTGCCAGGAGGTTGGTGTCGAAGGCTACGTCGGCCATGTATCCTCTTGATCGCTGCGGGTCGACGGATGCTGGTCGGGGCGTGTCACACCGACCGTCGACGATGCCTCCCGGTTGTCTCGGCGGTCATCCCGGCTGGTCACCCGGGCCAAAGGTCCGCTGGACCTCCATGTTTCAGGGCATATATCTCGCTTGTCCAGGCTCGAAGGGAAGAGGGATGATGAATGCAGAGCCGCTCCGCGCTACGGCGGAGCCGGCAGGAACGATGGCGGCCCCGGCCGAGGCCGCATCGGGGAGGTCCGGTGCAGCAGCGGGTGCGGCACCGACCTGGGACCTCTCCGATCTGTTCGCCGGGCTGGACGATCCCGCCATCGAGGTCACCCTGGCCGCTGCGACCACGGAAGCCCAGGCCATTGCCGAGGCCTATTCCGGCACTCTCGCCGAGCGCAGCGGCGACGATCTGGCCAAGATGCTCGCCCGCTACGAGGCGCTGCAGGAGTCGATCGGCCGGGTCTACGCCTTCGCCTCGCTCAATCACGCCGCGAACCGGGACGATGCCAAGATCGGCCGCTTTCTGCAGGCGGTGCAGGAGCGGGTCAACGCCATCAATACCCATCTCCTGTTCGTCACCCTCGAGCTGAACCGGGTCGAGGACGAGATCCTGACCGCAAGGCTGGAGGAGTCGGCCAAGTTGGCGAGCCTGAAGCCCTGGCTCGACAACGTCCGCGCCTTCCGTCCGCACCAGCTTTCCGATGAGATCGAGAAGGTCCTGCACGAGCGCTCGGTGACCGGCCGCAGCGCATGGGTCCGGCTGTTCGACGAGAGCATGTCGGCCCTGCGCTTCCCGTTTCGCGGCGAGGACCTGACCAGCGCGCAGATCTTCGACAAGATGTCGGCCAAGGACCGCGCGGTCCGGCGTGACGCCGCGACGGCCATCAGCGGGGTGCTGGCGAAGAACATCCGGCTCTGCACCCGCATCACCAACACGCTGGTCAAGGACAAGGCGATCGAGGACGGCTGGCGCAAGTTCGAGCGCCCGATCTCCTCGCGCAATCTCGCCAACCAGGTCGAGGACGAGGTCGTGGAGGCGCTGATCACGGCCGTCCGCCACGCCTATCCACGGCTGTCGCACCGCTACTACGCGCTCAAGGCCCGCTGGATGGGGCTGGAGAAGCTCGAGTTCTGGGACCGCAACGCGCCCCTGCCCGAGGACAGCGACCAGCGCCGGAGTTGGGACGATGCCAAGGTGGTGGTGGTGAACGCCTACCGCACCTTCTCACCCAGGCTGGCGGAGATGGTGGATCGCTTCTTCGTGCGCAGGTGGATCGATGCAGAGGTCCGTCCGGGCAAGGACAGCGGGGCCTTCTGTCATCCGGTAGTGCCGAGCGTGCACCCCTACGTGCTCATGAACTTCCAGGGCAAGTCGCGCGACGTCATGACCCTGGCGCACGAACTCGGCCACGGCGTCCACCAGCTCCTCGCGGCCAAGCAGGGGCTGCTCCTGGCCGGCACACCGCTGACCCTCGCCGAGACCGCGTCGGTGTTCGGCGAGCAGCTCACTTTCCGGGCCCTCCTCGGACAAGCCGCGAGCCCGGTCGAGCGCAGGGTGCTCCTGGCCAGCAAGGTCGAGGACATGCTCAACACGGTGGTCCGCCAGATCGCCTTCTGCGAGTTCGAGCGGCGCGTCCACGATGCCCGCAAGGAAGCCGAGCTCACCCCGGACGACCTCGGCGACATCTGGATGGCGGTGCAGCAGGAAAGCCTCGGCCCGGCGTTCAACTATCCCGACGAGTACCGCGCCTACTGGAGCTACATCCCGCATTTCGTCCATGTGCCCTTCTACGTCTACGCCTACGCCTTCGGCGACTGCCTGGTGAACGCGCTCTACAAGCGCTACGAGGAGGCGCCCGAGGGCTTCGAGCCGCGCTACCTCGCGATGCTGGAAGCGGGCGGGACGCTGCGCCACAAGGAACTGCTCTCACCCTTCGGCCTGGATGCCAGTGATCCGGCGTTCTGGGCCGGTGGTCTGTCCGTGCTCGAAGACTATATCGCAGAGCTGGAGACGGCATTGGACGCCGACGGGGCCGAGCCGCGAGCGATGGGAGCACAAGCTTGAGCGATCGCCCCGCCGGCGGCGACCGGCGCAACTCGGAAAGCTCGTTCGGCGGCCGCTTCCGCCGCTACGCCCAGGTGTCGACCACCGTGGGCGCCGCGGCCGCACGCTTCGCCGGCCGGCGCATGACCGGCGGTGGCGACAGCCTCGAGCAGGCATCCGAGCTGCGCGAGGCCTTGGGTGGGCTCAAGGGGCCGCTCATGAAGGTGGCGCAGATGATGGCCACCATCCCCGAGGCGTTGCCGGCGGAGTACGCGGCCGAGCTGGCGCAGCTCCAGTCGAATGCGCCGCCCATGGGCAAGCCTTTCGTCCGCCGCCGCATGGTGGCCGAGCTCGGCGCCGACTGGGAGAAGCGCTTCGCCCACTTCCCGCTCGAGCCCTCGGCCGCGGCGTCGCTGGGCCAGGTGCACAAGGCCGAGCTGCACGACGGCCGGACGGTCGCCTGCAAGCTGCAGTATCCGAACATCGCGGCCGCGGTCGATGCCGATCTCTCGCAGCTCAAGTTCATCTTCGCGATCTATCGCCGCTACGACCGCGCGATCAACCCGGACCGCATCTACGAGGAGATCGCCGCTCGGCTGCACGAGGAGCTCGACTACGCGCACGAGGCCCGGAACATGGGGCTCTACCGCACCATCCTGAAGGACGAGCCGCACATCCACGTGCCAGCGGTGCTGGACGAGCTCTCGACCGGACGCCTCCTGACCATGGAATGGCTCGAGGGCGAAAAGCTCCTCTCGTTCAAGGCCGCCGACGCCGAGACCCGCAACCGGCTGGCGCTCAACATGTTCCGTGCCTGGTACGTGCCCTTCTACAATTTCGGCGTCATCCACGGCGACCCGCATCTCGGCAACTACACGGTGCGCCCCGATCTCGACATCAACCTGCTCGATTTCGGCTGCGTCCGGCTCTTCCCGCCGCGCTTCGTCAAGGGCGTCATCGACCTCTTCTGGGCCTTGATGCGCAACGATCGCGACCTCGCCGTCCAGGCCTACGAAAGCTGGGGCTTCTCCGGCCTCACCAACGAGGTGATCGACGTCCTCAACCAGTGGGCGGCCTTCCTCTACGGCCCGCTCATGGAGGATCGGCCGCGGCTGATCCAGGAGACCAATGCCGGCCGCGAGGGCCGCGAGGTCGCCGGCAAGGTCCATCGCCGGCTGAAGGAGGTCGGTGGCGTGACGCCGCCCCGGGAGTTCGTCTTCATGGACCGTGCGGCGATCGGGCTCGGCTCCGTGTTCCTCCACTTGAACGCCGAGATCAACTGGCACCGGATGTTCATGGCGCTCGTGGGTGATTTCGACGTCGCTGCCCTCGAGAAGCGTCAGGCCGAGGCGCTGGCGGCGCACCAGCTCCAGCTGCCGGCTTGACGCCACGAGCGCCGTTGTTGCGCGCGGTCGTCCCGCCGGCTTTGATCCAGGTCATGGCAGGTGCGGCGGCGACAGCCGATGCTCGGCGTCTTGGCAGGCAGGAGGTCGAGAATGTCCAAAGCACTGGTCGCCATGGCTCTGGTCGTCGCGGTCGCGGCTTGGGCCGCCCCATCGACCACGGCAGCACAGCAGCGCGAGCCGGGGCCGCAGGATTGGTGGGGGCCGCGCACGACGGACTGGGAGCGCATGTGGCCGGAGGGCAGTCAGCGGGATCGCTGGGATCCGGGCATGATGGGCGTCACCCAGCACCAGCGCATGCTCCGCCACTGGACCTTCATGAACCAGGAGGTGCCCGCCACTTATCGCGGTGCGGTCAGCCCGCTCGAGCGGAGCCCGGAAGCGATCGCGCAGGGGGCGGACGCCTACGCGGCGCACTGTGCCCGCTGCCACGGCGAGATCGGCTACGGTGACGGATCAGAAGGTCGCGGCTTAGTCCCGTCGCCCGCTCTGCTCACCTACCTGGTGCAGAGGCCGATGGCCGGCGACGAATATCTGCTGTGGGCGATCGCGGAGGGCGGCGCGGCCTTTGACACGGAGATGCCGGCGTTCAAGAACGCGCTGACCGACGACGAGATATGGGCGATCATCGCCTACATGCGAAACGGCTTCTCCCGCATCCCTGCCGAGTAGCCGGCGGAGCGGATCGGCGCGACGACGGTGCGAACAGAAAATCACCGGAAGAGACATGCTCGCCCGGTGATCCGGATCCGGACGAGCATCGTCGCCAAGCCAACGTTGCGGGTGCCTCGACCGGGCCGCCTCGCGGACCCGGCCGTAGCTCAGACCTCGTCGCGCTCGGCCCGCTTGCGCATCAGCTTGCGGTAGCGGCGGATGGCCTCCGCCTTCTCGCGGGCACGCCGCTCGGACGGCTTCTCGTAGTGCCGGCGCATGCGCATCTCGCGATAGAGACCCTCGCGCTGCATCTTCTTCTTGAGCGCGCGCAGAGCCTGATCGACATTGTTGTCGCGAACCTGAACCTCGACGATGACCGCTCTCCTGTACGCGTTCGGCCCGGCCTGCGCGGCGCAGAACCGGGACAACAATAGGGGTTCCCTCGATAAAGGGCTGGGCGGCCTTCTACGGCAAAGGCGCGTTTTCGGCAAGTCCCCGTCGCGGTGCCGGTCGCGACCTGCGGCAATGATGGAGTCGACTGCCATGACCTTGCGGAAGATCGCCCTTCTGGGCCAGCCTGTGCTGCTGCGGCCCGCCGCCGTCGTCACCGATCCGCAGGCGCCCGAGATCGCGGGCCTGCTCGCCGACATGCGCGAGACCCTGGCCGATGCCCGCGGCCTCGGGCTCGCCGCCCCGCAGGTCTATGCCGGCCTGCGGGTGATGCTCGCCCACGTCCCGGACGCCGATGGTGCCGTCGACCGCGCGGCCGAGCCGCTCGCGCTGCTCAACCCGCGGCTCGTGCCGGTCGGTGAGGCGAGCGAGCTCGCCTTCGAGGGCTGCCTCTCGATCCCGGGGCTGCGCGGTCTGGTCCCCCGGCACGCTGCCGTCGGGCTGCAGGCGACCGATGCACGCGGCCGGCCGATCGAGCGCGAGGCCAAAGGGCTGTTCGCACGGATTCTGCAGCACGAGGTCGACCATCTGGACGGCATCCTCTACACCCACCGCCTCGGCGATCCGCGGCATCTCGCCTTCGATGGTGAAGTCGGCGCCCTGGCCGCCTATCTTGCGGAGCAGACGTCCAAAGCCGAAGGTGCAGGAAGCGATGACGGAAGCTGCGACCGGTGATGCCATGGCGGAGCGTGTCGCCCAGAAGGACCGGATCCTGGAGGCCGCCCTCGTCCATGCGGCCTTCGACGGGTGGAGCCGGCGGACCCTGCTGCAGGCGGCAGCCGACGCCGGCTTCGACGCGGCGACGGCGCGGCGCCTGTTCCCGCAGGGCGGCGACAGCCTCCTGGCCTGGCTCGGCGACTGGGCCGACCGGCGGATGCTGGGCGCGATCGATCCCGAGGAACTCGCCCGCCTGCCGGTGCGCGAGCGGATCGCGCGGCTCGTGCGGACCCGCATCGAGGTCCTCGACGACCACAAGGAGGCGATGCGCCGGGCGGCGCTGATCCGCGGCAACCCCGCCAATCTCGGCACTGCCGGCAAGGCGCTCTGGCGGACGGTCGACCAGATCTGGGACGCCGCCGGCTTCCCCGCGACACGTGAGCAGGGCCTGAGCCGCTACAGCCGCCGGGTGACGCTTGCCACAGTGCTGATCACGACCGTCCTCTACTGGCTCGAGGACATCTCGCCCGAGAACGAGGAGACCTGGGCCTTTCTCGATCGGCGGATCGAGGACGTGATGCGCATCGGCCAGTTGCGCGGCCAGATGCAGGGTCTGATGCGCGATCTCCCGGGCGCCGGTCTGCTCCGCCGCAAGGGGACGCGAGGCGCCGGGGCCGCCGCCCGGAAATAGGACCGCCAACGGCCGTCAGTCTGCCGGTGCGCCTTGCGACGGCTCGGGTTCCAGGGCGACGGCGGGATCGTCGGGTGGCAGGGTCGACACCTCGCCCAGGGGCCCGAAGAATCGCTGCCGGACCAGCGGATCGCCGGCCCGCCCGTCGATTGCCAGCTGCAGCTCCACCATCCAGTTCAGGAGATCCACGAAGCCGTCGACGCGCCCGGTGCCGTCCGGGCCCGCGAAGGTGATGCCGCCGGCGAGGGGCCGCACGACGCCCCGCTCGACCTCCAGCGTGCCGGCGAGGCGATCGACGGGAATACCGCCATCGGCAGCCGAACTCGCACCGAGCCTGCCGCTCGACATGACGAACCCCACCCGCCCCTGCAGGTTGGCCACCATGGCGCGGAGACTTCGCCCCGACGACAGCAGTCGCGCCTCCAGATCCACGCCACCCGTCATCGCTTCCGGATCGACGCCGGCGGCCTCCAGCACCGTCGTGATATCCAGCCCTTGTGCGGCGAGGTCGATGGCCAGCTCGGCGATCGGCGTGCCGCGGCGGGTCGCCAGGGCCATGCCGGCCTCGATCAGCCCGCGTTCGCTCTCGTAGCGGAAGGCCGGGATGGTGAGGAGCCCGTCGCGCACCTGCCCGATCACCTCGATCGGCGGCAGCGCCGGGTCGTCGCGCGCCAGGGTCAAGGCCAGCTCCATGTCACGTGCCCAGAGCCCGCGCCAATCCAGCTCCTGCGCGGGCCAGTAGCCGAGCCAGGCCGACGGTGGGCCGGGCACGAGGCCGAGCGGTGGCGTGGCCAGGCGATAGAGGAGCGCAGCCGTGTCGGCACCGAGCGCACCGATCCGCAGATCGAACCGATCGAGCTGCACCGTCTCGGGCGCGCGGCGGCCGGCAGCGAGGTCCAGCTCCAGGTCGCCCAGCGTCGCGCCGAGCGCCGCCGCGGATAGGGCACCCTGGTCGAGCTCCACACCGATGGTCGCCGCGAGCGGCCCCTGCAGCAGGGGATCGGTGACGGCCATGCCGCCGGCCTGCCGCACGAGAGCCGCGGCGTCGACGGCGTCGAGCCGCAGCTCGATGCGCCCCGATGGTGCGGCGAGCCAGTTGCTCAGCCGTCCGCCGCCGGCCGCGCGGAACTGATCCGCATCGAGGGTGGCCTGCACCGTCACGTCCTCGATGGCGCCCTCGAGGGTGCTGCGCAGGTTCAGTGGGCCGAGCAGGGCGAGTGCCCCCGATGGCTCGTGACCGAGCAGCCTGAGCAGGCGCGGCAACGACGCCAGATCGATCGCCAGATCGAGTGCAAAGGAGCGCTCGCGCGCGTCGATCACCCCGTCGACGGTGACGGCGCTGCCGGCCACGTCGGTGAAGCTGGCACGCTCGATGGCAATCCTGCCGTCGCTGCCGTCGAGATGCACCACGAGGCCGCCGAGCCGGGCTTCGCCGAGGCTCGTCCGCTCGACCCGGAGGTCGAGGGCGAGGTCGGTCGCGGTCAGCTGCTGGAGCCATGTTTCCAAAGTGGTCGATGGCGCGTCGAGGGCGACGAGATCGTCCAGCGCCAGCCGATCGATCGACCCGCGCGCGGCGAGCTGCGGCAGGCGGCCGTCGCTCGCCACGCGCCATGCGATGCCACCTTCGGCGCGCAGCGCATCGAGCCGCAGATCGGCGCCACGCAGCGTCACGCCCGACGGCGCCCAGATGAGCTCGGTCTCGAGCGACAGCGTGGTCGACCGGCGCAACACGGCTGGCGGTGTGGCGAAGGCTTCGACCAGTGCCGCCGGCTCCTGTACCGCGACCGCCAGTCGTCCGCTCAGCCGCGGCTCGCCGTCGCTGCCCGAGGGCTCGAGCCGGCCGGTGAAGGCGAGGTCGCCCGGGCCGGGCAGGAGAAGGCTGGCACGGGTGATCTCGGCCGCACCGCCGCCGTCCAAGGCGAGGTCGAGCGATACTTGGCGCAGCGTCTGCCCCCGCCACTCGACGACCGCAGCCCGCAGCTCGACCGTGCCGGCGAGATCGGCCGGCAAGGCGCGCAGGACGCCCAACGGCCATCGGCTCGCCGGGTCGGTCGCAGCCGGCAGCGTCAGCCGGTCGGCGGCCAGGGCGAGTGCCATGGCCGGCGCCGTTCCGAGGCCGAGCGCCGCGCTGCCGGTCAGGCTCTGGCCGTCCACCGTGAGGGTGAGCTCGTCCAGGCGCATCTCGGGTCGGTCGGCGCCGAGCTCGACCGCCAGCACCGCCTGGAGCGATACTGGCGCCGCCGCCAGCGTTGTCGGGCTGGTGCTGGCGTCACCCGTCGCGAGGAGACGGCCGAGGGACGCCGGCGATTCGAGGTCCACAGCCAGCCGCCCGTCCAGCCCCTTGCCATCGCCGGCCAGCCTGACGAGTCCGCGAAAATCGAGCCGGCTTTCGGCGTCGTTCCCCCTCAGCGCCAGCTGCAGCTGTGTCGGGATCGGCCGTCCGCTCGGCACACTGGCGAGCTCGGCGTCGAGCTCCACCCGCCCGCTGCCGCCGACGTGTCCCGTCGCCGCCACGCGACTGCCGCCGGTCACGGCATCGCGCTCGATGACCGCATCGATCTGCTGCACGATCGCGCCCCGTGCCGTCGTGGCGAGCGTCCCGCCGACGATGGCGAGGCGCTGCCAGGGCAGCGCTTCCTCGCGCGTCGCCAGCCGCTCCAGCCAGGCGATCAGCTCCGCTGTCGTATCGCCCGACAGACGGAGCTCGGGCCGGACGAGGTGCGCGTCCGTCACCTCGAGCGTGCCGACCAGCAGGGGCAGCAGCCGGACCTCCAGGTCGAGCCGGTCGGCGGTCAGCCCGAAGCCCTCGGCACCCGTGCCGATGGTCGGCCGATGCATCGTCAGCAATGGCTGTGGCAGGAGCTTGATGTCGACGGCCCCCGCGACGCCGAGTTGCCGGCCGGTCGCCGTGGCCACCACTTCGGTGAGACGCCGCTCGATGCGCTCGCCGTCGATCAGCAGCGGCAAGGCGAGGAAGGCGGCGGCCACCGCGCCCAGGAGCAAGGCACCGCCGGCGATCAGATAGCGCAAGGTGCAACCAGCTTGGAGGCGCCGGCCCGCCGGCCGGCCATGGCGGATGCGCAGATCGTCATGGCGCAGCAATAGGAGTGACCTGCCGGCGTCGCAAGCCCTGCGCACGTGGGCTCCCGGTGCCGGCAAGCCGCCGTCTGGCGGGTACCGCAGGCCGCGTCGATCTCGACTCGGCGGGTGCGAGCCGCCACGATGCTGGGGGTGGTCGGCGGGGGTCCGAGCAGGCCGCAGGCGACGAGCGCGCGGCACCGGAGCATGCTGAAGGATGGAGACAGCCCTTGTCGGTGCTCTTTGACGTCGCGCTCCCTTTTTTCGCGCTCATCCTCTGCGGCTACGTTGCGCTCGCCCGGCGAATGGTCAGCGAGACCGCGGTGGCCGGGCTCAATGGATTCGTCTTCTATTTCGCCCTGCCGGCGCTCCTGTTCCTCAAGGTGGCGACCGCACCGCTGGACGATCTCTTCGACTGGCGCTTCTTCATCGCGTTCTACGGCGTGGCGGGCGTGCTCTGGCTGGCCTCGACGGGCCTGTTCCGCTGGCGCTTCGGCCTGCCCTTCGCCGAGGCCAGCGTCGCCGGCATGGGGGGCATCTGGACCAACTCGGGCTACATGGGCATCCCGCTCCTGATCACCGCACTGGGCCCGGAGGCCGCCCTGCCGGCGGTGCTGGCGCTGACCTTCGACAATCTGATCACCGCCCCCGTTCTGATCATGATCCTCGAGGCTCGCGCCGGACGGGCGGCGTCGCCGCTCGCCACCTTGCGGACCGTCCTCGCCAATCTCGCCCGCAACCCCTTGATCATCGCTGTCTTCGCCGGCTTCGCCTGGAACCTCGGCGGCGCCGGGCTGCCGGCCCCCGTCGCCAATTTCGCCGGCCTCCTGGGTGCCGCCGCCGCCCCCTGCGCCCTCTTCGCGCTCGGCGCCTCGCTGGTCGGCGCCCAGCTCACCGGGGCCAGGGCCGAGATCGCCACGGCGACCGCCATCAAGCTCGTCGTCCACCCCGTGCTGATGGCGGCGACCGTGCTCTGGCTGCTGCCGCTACGCCCCGATCTGGCGCTTGCGACCATTGTCACGGCCAGCCTGCCGACCGGCGCCTCGGTCTTCGTCCTCGCCGAGCGCTACGGCGTCTACACGCGGCTCGCGTCGTCGATCGTGCTCGTCACGCATGCCCTCTCGGTCTGCACCGTCACCTCGGTGCTCGTATGGGCCAGAGGGTGAGATCCATCCTGGATTGCTCCACCGGACACGATCCTGCAATCTCCGGTCGTCGCTCGACAGCAAGGTCAACAATAGGGAGGAACGAGATGAGCGCGCTCAACGGCAAGGTGGCGCTGGTGACCGGTGGCGGGACCGGCATCGGCAGGGGGATCGCAAGGCGCTTCCACGCGCTGGGCATGCATGTCGCGGTCGCCGGCCTCGATCAGGCGCGCGATGCCGCAAACCAGTATCACGGCCGCAATCTCGGCGGCTACACGGCCGCCAAGGCGGTGGCGGCCGAGCTCGGCGACCGGGCGATCGCCATCGAGGCCGATGTCACGGATCCCGGTCAGGTCGCCGCCATGGTGAAGGCCACGGTCGAAGCCTTCGGCCGCGTCGACGTGCTCGTCAACGGTGCCGGGGTGATCACCGCCAAGCCCATCCAGGAGCTCGCCGAGGCCGACTGGGACAGCATCATGGACGTCAACGCCAAGGGGACGTTTCTGACCAACCAGGCGGTCGTGGCCGAGATGCGCAGGCAGGGCGGCGGCGGGCGCATCATCAACATCGCCTCGATCGCGGGCAAGCTCGGCGTGCCGCTCCTGACGCACTACTGCGCCTCCAAATGGGCGGTGATCGGCTTCTCGATATCGCTCGCCAAGGAAGTGGCGAAGGAGGGCATCACGGTGAACTGCCTCTGCCCCGGCATCGTCGGGACGCAGATGTGGACGCTCCTCTCGGGTGTCTTCGCCCAACCCGGCGAGAGCGAGGAGGCGGCCTACAAGCGCTCGGTCGAGTCGTTCATCCCGCAGGGCGTGCCGCAGACCGAGGCGGACATGGCCGACATGACCGTCTTCCTGGCAACCGCCGCGCACGTCACGGGCCAGGCCTTCGCGGTCGACGGCGGCGCCTCGCACTGACCGGCGGCCGCTGACGGCCCCTTGCCGAAACGCAAGCCGGCAGGCATTGCAGCGCCGGTGACGGCGGGGGCGGGCCGCGGGCAGCGAACGCCACCGGCGCTCGCCGCTGAATCGGAGCGCTGGGCAGTCAGGTGAGCCGCTGGAGCGTCCTCGGGGTCCTCTTCACCGCCAGGGTCGGCCTGGCGCTCGCCTTTCAGGCGGTGGCCACCGTGCTGCCGTTCCTGGTGAGCGAGCTGGCACTGACCTATGCGCAGGCCGGGACCCTGCTCGGGCTCTTCATGCTGCCCGGCGTGTTCCTGGCTATTCCGGCAGGCTGGCTCGGCGGTCGCCTCGGCGACAAGCCGGTGGCGGTGCTTGGCCTTTTCGCTCTGGGGCTCGGCTGCCTGATCGTCGCCCAGGCGACGAGCTTCGCCGTGGCCTGCGTCGGCCGCCTCGTCTCGGGCACTGGCGGCATCCTGCTCACCGTCATGCTGGCCAAGATGACGACCGACTGGTTCGCCGGCCGCGAGCTCGCCACCGCCATGGGCTGCCTGCTCAGCAGCTGGCCGCTCGGCCTCGCCTTCGCCATGGCCGCCTTCGGCTGGTGGCTATCGTTCGCCGGTTGGCAGAGCGTCCTGTCGCTCGCCGCTGGGTTCTGCCTCCTCGCACTCGGGCTCCTGGCCGTCGCCTATCGCCCGCCGCCCGGCCGTGACCCGCCGCCGGTGCCGGCTGCCGCTCGACATCCCGCTCGGCCCAGGCTGTCGCGAGCAGGCTTCGAGCTCGCCGCTTTGGCCGGTGTGGTCTGGGGCGCCTTCAATGCGGGGATCGTCCTGTTCCTCGGCTTCGCCCCGCTCGCCCTGGCCGACCGGGGCTGGCCGCAATCGAGCGCCGCTGCCGCCGCCAGCCTGCTGATGTGGCTCTGCGTCCCCCTCCTGGTCCTGGGCGGGCATCTCGCCGACCGCACCGGCAAGGGCGATCGGCTTATCGTCGTTGCGGCGCTCGTGACCGGACTGGCGATCGCCATGCTGCCCTATCTCGCCACCCCGCTGCCCGCCATCGTCCTCGCCGGCATCGTCCTTGGTGCCCCGGCAGGGGCGATCATGGCGCTGCCGCAGAGCCTGCCCGCGGCCGAGCGGGCCGCCGGATTCGGCGTCTTCTACACCGTCAACTACGTCGCCATGAGCATCCTGCCGCCGATCACCGGGGGCCTCGTCGACCTCTTCGGCGATCCGGCACCGGCCATGGTCGTCACCGGTGCGGTCATGATGTCGATGGCACCCCTGCTCTGGCTCATGCGCCACCGCGCCGCCGCCCTGGCGGCGCGCAGTCGGGCCAGCGCCTGACCGAAGCTGCCATCGCCGATCCGCGGCAAGGACCCCCGGTGGCCCATGCCGGGTGCCCGCGATCGCGGCTCACGCCGGACCGGTGCGCAGCCGCCGGATCGCCTCGATCACCACGATCGCCAACGCCGGCCAGACGACCCAGAACGTGCCGTTCCAGGTGGCGAGGTTGACCAGCGCCAGGGCGGCCACGACCACGGCGAGGCGGACCGTTCGCGTGCTCAGATGGCGGCCGCCGACCAGCGGCGCATGCCAGAAGCCGAGCCCGGCCAGCAAGGCGATTCCCGGCCAGTGGGCCCAGAACCCCGGGCCGGTGAGCAGGTCGACGGCCACGAGACCGAGCCAAAAGGTGCCCGTGACGAGCGACCGGCGCCGGAGCCTCGCCCATCGTTCACCTGCCGCCGGCAGCGTCTCCGGCGGACGCTCCGTCCGGGGCCGCGGGGCGGGACCAGTCGGCCGCCCGCGCCCCTGACGGTTCTCGGCCAGCGCCACCCGGTAGACCGGCACGTCGGCGGCGAGATTCTTCGGCCGCTGCTCGCCCAGGAAGTCGAACCCGACCCTGAGCTTCGCATGCACCTGGTCGTAGACCGGCTGCGAGATCAGGATGCCGCCGGGCTCCGCCATGCCCTCGAGCCGGGCGGCGAGATTGACGCCGTCGCCGAACAGGTCGTCGCCGTCGACCATCACGTCGCCCAGATGCACGCCGATCCGGAACGCCGTCGCACCCGGACTGGAGCCGCGCCCGTCGAGCTCGCGCTGCACCTCGATGGCGCATTGGACCGCCTCGACCACCGACGGGAACTCGGCCATGAGGCCGTCGCCGGCGGTGCTGAACACTCGCCCGCGATGGCGCTCGATCAGCCGGATGAAGACGGCGCGGGCGGCACGCAACGCTGCGAGGGCTGTCTCCTCGTCGGCCGCCATGACCTTGCTGTAGCCGACCGCATCGGCAGCCAGGATGGTCGTGAGCTTGCGCTCGATCCGCGGCGATGGTCCTGCCTCCATCGCCGGCGGTCACGCTGCGGCGCGGTCCGGCGTCCTCACATCACGGCACCGATCTGCCAAGGGATGAACTCGTGATCGCCGATGCCCAGCGCCTCCGACTTCGACGGCTCGCCCGAGGCCACCTTGAGGAGAAGATCGAGAATCTCGCGCCCCTTGCTCTCGATCGTGGCGCCGCCATCGAGGATGTCGCCGCAGTTGAGGTCCATGTCCTCGACCATTCGCTCGTACATCGGGGTGTTGGTCGCGAGCTTGATCGAGGGTGCGGGCTTGTAGCCGAAGCAGGAGCCGCGGCCGGTGGTGAAGACGACGATGTTGGCGCCCGAGGCCACCTGCCCGGTCACCGAGGCCGGGTCGTAGCCAGGGCTGTCCATGAAGACGAAGCCCCTGGTGTTCACATGCTCGGCATACTTGAAGACGCCGGTGAGGTTGGTGGTCCCGCCCTTGGCGGCGGCCCCCAGCGACTTCTCGAGGATGGTGGTGAGCCCGCCCGCCTTGTTGCCGGGCGATGGGTTGTTGTTCATCTCGCCGCCATTCGAGGCGGTGTAGTGCTCCCACCACTTGATCCGCTCGATCAGCCGGTTGGCGACCTCCTCGCTCACCGCGCGCTGGGTAAGCAGGTGCTCGGCCCCATAGATCTCCGGGGTCTCGGCGAGGATGCCGGTGCCGCCCTGGGCCACGAGCAGGTCGGTGGCGTAGCCGAGCGCCGGGTTGGCCGTGATGCCCGAATAGGCGTCCGACCCGCCGCACTGCAGTGCGACCGAGAGGTCGGAGGCGGACACGCGCTGCCGCGCCACCTCGTTGGCGTGCGGCAGCATCTCCTCGATCATCGCGGTTGCTCGCTCCACCGTCTTTCGCGTGCCGCCGGTCTCCTGCATGGTCATGGTGCGGAAGAGCGGACCGCGCTCGATCTGGTAGGCCTCGAGCAGGAAGTCGATCTGGTTCACCTCGCAGCCGAGGCCGATCATGATGACCCCGGCGAAGTTCGGGTGCCGGGCGTAGCCCCATAGGGTGCGCTGCAGCGTCGCGAAGCCCTCGCCGCGGTCGGCCATGCCGCAGCCGGTCGAGTGCGTCAGCGCAACGACGCCGTCGACGTTCGGGTACCTGGCCAGCACCTCCTTCGGGAAATGCTGCTGGATGAAGCGGCAGACCGAGGCCGAGCAGTTCACCGAGGAGAGGATGCCGATGTAGTTGCGCGTTCCGACCCGGCCGTTCTTGCGCACGTAGCCCAGGAACGTGTCGCGCTCGGCCTCGGGCACCATCCGGGTCGGCTGGACGGCGCTGCCGATCGCGTAGTCGCGGGCGAAATCGGCCATGACGCAGTTGTGCACGTGGACGTGGTCGCCGGGCAGGATGTCGGCGCTGGCGACCCCGATGATCTGGTTGTATTTCCTGACCGGGGCCCCGTTCGCGATCTTGGCGGTGGCGATCTTGTGCCCGGCCGGGATCTTGGCGGTCGTGGTCACGCCCTCGCCGTCAAGGGGGGTACGATCGGCGATCGCCCGGCGGGCCACGACGACGTTGTCGGCGGCATTGAGGCGGACGGTGAGTGCGGCTTCGGTCATGGCTGGTCTCTTGCTCTTGCGGACGGCCGACGCCGGGCGCTGTGCGACGACGGCACCGGCTGGCGGTGCCGACGCACGCTTGCCGGTCGGCGAGCCCTCTCATCGCAGATGCGGCCCGGCTCTGCAAACGGCATGCGTGCCCGCGGTCGGCCACGACACTGGCGCCGCCGTGCGCTGCGCCCTACATCGCCACCCAAGCGGCGCCGACGACCGGTGCCGCTCCCAAGCCGCGCCCCCGAGGTTCCTCGTTGCCCTCAGCACAGCCTGACACCGGTGTCGCGGTCGCGCGTCGCAGCGCCGCCGGCACGCTCCTGCCGCCGGCGCGCGCCTTGTGGCGGCGGGCCTGGCGTCCCCTGGCCTCGCTCCTGGTGGTGGCCCTGCTCCTCTGGCTGGTCCCGCTCGGCGACTTCCGTGCCGTGCTCGCCGGCATCGAGCCGCTGCCGGCCCTGGCGGCCCTGGCCCTCGTCCTTCCCATGGCGGCGGCCAAGGCGGCGGTGTTCTGGCTGGCGGCACGGGTCCAGGCGCTCGCGTTCAGCTTTAGGCAGATGCTGGCGATCCAGCTCGCCAGCGCCTTCTACACCCTGGTGGTGCCGGGCCAGATCGGCGGCACCGTCTCGCGCTGGTACAAGCTGCAGAAGCCAGGGCGCCAGCCGGTCGAGGCCGCAGCCGTCATGCTCGTGGCCCGGCTCGTCGAGACCGGTGTGGGCTGTCTGCTCGGGCTCGCCCTGGCGCTGGCGGACCCCGTCGCGCGCTCGCTCGGCGTGGTGCCGGTGCTGGCCCTGGTCTTTGTCGCCGTGGGTGGCGGCGGCCTGCTCCTCGTCACCACCGCCGGCCGGCGGCTCGGCGGCCGGCTGGTCGCGGCGCTGCCGCGCTGGCGCTGGCTGCAGCCGGTCCAAGCCGCGGTGCCCCGGTTGCGCGCCGCGGCGCTGCGCATGCGGCACATGCGGCCGGGCGTGCTCCTCGGCATCGTCGGCTGCTCGCTCGCCTGGAATGGCCTCGCGATCGTCTCGATCGTGCTGGCTGCCGCGGCGGTCGACGCGGATGTCGCCTGGACGACGCTGGGCTGGATTCGGGCGCTCTTGGCCGTCATCCTGCTGCTGCCGGTCGGCTGGGGCGGGCTCGGCGTGCGCGAGGCCGCCGTCGCCACCCTGCTCGCACCCTACGGCGTCCCGGCCGCCACGGCGGTCGCGATCGGTGCCATCGTCTCGCTGCGCAACATCCTCGAGGCGGTGCTGGGCGGCCTCGTGGAGCTCGCCGGCCTTTGGCGCCGGCGCCCGGCCGAGCCGCCGCCCGAGATGGCGCCGCTCGACGCTGCCGGGCGGGCGCGATAGAGGAAGGCCCGTCCCGCCCGCCACGCAGCGGCCCCCGCCGGGCTATCTAAGGCTCGACCCATGCTCGCCTCCGACAGCGCCCCGCCGACGGTCCCGGCCGCGGCTCGGCCCTACGGGGCCGAGATGGCAGCGCTCGCGCGGATCGCCCTGCCGCTGGTGCTGGCCATGGTCGGCCAGATGGCGATCACCACCACCGACATGCTGATGCTCGGCTGGCTCGGGCCGGAGGCGCTGGCCGCGACGGCGCTCGCCCTGAGCGTCTTTCACCCGGTCATGCTGCTCGGCATCGGAATCGGCACGGCGGTGACGCCGCTCGCCGCGGCGGCGCTGGCGCGGCGCGACGTCCGCGAGATGCGCCGGGCGGTGCGCCAGGGCCTCTGGGCGGCGGTGCCGTTCACCCTGGCGGCCGTCCCGGCCCTCTGGTGGATCGGCGGCCTCTTCACGGCGATCGGCCAGGACCCGGGCCTGAGCCGCGAGGCCCAGCTCTACCTGCGCGGCGTGCTGCCGGGCCTCTTCTTCATCCTGGCCTTCAGCGTGCTCCGCTCCTATGCCACCGCACTCGAGCGCACGCGCCCGGTGCTGCTCGTCACGCTCCTGGCCATCCCCTTGAACGCGCTCGTCAATTACGGGCTGATCTTCGGCGCCTTCGGGCTGCCCAGGCTCGAGGTGCTGGGGGCCGGGCTGGGCTCGGCGATCACCCACCTCGCCATGGCCGCGGCACTGCTGTGGATCGCGCTCCGCCGCCTGCCGTTCCGCCGCCACCATATCCTCGGCCGGCTCTGGCGGCCGGACTGGCCGATCTTCCGGGCGATCCACCGGATCGGCATCCCGATCGGGCTGTTCATCCTGCTCGAGGTCGGCATCTTCGCCGGCTCGGCGCAGATCCTGGGCTTCATCGGCGTCTACCAGCTCGCCGCCCACCAGATCGTGCTGCAGCTCGCCTCGATCACCTTCATGGTGCCGCTCGGCCTCGGCCAGGCGGTGACCGCCCGGGTGGCGCTCGCCCGCGGCCGCGCCGACCCGGCCGCCGCCCGGATCGCCGGCCGGGCGGCGATGCTGCTGGCCACGGTCTTCATGACCTGCACCGCCCTGGTCTTCTGGTTCCTGCCGGGCCCGCTCATCCGCCCGTTCCTGGACGGCAGCCCCGAATCCCGGCAGGTGCTGGCCTTCGCCACCGGCTACCTGGCGATCGCCGCGGTCTTCCAGATCGTCGACGGGCTGCAGGTGACCGCCGCGCATGCGCTCCGCGGCCTCGAGGATACCCGGGTGCCGCTGCTCATCGCCGTCATCGGCTTCTGGCTCGTGGCCTTCCCGACCGCCGTCGTCCTCGGCCTGCTCACGCCGCTCGCCGGCAGCGGCGTCTGGATCGGCTTCGCCCTCGGCCTCGCCACCGCCGCCCTCCTCCTGATCCGCCGCTTCGCCCGGCTGACCAAGCCGTCATAGGTGCATAATCCTAGCATCGCCCGCGGCCGAGGTCAACCCGCCCCCGGGTTCGCTCGGCGGATTCGTCCTGTCGGGATCGCCGGCCTCGCCCGCGGCTCGCCCGCGATCGCCGGCCCACCCGGCAACCCCCTGAAAACAAGCCTTTTTCAGAGCCGGCTGCGACATCCTGGCAGCCCGGGTTCGTTCGCGGGTTCCCGGGTTCGTTCGTCGATTTCAGGGCGTTTTGAACCCGGGCGCCGGGTTCGTTCGTCGATTCTTGGGTTCGTTCGCGGGTTCGTTCGTCGTGAAAAGGCCGAAAACGCGCATCCGATGCGCCATAAGCAACGCTTATGGCGCATATAGCGGCGAAGATTATGACAAATGGCGCGTATAGCGGCGCATCCCTCGGGTTCATGCGCCGCTCTATGCGCCAACCCGAGCGCGAATGCGCCGCTCCATGCGCCATTCCCGGTCAATTCGTACGTAGGCCTACGAGTTGTCATAAGCATTGTTTATGATCCGGTGGAGAAGAGGACGGGGAGGCTCGCCTCCCCGTCGGCCCCTCCGGTCCTTTGGGATGGTGGCCGCGGGCGGGATGGCGCGTTGTCGGGGGCTCTGCGGGAACGGAAAGCGGCTCGAGCCGGCTCGATCGCTCTGGATATGCGGGATTACCGTAGTTTTGGCTTGCCCATTGCGCCAGGATCTCGCAATGTCCGGCATGGCCGACAGATTCGATCCGGCGAAGGACGCGATCAACCGCGAGAAGCACAAGCTGCCTTTGGCTTTCGGCGACCGTATTCTCGAGGATGTCAATCATCTGATCGTCCCTTCGATCCGGCGGCGGGACGGCGAAGAGCGGTTCAAGGTGATCGGCCTGGTGGGCGAGAAGCTGTTCACCGGTGTGTTCGTCTGGCGGAACGAGTTGCCCCGCTTCATGTCGGTGAGAAGGAGCAACGAGGGTGAGGAAAGAGCGTATCGTGCTGTCGGCTGATCCCCTGGACCCGGAAGACTTCGACGTCACACCGGAGGCGATGGATCGCGGCCAGCGTGCCCGGCTGATCCGCAAGACGAGGACGAGGCTCGGCCTCTCGCAGGCTGAATTCGCCAGCCGCTTCCACGTGCCGGTCGGCACGCTGCGCGACTGGGAGCAGGCCCGCGCAACAGCCCCGACCTTCGCCATCGCCTACGTGCGCGTGATCGGCCAGCATCCCGACATCGTCGCGAAGGCCGTCGCATAGGCTGAGCGCAGGCATGGAAGAGGACGGCGAGGCTCGCCTCCCCGTCGGCCCCTCCGGTCCTTCGGGGTGGTGGCGGCGGGCGGGTTAAGGGGTTGTTGAGGACTCGCTGGCAGGATGCGTCGCCCTCCGCGGCCTCCTGGCCGCGTCTCCTCCGGAGATCGGATGAAAGGCCTCCTGGCCTTTCATGGTGGGAGTCCGTGCGCGCGGCCCGGGTGGGCGGGGGCCGGTTCCTGGGCGGCGGAGGCGGGTCGGGGTGGGGCCCGGGCGGGGTGGGGGGGTGTGGCGCGGTGATGGCTCGGGGGGGCGGTGTCCCGCCGGGCCGGATGCCCTTCTCGCGACGGGTGCCGGCGATCGCCTTCGCCAGCACCTCGCCCGATGGCGGCACGAGGATCGAGCGCCCGTGGCCGGCCCCGAGGCACCACGCCAGGACGGCCACCCCGGAGGCCCGGCAAGGCCCACCCGGCAACGCGACAGGGAGCCCGTCGTCGTCAGCGCCGAAGACCACCGGCCGGCGCCGATCGGCATGCTGCCTGGCTGACGTAGCGAGGCACATCCGCCGCCATCGCCCGTGGAATCCTGGACACGGCCGCATCCTGGCCGAGACCGGCAGGGTTAAAAGAGTCTCGTGGACCCGAATCTAAACTCAACCAAGGTCGGCCTGGGTGAAAAGAGTCTGGTGGACTCGCGTCTCCGACCCGGACCTCCTCGCGCGCCGGCGGAAGCGCTACATATTTGTCGTCGGCGGCTATCCCGCATGCTGCTGATCCTTTCTTTCACAACCCGACCAACCTACTGTGACCACAGCGACCGTTGAGCCAACCGGAATGCGAGAGGCCGTTCAGATCAATCCAGCGCTGCTCGTATGGGCACGAAAGACTGCCGGACTCTCGCTTGAGGAGGCCGCGGAGAAACTCGGCCTGAAGGATACGCAGAAGCTGAGCGCGACGGACAAGCTGCGTCGGATGGAGGACGGGAGCCTGTCGATCACCGAGGTACAGCTGGCCAAGGCTGCTGCTGTTTATCGCCGCCCGCTGGTGGCCTTCTATCTACCGAATCCGCCCACACGCGGTGAGCGCGGTGAGGATTTCCGCACCATCTCCAGCGAGATATCCTCGCGCGAGAATGCCCTGCTGGACGCGCTAATGCGCGACGTGCGGGCGCGCCAGCAAATGGTGCGCGAGTTGCTGCTCGGGGAAGCGGCCGAGCCTCGGCCGTTCGTGGCTTCCGCCAGGCCAGAGTACGGCGCGCGAAAGGTGGCGGCGGCAATCAGGAACACGCTGGAAATCACCGAGGAAGAACAACGTGCGGCCAAGTACCCGGCTGCGCTGTTCAACCTGCTGCGCGCCGCCGCCGAGCGGGCGGGGGTTTATGTGCTGCTGCTGGGTGATCTAGGCTCGCATCATTCCGATATCGGTGAGGATGTGTTCCGAGGCTTTGCGCTGGCCGATGACATCGCTCCCTTTGTCGTCATCAACGATAACGACGCGATGACTGCGCGCGCCTTCACGCTGATGCACGAGCTGGCACATATCTGGATTGGCGCCAGCGGCGTGAGCGGACCGCTCAACATGCTCTCGGAGAACGCCATCGAGCGCTTCTGTAACGCGGTGGCCGGCGAGTTCCTCCTGCCGGTGGACGTATCCACCCTGCCCGACCTTCGAGGCGCGGACGCGCAGACTGTGCTGCGCACCGCTGCCCAGATTGCGAACATATGGAACGTCAGCGAGGGTGTCGTCACCTACCGATTGCTCAGCGAGCGGAGCATTAGTGACGAGGTGGCTGGAGATCTATTTCGGATGTTCGCCGCACGGTGGCGCGAAGAGAAGAAGAGGCGCAAGGAGAAGGGCAAGGACAGCGACGGCGGACCTAACTTTTACATTGTGCGCCGGCATCGACTGGGCGATGCGCTACTCAGCGTGGTGCGGCGAGCCATCCAGGACGAAACCATCACCCACACGCGTGCGGCAAAGATACTGGGCGTCAGCCCGCCCTCCGTCGATCAGCTGCTGCAAGATCGCATCCGCGCCGCATGACGCTGTACCTGCCCGACGTCAACGTCCTGATAAGGGCGGACGGAGACTACTACCCCATCGACCGGATTGCGCCGTTCTGGGAATGGCTGCTGGAGCAGGCGGAGCAGGGTCGCGTGAAAATCCCCCAGCAAATCTACAAAGAGGTGGCGGATTTTCGTGGCCAGCTGCCAGAGTGGCTGAAGCAAAAGCGTGTGCGCGTGACCCAGCCCCGAAGTTAGGGCCACTCATAGGTGGAATCTGCCTGTTTGGG